>JAQULO010000045.1 GCA_028718565.1 Syntrophales bacterium | reverse complement strand
TTAAATTGAGAAAGAACAATACAACGCAACAAAATTAACTCCGAAACGCTGTAAGCAAAATATCGCTGCCCTTTTATTCGTAATACAAACAACCCAAAACCGGCGTTTCCGGATGGACACTAGTTAAGTCGCCCCCCGCGCGGGGGCGTGGATTGAAACAAGTATATCCACTGGTGGACCGCAAGTAGTTGCGTCGCCCCCCGCGCGGGGGCGTGGATTGAAACCAACAATGGCAAACCCATCAGATAAATGGTGCCTGTCGCCCCCCGCGCGGGGGCGTGGATTGAAACACGAATTACATTGAAGCCGATCAGGAATTATCTGGTCGCCCCCCGCGCGGGGGCGTGGATTGAAACATGCTCTGACTTCCTAAATAGACATAGCAAGGAGTATCAGGACAATCTCTTGGGGCCGGGGAGGGCCGAATTATGGAGAAGCGGCAAAATCACGCTTTCCGATCTCGTAAGCCAGCAGGGGAGGCCGCTGAGCCTTAGCCAGCTTGAAGCTCTGAGCGTCACAAAATCAACTAAGGACCTGACATTACTTCAAAATGTGGTAAAATCATAGTGGTAAAAAGACAGGGCTGAATGAAGCAATTTCGGGCATTCAGAACGTGGTGAATGTCACCGATAATTACAAGGCCAAGTATGCACTAACGGCCATTAAAGACCTGAAGGGCAAAGGGTATGCTGGAGCCGCAATCATCAAAGAGAATCAGGCGGCGGCTATTTCGTGGATCAAAGATCCGTCTCGGGATGCCCTGAAGGTTGTTACGGTTGGAAGCAATGTCCCCAACGGCGGCACGGCCATGATGAAAGAGGCGGTGCAAGCCTCGATGGATGCCGGGTACGGAGGGCGGTTGACGCTGGTGTCGGTGAATGATATGGAGACTGTAAAGTTTTATTGGGATAAAGTTGGGTGCGTTGATTTAAAAGGCGGTGTATTTAACGAGCTTGAACTAACCGTCAAGGCTGCCAAGAAATTTATGGAGAAATACTAATGGGTAAGAAAATGACCGAGGCCGAATGGAATGAACTTGTGAGTCTTCCCGACAGGGAGGCTCAAATCGCGTGGCTGCATAAAAAATGTTTAGAAAACAACCCCGACTACGACCCCGACGATGATACGGTAATGCTTGCCGGGGTGCCTTCGGAATAAAAAAAGGCGGGGACTAGCCCCGCCATGGTTGGTGTTATGCCTTCTCCTTCTTTCTTTCCTCCTATTTTGGGTTTTTCATGACGAAAAATTGTTATTCGCCCTCCTCCTCGTCTATACTTGGACGTATTTTGCTATCAACTCCAAAACAACCCCCAGCATCGACTTCCCTTCTCGGGCGGCCTTGGCTTTGAGTTCGCGCCGTACCGACTCCGGCACGTTGCGGATGATAATCGCCGCTGCCTTTTCGTCGCCCTCGTCGTGGTGGATTTTCGCCGCCGTCGCCCCCCGCGCGGGGGGCGTGGATTATTGAAGGGGCCTTTTCACCTCACGGTTCCCCCCGTTTTTTATGAAGACCGTACGTTTCCTCTGGCGAGTGAGGCAAGGATGCCGCCGGCGCAGAGGATGCCGAATACTGCGAAGGCGATTCTGAAGCTGGTTAAGAAAAGTACGTGATCCATTTGACGGAGTGTCACATCGCCGACAAACAGGGCAATCAGCAAGGTCACAATGGTCATGCTCATAGCCATTCCTATCATACGCATGGTTGAAACCGTTGATGCGGCAATCCCATAGAACCGTTCGCTTACCGATCCCATGATCGCATTGGTGTTGGGTGAAGAAAACAGGGCAAAACCGAGACCGATGAGCGCCAGGTTCAGTGTGACCATCCAGATAGGCGTGTCGGTGCCAAGAAGCGTGAAAAGAAAGAGGCCCAGTGCGCTGAGCCCCATTCCGGATGAAGCGACAAGACGGGGTTCGATTCTGTCTGAAAGAGAGCCTGCGAATGAAGAGAACAGGGCCATAACGGCAGGTTGTGTGAGAAGGACAAGCCCGGCTGTCTGTGGACTGTATCCACGGATTATCTGTAGATAAAGAGAGAGGAGAAAGCCGATAGCAAAGGTTGCGCTGTAATTGATCATTGCAGCCAGGTTGGAAAAGGCAAAGACAATGTTATGGGAGAACAGCCGCAGATTTATGAGAGGGAAGGGGACCTTTGATTCGAACAGGATAAAGCCCGTCATCAGGATCACTCCTGCTATAAGAATATATTTTGCCCATGGTGTGCCGTACATTGATGACATGCCGTACAATAGTGCCGCAATTCCGAACATGTAGAGTATACTGCCGACGAGATCGAATTTTTCCTCCCGCGCGCTAATCCCTTGGTCCCGTACACGCATCATAATGAATAAAACAGAGACGAACCCAATGAAAGCGGTGAAGTAGAAGATGCCTCTCCATCCAAGATGCTGGCATATGAAGCCTCCGAGAACAGGTCCGAATGAAAGGCCGGTATACGTGGCTGTAACGGCCAACCCCATTGCCTTTCCTCTCTGCCTGGCCGGATAGGTGGATGATATTATTGCCATTCCCGTCGCGTATATCATCGAAGCTGTGATTCCCTGCAGTATCCGGAAAAGGATTAGCGAGGTATTCGACCACGAAACTGCACATAGAAACGTAAAAAGTGTGAAGCCTGCCGTTCCCAGAAGGAAGATTTTTCTTCTCCCTGCAATATCTGCAATTCTTCCCATGGGGAGCAGAAATACGGCTGATGCCAGAATATAACCGGTCACAATCCAGCTGAGAACAAGGGCGCTCCCCGCGAATTCCTTTCCGATTAACGGTAATGCCAGATTTGTTGAACTGCCGATAAAAGTGGTAAAAAAGGATGTCATCATAACGGATATGAGGATGCTCTTTTCCGGCAATATGTTGTTGCTAATCACTTCTCTTGCACGTGCTTCCATTTGTTACAATAAGTCTCCATAGCGTCTTTCGCAACACGGTGGCTAATCAACTATTATCATAAATACGTATCTTAATCCGATAAGTTGTGTTAATATCATCATGTATTTGTTTCGAAGGAGGTGACCGTTTTGCATCCCATCATGCACGGACTTCCTGCTTTCTATCTTTCCTTCACCGTTTGGTAGTAAAGTTTGTCGGCATGGTATGAACTCCTCACGAGGGGGCCGCTGACGACGGCGGAGAACCCCATGTCGAGAGCGGCTACGCGCCACTGATCAAATTCATCCGGGTGTACGAAGCGTTCCACCGGCAGATTTTTTTTCGAGGGCTGGAGGTACTGTCCCAGCGTCAGGATATCGCATCCGGCATTCACCATGTCGCGCAATGTCTGTTCGATCTCACTCGAAGTCTCTCCGAGGCCCAGCATGATCCCCGATTTCACCGGCATCTCCGGGGCCGCTTTCTTAATGTTATCCATGAGCGTTAGCGAGCGCCGGTATAATGCGTCGGGGCGCGCCGCGGGGTAGAGGCTCGGCACTGTTTCGATATTGTGGTTCAGGACATCGGGGCGGGCTCTGATGACGGAGGCTAGCGCCTGTAGGTTCCCCTGAAAATCGGGTATCAGCACCTCGACGTGAGCCTTCGGAATCTCTTCCCGTATCTTCGTGATCGTTTCGGCAAAGAACGAGGCACCGCCGTCGGGGAGGTCATCCCTCGTGACGGAGGTGACCACGAGATAGTCAAGACCCATTTCCCGTGCCGCAACGGCAACCCGGGCCGGTTCTTCCGGATCGGGAGGTTCGGGCCTTCCAGGGGTCATGGCACAAAACCTGCAACTGCGCGTGCATATGGACCCCATGATGAGAAAGGTTGCCGTGCCGTGGGAAAAGCACTCCCCGATATTAGGGCACAGGGCCTCTTCACAGACGGTATGCAATCGATTTTTTTTAACGAGATTTCTGACCGCCCGACACTCGGCCCCACGTGGGAGACCCCTCCTGAGCCAGCGGGGTTTTTGCACCCACGTTTGCGTTTGGTGATCCATAGGTATTATCCCGCAAGGCAGGGTTTTCTGGCCGCTGCGGTCTCGTCCAGTCTGCGCACCTTGGGACGGCAGGGGGCGGATTTGAGCAGCTCAGGATTTTCCCGGGCCTCGGCCACGATGGCCCTGAGCGCCTCGATGAACCGGTCTATATCCTCCTTTGATTCCGTCTCGGTCGGCTCAATCATCATGGCGCCGTGCACCACGAGTGGAAAGTAGATAGTCGGCGGATGAAAGCCGTAATCTATAAGACGTTTTGCCATGTCCAGTGTTGTGACTTTTTGAGTCTCCTGTAACTTGTCTGAGAAGACACATTCGTGCATACATGCCCTGTCATACGGGAGATGCAGAGATTCCTTGAGGCTTTCCTTTATGTAATTTGCATTAAGAACGGCAAGCCGGCTGGCCTGTTTCAATCCCTCGCCCCCCATGCTCATGATGTAGCAGAAGGCCTTGATCATAACCCCAAAGTTTCCGTGGAATGCATGCAGTCTCCCGATGGACTGGGAAAAGTTTTCTGACAGGTGATAGGTCCCCTCGCCGTACACTACCCGTGGAACGGGAAGAAAGGGTGCCAGAAAATCTTTTACACAAACCGGTCCCCCGCCGGGCCCGCCTCCCCCATGGGGGGTCGAGAAGGTCTTGTGGAGGTTCAGGTGCATCACGTCGAACCCGATCTTTCCCATTTGCATGATCCCCATGACGGCGTTCATATTCGCCCCGTCACCGTAGACCAGACCTCCCTTTGCGTGGACGATCCGGGCTATCTCACGGATATTCTCCTCAAAGAGCCCCAGGGTGTTCGGGTTGGTTATCATGATTCCAGCCGTGTCCTCGTCCATGACCCCGGCAACGACCTCGGGTGATATGATCCCCTTTTCGTCCGATTGCACTGGGACTGAAGAAAAGCCGCAGAGGGCCGCGCTTGCCGGGTTGGTGCCGTGCGCGGTATCTGGCACGATGATCTTTGAACGACGTGAACCCGCGTTTTTGTGATAGGCGTGTACGATAAGCATCCCCGTCAACTCTCCATGCGCCCCTGCGGCGGGCTGCAGGGTGACGGCATCCATCCCTGTTATCTCGGCGAGGTATCGTTCGAGACGGTACATGAGTTTGAGGGCGCCCTGTGACAGTTCGGCCGGGAGGAGTGGGTGCGCCCCGGTAAGGCCGGGTAGGGTGGCCTGTTTCTCGTTGATCTTGGGGTTATATTTCATTGTGCACGACCCGAGGGGATACATCCCCGTATCGAGGCCGAAGTTCCACTGGGAGAGGCGTGTGTAGTGCCGCACGACATCCAACTCGGAGAGATCGGGAAAGTCGGGGCCGTCACCCGTGATCCCTTCAGCGACAGGGGAGGGGACAACATCCCTGCGGGGCATGGAAAAGCCGCTCCTTCCCTTGCTTCCCTTTTTCCATAACAGCGGCTCGTTGAGTATCAGACCGGAGGTTCCTTGTGAGTCTCTCATAATTCCATCTCCCGTATCAGGGCGTCCATATCTTCCCTGCCCATTGTCTCCGTCACGCACAGCAGGGTGTGATCGACAAGTTCCGGATACCAGGTTGAAAGAGGAACCCCTGCTACTATATGCTGTTTCAGTAGTTTCTTATAGGTATACTTTAACTTTTTTGGAAATGTAACTACGAACTCGTTGAAGGTCGGGCTGTCAAAGGTGACCGTGCAGCCGGCCTCTCTCAGGCCCCGTTTGAGGTATTCGGCCTTATCATAGTTGAGGCAGGCGAGCTCTCGTATCCCGGTCCCTCCAAGGGATGCCATATACATGGCGGATGCCAGCGCGCACAGGCTGCTGTTGGTGCAGATATTGGAGTTTGCCTTCTCCCGGCGTATGTGCTGTTCCCTGGTGGCGAGAGTCAGGACAAAACCGGGTCGGCCTTCCCTGTCGTTGGTTTTTCCCACAAGGCGTCCCGGCATGCTTCGTACATGCTTTATTCGGCAGGCGAACATCCCCAGCCCAGGTCCTCCGAAAGACCTTGGGATGCCGAGGCTTTGTCCCTCTCCACAGACGATATCGGCCCCCTGACAGCCGGGGTTTTTGAAAAGGCCGTAGGCCAGAGGTTCCGTAAAGGAGGTGACGAAGAAGGCTCCTGCCTCCCGTATGGATTTGCTTGCCTCCGTAAGGTCTTCGATACACCCAAAAAAGTTGGGAGACTGGATGGCGACGGCCGCGAGATCGTCCATGCCTGGCAAACCCAAGATGTCGGTCCGGCCGTCCTCCAGACAGGGCAGCTCCACGATTTCATACCCTCCCGGTCTCAGGTACGTTTCCACTACCGCGCGGTAGTGGGGATGGACGAGACGCGACAGGGCAACCCGTTTTCGCTTCGTAATGCGGATAGCCATCAGGAGTGCCTCGGCCAGAGCGGATGCGCCGTCATACATAGAGGCATTCGCCACCTCCATGCCGAGCAGCCGGGAGGTCAGGGTCTGGTATTCGTATACCGCCTGGAGGGTTCCCTGACTGATCTCAGGCTGGTAGGGGGTATAGGCTGTCGAGAACTCGGATCTGCCGAGAAGATATGAGACCGATTCGGGGATATAGTGATCGTAGCTTCCCGCGCCCATGAATATTTTGTACTTGGGAGAGACCGCCATCGTTTCCGCAAGAGCCTCTACGAGGGTATTCAGCTCCCACTCCGTCAGGGCATCCGGTAGATCTAGGGCTTTTCCCATCCTGCAATCCGGAGGGATCACGGAGAAAAGATCGTCCATGTGCTCCGCGCCTACCGAGCGCAGCATAGAGGCGATATCTTCTTCGGTGTGGGGCAGGTAGCGCATCTATTCCGCTCCTTTCAGCATCTCCATATATTCGGTGCCGGACATAAGGGTGTGTATCTCGTCGGGATCGTCAGGTTCTATCTCAATCATCCACCCTCTGTTGTAGGGCTCCAGGTTTACAAGCTCAGGCTCCTCCGACAGGGCCTCGTTTATCGCTGTAATTTTTCCCGCAACCGGCATGTATATCTCCGAGACGGCCTTCACCGACTCCAGTGTGCCGAATTGATCCCCCTTCTCGAAGGTGTCGCCTATTTCCGGAAGCTCCACAAAGACGATATCCCCCAACTGATCCTGTGCGTAATCGCCGATCCCTACAACTACGGTCTCCTCCTCATCCCTGGCCCATTCGTGCGTCTCCGCGTAATGTACGTCGTCCGGAAACAATAATTCTTCGATCTCCTTCATGTCCTTTCCCCCTCCTCATGTTTGATGATCCTGCGAGAAAATCCCTTCGTCATTTCGCATGGAGACGTTTTTCCCTCTTTTCCACGTAAGCCAAAATGACGCCAAAGAGTCCGTAAATTAAATACTATTTTGTTAAAATCCAAGATGTTACAACATGTCTTTGATCGCCCTGCGCGCACTGCGATCAGGGCGAATGTCATCCGTGATAAGAACCTGTATGCCCCGTCTTCCATCGTTCAGCTCTACGGTATCTCCACAGGCCAGTTTCTTCGTCACCTTCACAAACCCGCACGAAAGCCCCCTCGGCCTGAACCCTTCCGGCCTGTCCGGACTGGCGATGCTGCATATCCTGTCCCCGACCCTGTCTATGCCCATCTCCGTCACGCAGGTCAGGACCGTGCCGATTGCGGCGCCGTTCGAGTCCATTACAACCGTCGAATTTCCGGGAGAAACCTTCCGCATGTCGAACCCGGCGAAGGGGTAGGTATACTCAGAATAGGTTTTCTTTTCAAGGGCCTCATCGCCTACAAATCGCTTGGTGAAACCTGTTTTGTCGTCCTTGAGGGAAAGGGCGAAATTCCACGGATTGTTGATAAAAGGCCAGGGGCCGATGTCCTGGTGTGAGAGGGGGAGCACTGCGCCTGTCCTCAGGGAATCGCGCGCGGCGAGGCCGCAGACCATGAGACCAAAGTCCCTTCCCGCCTCCAGGGCCATATTCCACACACGCCCGATATGGTCGGAGCTCATAAAGAGTTCAAAACCGAACTCACCTGTGTAGCCGGTTCGCGACAGCAGGATGGGGGTGCCATCCAAGAGGCGCACGGCGTCCGCAAGGGGAGAGGCATCATCAAAGAACCCCTTGAAGCTGAAGTAGACCATGCGGTCAAACACCCTTCCCGGGTCCCTGAGCATCCTGGAGAGTATCTTTGCGGAGAGTGGACCCTGCATGTCCATCTTTCCGATCCCGTCGGTAAGGTCGTTGATGCGGGTGGCTGCTCCGCCCGCTCGGCCTTTCAGATGCCGGGTTATGGCCCCTCCCATCCCGGCGTTCACAACGACCATATACACCTCCGGTGACACCTGCGAAACGATGGCATCATCGATGACGTGCCCCAACTCGTCGAGGAAGACTCCATAGACGCACCTCCCCGGCACAAGCGGCCCCTTGTCCTTCTTCCCTATGCAGGCATCCAGATCTTTGGTGTAGCAGAGCTGGAGGAAATCCAGCGCCCCGGCCCCTTCAACCACAATAACGGCCATATGGCTCGTATCGAACATGCCGGCGCCGGCGAGGACTGCGAGATGCTCCCGCTTTGCCCCCGAAGGATACCACAGAGGCATCTCGTACCCGCCGAACAGGGCCATGCGGGCGCCCTGTTCCAGGTGCCAGTCATGCAAGGGGGTCCTTCTCACGTGCTTTCCGTTAATGGTCCATCCCTCCCTTTTATATGGATTTGCTTATGGTCTAACCCGTTGAATCCTTCTTTACCACCGTATCCCTTAGCCAGTTGATATCGTCCTTGTCGGGATAGTCAAGATTGTAGTGAAGGCCGCGGCTTTCCTTCCTGAGGCGTGAGCACTCGATAATAACCCCGGCCACCGTGGCGATGTTGCGCAGTTCCAGCAGACTTGTCGTTATAGTAAAATTGCGATAGTATTCCTCTATCTCTCCCGCTATCATGTCGATTCGCCTCTTCGCGCGTTCCAGTCTCTTGTTGGAACGTACGATTCCTACGTAGTTCCACATGCACATTCGGATCTCTTCCCAGTTATTCGAGACGACAATGGATTCGTCGCTCTCGGTTGCGCCCTTCGTATCCCACGGAGGAATTGGAATGGAATCGGTATCCACCGTTGGCAGGAGCTCCTGGGCCTTCTTGAAAGCCCGGTGAGCAAATACGAGGGCCTCCAGGAGGGAGTTGCTCGCGAGGCGATTGGCGCCGTGAAGACCGGTGCATGCCACCTCTCCGAACGCGAACAGTCCGTCGATGCTGGCTTGGCCAAAGGGATTGACAAGAACTCCGCCGCACTGGTAGTGGGCTGCCGGAACCACCGGTATTGGATCGACAGCCATGTCTATCCCGAACTCAAGGCACCGGTTGTAGATATAGGGGAACCTTTTCAGAAGAAATTTCCTGTCCTTATGTGTGATATCCAGAAGGACATATCCGTCCCCCGATTTTTTCAGTTCCGTGTCGATAGCCTGGGCGACAATATCCCGCGGAGCGAGCGCCCCCATCGGGTGGTATCTCTCCATGAAGGTGGAGCCGCTTTTAAGCCTCAACTTGGCTCCCTCTCCCCGCACCGCCTCGCTTATAAGAAAGGATTTTGCGTCGGGATGATAGAGGCAGGTGGGGTGAAACTGTATAAACCCCATATTGGCTATCTCGGCCCCGCCCCTGTAAGCCATCGCCACGCCGTCCCCCGTAGCTATGTCGGGGTTTGTCGTGATCAGATAGACCTTCCCCGATCCTCCCGTGGCGAGCATGATAAATTTTGCCTTGAATGTATGGACGACGTTTTTGTCCGCATCGAAGACATAGGCCCCGAGACACCGGTCCTTTGTCTCTTTTCCGCCGGTAAGCTTCGACCTACAGATGAGATCTATTGCGAAGAAGTTTTCATAGATCTTTATATTTTTCTTTGAGGCGGCCTTCTCGGTCAGTGCCCTTTCCACCTCTCTGCCGGTGAGATCCTCCGCGTGAAGAACCCGCCTGCGGCTGTGTCCACCCTCCCGTCCGAGGTCGTAGGCGTCCTCTTCTTTCGTCTTTGTAAACTGAACACCCCATTCGATAAGTTCCCTGATTCTCTCGGGTCCCTCCGTTACGACGAAGCGCACGACGTCTTCCTTGCACAGTCCCGCCCCGCTCTTCAGCGTGTCCTGTATGTGGGATTCAAAGGTATCATCTTTATCGGTAACGGCGGCGATACCGCCCTGGGCGTAATTGGTGTTTGATTCTACCTTGTTCTTCTTTGTAACAATTGCGACGCTTCCCAAATCCGCCGCCTTTATGGCGAAGGACAGGCCGGCTATCCCGCTGCCCAACACCAGGAAATCGCATTCTTTCTCCATGCATAGAATCCCTATTTTGTATTTACAAACAAACGGCTTTCCTATATACCCCATCCATGCCAAGTTTCAAGTTCAAAGTTTTTTATTACATTAGGGGAATACTTCCCTGGAGGCGAGATTGCTCGTATTAGGGATTGAATCCTCGTGTGACGAAACGGCGGCGGCGGTGGTTTCCGACGGCTCGGAGATGCTATCCAACGTCATAGCGTCCCAGATAGCCATTCATGGCAGGTATGGGGGTGTCGTTCCCGAGATAGCCTCACGAAAGCACATGGAGGCAATCATACCGGCGGCACAACAGGCCCTGGACAACGCCGGCGTGTCGATGTCTGATATCGAAGGGATCGCAGCAACGAAAGGCCCCGGCCTGGTGGGGTCCCTCCTTGTCGGTCTCTCGGCGGCGAAGGCGATGGCATTCGCGGCCGACATCCCCTTTGTGGGAGTGAACCACATAGAGGGACATATCGCTGCCATATTTCTCACCGAAAACAAACCGGATTTCCCCTTTATTGCCCTGGTGGTTTCGGGTGGGCACACCCATATCTATCTTGTCAGAGGATTTGGTGACTTCCAGATACTGGGGCAGACGAGGGACGACGCGGCGGGAGAGGCCTTTGATAAGGCCGCCCGGATGCTGGATCTCGGCTATCCCGGGGGGGTGGTGATAGATCGTCTGGCGAAAGAGGGAAACCCCTCAGCCATACCCTTTCCGCGTGCGATGAAGGGAAGTGTCGATTTCAGCTTCAGCGGCCTGAAGACCTCCCTTTTGAACTACATGAAGGGCAGAGAAAAGCCCATAACAACAGGCGAGATGCCCGATCTTGTGGCAAGTTATCAGGAGGCCATCGTGGATGTCCTCGTCGATAAGACGCTGACGGCTGCGGAAGATGCCTCCGTTCCGAGGGTTGTGGTGTGCGGCGGAGTAGCCTCGAACGGCCGACTGCGCGAACGGTTTTTAGAGGGGGGAAAGAGGGCCGGAATCGAGATATTTGTCCCTCCGCCGGTTCTCTGCACCGACAATGCGGCGATGATAGCCGTTGTCGGCAACAACCTCCTCTGCAACGGCCGGAGGGATGGCCTCGATCTTAACGCGGTATCCAGGTGGCCGCTCGATTGAGCTTCCCGGTAGAGACAGGCTATGATATCGATCTGTATTTTAAGCTAGTTATAACTTTTATGTTATAAATAACTTTAACCAAAGCAGACAATCAATTTCCATGAGATACGTGATGGAATCTCCCCTGAAAATCCTCAAAAGATATCATATACACCCGGTAAAACGCCTGGGGCAGTCCTTTCTTGTGGACAACAACGTAACCTCCCGGATAGTGGATTCCTCAGAGATCGGCGAGGGGGACACCGTGGTAGAGATCGGGGCGGGGCTGGGAGCCATGACGGCGATGATCGCACCGAGGGTGAAAAGGGTCATAGCACTCGAAATAGACCCGAAGCTTGTGGAGGTTCTGGTCTGTGAACTTGCCGAGGTGCCCAACATCGAGATAATCCACACCGATGTTCTCCGTTACGACTTTTCCTCCCCCCTCCAGGGCGGTGGAAAAATAAAGGTCATCGGCAATATTCCCTACAACGTGTCGTCGCAGATCCTTTTCCGTATGATCGAATTCAGAGAGCACGTATCCTCAGCAACGTTGATGCTTCAGAGAGAGGTTGCGGACCGGATCACGGCATCTCCGGGAACGAAACAGTACGGAATCCCCTCCGTGATCGTCTCCATGTATGCGGAGGTTTCACGGCTCATGGCGGTTCCGGCCACCTGTTTTTACCCCGTACCGAAGGTGGACTCGGTCGTCCTTAATATGGAGATGCGTGGAGGACCTCTGTACCCGCTGGGAGATTATGCTACCTTCATCGAGACGGTGAAGGCGGCCTTTTCAATGAGGAGAAAAACCCTGGTTAACAATCTGAAAGGGATGGATGGTACGCGCCCAATGGGCATCGATACTCCCTCCCTCCTTGCCGAAGCGCGAATAGACGGACGGAGGAGGGGAGAGACACTGACGGTGGAAGAGTTCGGCAGACTATCGGAGATCATTTCCCAGTTGACCGGACCTTCATGACCTTTTTGGATCACGTTGACGCTGCTGGAATTTTTCAGTGTTCCACTCTTGCTCCCTGTCTCTTCGATGCTCCGATGTAGAGTAGGGTGGCATCCACTCTATTTCTGGAACCCAGTTTTTCGAAGATGTTTCGTATGTGTGTTTTTACCGTTTTGGTGCTGATAAAGAGGCGCTCCGCTATCTCGTCGTTCTTGAGGCTCAGGGAGACGAGATCCAGAAGTTCCAATTCTCTCTTCGTGAGAAGGGCCAGCCGATCGGTTTCTTCGAGCGATGGCGACCGGAGCTTTCCCTCGGCCTCGCTGTAATAGCGGGAAAACTCTTCGAACACCCGGCTGACGAGATTCACGTCCATCCATATCTGTCCGGCCGCAACTACCCGTATGCATCTGATTATGAAATCGGATGAGATATCCCCCTTGACGAAGAAGCCCTTTATTCCCTGTTCCACCATACGGAAGATCTCCTCCTCGACGTACCGTTCTCCCATGACGACGACCCTGGTTTCGGGGAGATTAGCTTTTAATTTCATAAGAGTTCCCATGTCAGAAGCAACAACCTCTTTGAGTATGTTGAAGCTGACAAGGATCAGGTCAATTCGCTCCAGGGATGTGAGTATGAACTCTTTGGCGCTCTCGATATCCCTACGTACGTCGATGATCTTGATATCGGGAGCGGCCGTTATGGCTTTCTTCAGGCCATCGACAAAGGTGGTATCCCTCTCAAAGATGACGATCCTTGTCATGTCCCCTTCAACCCTTTGTTCCTTTTCCATAAGAATCTCCTCAATTACACACAATAAACCGCGAGTATCACTCTTTCGTTAAGGAAAACCGGAAGCGCCTCACAATACGGCACACGGCCGGATTACCGTCCCCGTGCCTTCATGTCCCTGCTCGACAACTCTTCAAAGACCCTGGCGATAAACGAATTGTCCATCCACATCCCGCCGGAGTGCACCACCCGTATGCATTTTGTGACAAGCGCGGGGGGCGTTCCCTTGAGAAAGAAGCCCCGTATTCCCTCCTGTATCATCCGGAATATCTCTTCATCCGCGTACCGCTCGCTCGTGACGATCAGTTTTGTCCCCGGCATCTTTTCCTTCAACCCCATAAGGGTTGCGGCATCGCTTGCCACCGCCTCCTTCAGAAGATCAAGTCCGGCGATGATGACGTCTGGTGCCCCGGTGATCTCCTCCATAAGGAGGGTGGTTGCCCCGACCAGATCCACGCGCTCGCCGATGATCCACAACTCGGGATCGCCCTTCAGGGCTTCCTTGATATCCGCCAGGAACCGGCTGTCCTTTTCGAGGATGACAACGCTTTTCGTGTCTCCTGAAACATTCGGTTGTTTCATTCGTGCCTCCTTGTTCATCAAGTGTTTTCTCGGGTCCGCCCCAGGAAGAGGTGGGCGAACACCTTAGCGTTTCCTGTCATGTTGGATATAATACAGTTTTCGTTAGGCTGGTGCGCCATTGTTCCCAGCCTGCTCCATACTGCTACCTGGTAACCCTTCTCCCTGAGCGGCGCCGCCACGGTGCCGCCCCCGATCCCGCCGGGAATGGCATCCACTCCGTAGACCTTCCGTATCGCATCTGCAAGGGCCTTTACAACCGGCGCGTCCCTGTCCGTGGGGGGAGGGGCTGCTACGGCTTGGACCGGTACAATATCTATTGAGACGTCGAACGTCTGCTCCACTTCGTCGGCCATAGCGCGTACCTTCGACATTACTTCTACAAGGTTGTAGTCGGGCAGGATGCGGCAGTCGAGGTAAAAGACATCATCCCCAGGTATGGTGTTAATATTGGGGACATTGGCATCCTTCTTCGTGGGTTCGAAGGTACTCGTCCCGGGACGGTAGAGCGGGTCGGTCTTGTCAAATATGTGATACAGGTCGCCCAGCTTTGTGACAAGGTGTGACGCGGCGGTAAAGGCGTTTCTCCCAAGGGATGGTCGGCTTGCGTGACATTGCACTCCGATCGTCCTGAAGCGCAGCCACAGCAGGCTCTTCTCCGCCACCTCTATCATCGACCCTTCCTCGTCGCCGGCGTCAGGGACGACAATGATGTCGTCTTTTTTAAAGAGCTTCTTCTTCATTCCGAGGAGGTAGACCAGCCCCTTGTTGCTCGACGTCTCCTCATCGGCTACAAACGCAAGCCCCACCGAAAACCCGGGTTTTACGCCTTCGTCAAGAAAGGCCTTCGCCGCGAAAATGGAGGCGACGAGGTCCTGCTGGTTGTCCTCTGTCCCCCTGCCGTATACCTTTCCATCTTTAACATATCCCTCGTAAGGGTCATGGTTCCACAACGTTGGCTCTCCCGGGGGAACGATGTCCGTGTGTGTGATGATCCAGACGGTCCTTCCGTGATTCTCCCCTGGGATGGTGGCTACTATGTTGGGGCGACAGTTAAAGACGACTCTGTCGTCGGGCGCGTCGAACTTCCTGATGTTGTCAAAACCCAGCTGTTCGAGACGTTCCACAAGGTAGCCGGCCTTCTTGTATTCACCGTTTCCGCCGTTCTCGGGTGCCAGCGCCGGTATGGCGGTCAGACCGATCTGGAGCGCTACCATGTCGCTCTCGTACGAGTCTATCCGTTTACTGATCCGTTCAAATAGATCTCTATCGGCCACGATCCGCCCCTTTTATCATCCGTATCAGCGTCATTGCCCGTCCCCTGCGTTGTCCTGTGTCACGCGAAAATCGCCAAACGAGGAGAGGGGCCTATTAAATCTTTTTTTGTCGCCGAGGACAAGCACAACCCTGCTTTTGTCTGAGAGGTAACGAGAGGCGACAGCTCTCAAATCATCTAGCTCCACCCTCTCTATATTGTTTTTGTAACTTGTCAATAAATTATCGGGCAGTCCATCATGCTCCAGCATCATCTGACCCACGGCGATTCGGTCCGGTGTGGCAAAGGAGAAGATGAAGTTGTTTATAATGGACTGCTTCGCCCAGGCCAGTTCATCAGGATGGGCCCCTTTCTTCTTAACTTCGTTCAGTATATTTGTCATGGCTGACAGGGCATCTAGGGTGGAAGAGGCGTTCGCCATCGCGTAGGCTCCAAAGATGCCGTAGTGTGGTCGGGAAGAATAGAAACTCCCGGCACTGTAGGCGAGTCCCAGCCTGTTCCGCACTTCGCCGAAGATGCGCGAGCGGAAACCGCCGCTCCCGATGATGAAATCGAGTACCTCGAAGGCGTAGAAGTCGGAACTCTCTTTGCCGGGGGCGGGGTGTCCCACCAGTACGATGGACTGGGGGGTATCCTTGAAGAAATAATCCAGTGAGGCTGGTGCATACACCGGCGGGGGAGGGAACCCTCCGGGCCCTCCCGGCGCGTTCCATTCCCCCAGGGTTGCCCGTATATTATCCACCATGTCCTTGCTTTGTACGTCTCCCGATACGGCGATCATCAGGTTGGAGGGACGGAAGAACTGTCGGTGAAACACAATCAGGTCGTCTCGTTTCACTCTCTCAATCGATTCGATGGAGGAAATTCTTCCCCGGGGATCGCCACGGTAGATAAGACGTCGAAACTCCCTGAAGGCGGTTTGCTGGGGATTATCACGAATTCTCCTGAGCGCCTCCGTCTCTATGGCCTTTGCCGTGATGACCTTCTCCTCTTCAAAGGCCGGGTTCATCAGTATGTCGGAAAATATTTTCAGCCCCCTGTCAAGATCATCCTGCGGGACAGACAGGGAAACGGTGCAAGATTCCGTCTCCACTGAGACGTTGATGAGCCCTGCGATAAAATCCAGTTCCTCATCAAGCTGATCACCCGTCATGGAACCTGTTCCTCCGGTTCGCATCACTGTCCCGGTAAGCTTTGCCACCCCTTCTTTTCCGGGAGGGTCATAGAATGATCCCATTCTGACAACGGCGGAGATGTTTACCAGGGGAAGCTCGTGATCCTCCAGCATGTGGAGGATGATCCCGTTTTTAAGTTCGACCCTCTGGGTCTTCGGGGGTTCGAAGCGGAGGGGGGCATACGTAATATTGTCGGGATCGCCCATTACGTCGCCCATTGCATCGCCTTGCCATGCGCACAACGAGAGAAACAGAAGCAGAAATGCCATGTAGATACGATGTCTCTTCATTTGTCCTTCACCAACGTGGCAACTGTTCTGTTGTCCCGAGTCAGGTATTTCCCTGCAGTTGTCATGACATCTTCGGGCGTTACCTTTTCCAGCAGACTGAGGAAAGTTACAAGATACCGCCAGTCCCCCGCCACGGTTTGATAGTAGGAAAGCATCCCGGCGAGACCGGAATTTGTGGATATGTTCCTCAGGAGAGCGGCCTTCAAGTTATTCTTCGCCCCTTCGAGCTCTCTTGTTCCGACGGGCTCCCGCTTAAGTCTGTCCAATTCCTGGTAGAGGACCTCCTCCAACTCCCCAGGGGTGTGCGGGGATATGGGCTCCGCGAATATGACAAAGAGATTCGGATATCGGGCGCCCGGATACCCGTTTGCCGTTGTCACGTCGGAGGCGATCCCTTTTTCTTTAACCAATACCTTAAAAAATCTTGATGTCCTTCCCCCGGAGAGGATCGTGTCGATGACATCGAAGACGCAGTCGTCAAAGGAGGGGAGGGTGGGTTTGTGGTAACCTATGATGAGCCGGGGCGCGGCGTCGAATTTAACCTCCGTTCGCCTCTCTCCGGTCTGGACGGGTTCTTCCGTAACGCGCCGCGGGGGTACCGTGCAGCGAGGGAGGGGACCAAAATAGCGCCGTACGATCTCCATGACCACCTCCGGTGACACGTCACCCACGATGGTTATGATGGTGTTGTTTGGCGTATAGTTGGTCCTGAAGAACTGCAACGTGTAATCAAAGTCCAGGAAACGCATATCCGAGGGCCATCCGAGTATCGGCCGCCGGTAGGGGTGAGCTATGAAGGCGGTAGCCATAAACTGTTCCCGGAGTTCTCCTCCGGGATCGGAGGCAACCCGCTGGTTGCGTTCCTCCATAACCACGTTACGCTCCGAATAAAATTCGCGGAAGACGGGATTGGCCAGCCTGTCTGATTCTATTCGTGCCCATAGTTCTACCTTGTTTGCGGGCAGACTCACGTGGTAGGTGGTGATGTCCTGACCCGTGAAGGCGTTGAGATCCCCCCCGCCATTTTCCGTATAGAGGCGGTCTATCTCCGCAGGGATGCTCAACTTCCCGGCCTCCGCCTGGAGGGCATCAAGTCGCTTACGAAGTTCCTCCATCCTCTGCCTGTCGGCACCTTCCCCCTTCATTTCTTCACGATCGAGTGCGCTCCCCGTTTCATGGATCTTCCGGAGGATATGCTTTTCTTCATCAGAGTTGCGTGTTCCGATCGTCTCTGTTCCCTTGAAGCGCATGTGCTCAAGGAAGTGTGCGGTGCCCGTATGACCGTCTCCATCATCTATCGCACCCGTCGGGTGACTTATGTACAGAGAGACGGTGGGGCCTGCATGCCTTTCAACGATCAGCACCTTAAGGCCGTTTTCGAGCGTGAACTCCTTGACCTTATCTGTGAGGTCATACGCACCACAAGGCCTTAAGGTTTCACATAAGGAAAGGAGAGCAATAGCTGTGAGGATAAGGCTTTTAAGGAAGATATTCGGGAAGATTCTTACGGAAGTCATACGGCTGACTCCCCCTTTATTCTCCTGAAGATTCTGAAAGCGCAGTAAATGACACCCGTCGCGCTCACAAGGATGAGCATGCTCGACGAAAAGAAATACATGAGGAACTCAAGGGGGTTATTCAGGGTGTACGCATAGACGAGGACATCAACACCCCACATGAGGAAAAAGAGGGAAACTATCCCTATAAAAAGTTTCAATGCCCACCAGAAAAATGCATTCATGCTGCACTCCGCGTTCCTTTCCGATTGTTTCGTATTCCCACGCAAATACTATGCCGACGACTTCATCGTTCTTGTAAAAAGCCGCCAGGCGGGAGAACGGATCATTTAAACGCTTCCTGGAACGTCAGGATCAACCACCCGGCTGCGGCCCCGGTAATCTCTGTAAACCGCCCGGTGCGCGCCCAACGGAAGCCACATGCCGGGCGGTGTGGGGGCCGGCCCCCCAGCAATCTCCGATTGCGCTTTTTTTATCAATCAAAAGCCATTTTGGTTTTCCATTCTTTCCACACATTACCGACCAACTCCGGTCCAGGCTTGAGCGTCATCTTGCCCGGTCTCCAGCCAGATGGCGTGGCTTCCGTTCCTTTGGATTCTCGAACGAGCTGAAAGGCCTGAACTTGCCGGAATGATTCATTAACGTTTCGGCCTACTGGTGGCGTTAAAACCTCGAACCCTTGTACCACTCCATCCGGATCGATAATAAATCTTCCGCGTGTCTCGACACCGCCATCCTCATCATAAATACCGTACACCTTTCCCACTCTTCCACCCGCGTCAGACAGCATGGCGAAAGGGACCCCCCCGTCTACCATTTTTGACAGTTCATAATCATTCCACATTTTGTGGACAAATATACTGTCAATACTCATAGAGAATATCTCCACCCCGAGTTTCTGGAATTCCGGATATTTTTCAGCAACTGCTGAAATTTCAGTAGCTCAGACAAAGGTAAAATCACCTGGGTAAAAGCAAAGAAGTACCCATTTTCCAAGATGATCTGACAATTTTATATTGACAAACTTACCTTTTTGATAAGCTGGCG
>JAQULO010000044.1:3103-19055 GCA_028718565.1 Syntrophales bacterium | reverse complement strand
AGATTAAACAATAGTTTCGGATATATAGCTATAATAAGATGCCAAAATGCGTTGAAAAAAGCAAGCAAAAAATGCCACATTCTCCAATTATTCTAGAAACTTATTGTTTCCGGATGGACACTATTTAACTGAAATTACACCGGCGATAATCTCAAATTACAAGGTAAAGAGAAGGGATGATGGCGTTTCACCCCGAACAATCAATTATGAACTTACCACGATGAGTCATGCTTTTAACATTGCTACTCGTGAGTGGGGTTTGGTAAGTGATAATCCAGTTAAAAGAGTAAGCAAGGAAAGAGTATCCAACGCTATTGAAAGGTGGCTTTCGTTTGATGAGGAAGAGCGACTTCTAAAATCTTCACCAAAGTGGTTGCAGGATATCATCATTTTTGCCATCAACACCGGACTTCGCCAGAGTGAAATCCTTGATCTTAAGTGGTCTCAGGTGGATATCGACCGAAGAACCATTACCATTTCCGAACAGAAAAACCGCTGTGTTGATACCATGCCGCTGAATGGTACAGCAATGTCTGTGTTAATGGATGTATGTCAAAGTGGTGTGGATTCAGACAAGTATGTTTTTCCCAATAAGATGTCTAATCGTAAAGGGAATAGAGATTTGATGAAAGCATTTTATACTGCCCTTAAAAAGTCTGGGGTTGTCAACTTCAGATTTCATGATCTCAGACATACTTTTGCAACGCGGTTAATACAGAATGGAGTGGATCTTTACACGGTTCAGAAATTAGGCAGATGGAAAACTGTGACGATGGTGCAACGATATGCTCACCATCACTCTGAAAGCTTAAGGTCTGCGATTGAGGTCATGGATAGCATCAATAAAGGATCTATCACAAATTTATCACAATCACAAAAAAATAAGGGCTACAAGCCGTATCTAAAACTTGTAACCCTTTGATTTCATGGTGCCGGAGCTCGGAATCGAACCGAGATGCCCTCGCGGGCGGGGGATTTTGAGTCCCCTGCGTCTACCAGTTTCACCACTCCGGCTTGGCGGTTGATTACATGTTTGTACCTCGAATTGTCAAGAAAATTAGTGGTTGGTTTCAGGAGTATGTGATCGAACGTTCCGGCGTTACATTGATCGCTATGAGAAGCGCGGTATGGAAGGATTGCTGGACAAGCGGTGGACGCAGTCGTCATCACTCACGTTGTGCTATGGATGAAGTTATTTCGGGGTGATCGGATATGGTGTCTCATATACGAGGCGGGTCATCCCCGTTTCGCTCTTCTGTCCAGGGACCGGTCTCCCTTTTCGTATTCATCCAGCATTTTCCGCTCGATTTGCCGACGAACCCCCTCAAACGCTTCAGCGTCCATGGCTTCGGGGACCGGCTCGAGGGGGCCAAAACGGATAACGACCTTGCTGAACGGCTTGGGGATCATGAACCGGTCCCAGCTATTGAACTTCCACGCATTCTCATAAAGGACGTAGGTGGGACAAATCGCGGCCCCCGAGTTCTGCGCCAGGGAGATGATGCCCGGCTTTATAACATGGGGAGGTCCCGTCGGGCCGTCCACTATGTGACCGGCAATCCGGGTTTTGGCGATCTCATCAACCAGTGCCCGTAGGGCCTTCTTGCCTCCGCGAGAGCCGGATCCCCGTGCCGGTATCCAGCCGATCCTCTCAACGATATCGGCAATGAAATCCCCGTCCCTGCTCTGGGAAATCATGATACAGATCGGTCTGCCCAGTATCCGGGGGAGGTAGAATCCCCCAAAAAATCTCTGGTGCCACGAGGCCAGAATAACCCGTCCCCCCTTCTCCAGATGGTCTCTGACCGCCGCTTCATTTTCAAAACCAGGCCGGACGGTCTTTGCGTACAGATTGAGGATATAATATGCGGGAAAGGTCAAAGCATATTTGATGAAAAAAAATTTGATCTCTTTTTTCAGGCTCATGATGCGCTCGGGTCTCCATAGTCCACCCCGGTCGGGGGCACTCTGCTCACTGTGACAACGGCCCCAATATCAGTTTTTTGTTCCATTGACCAGCCTGGTTCAAATGAAAAAAGGGAAAAGGGATTATATTCTTTTATTCGGTTAACCTTTATCCGTGTATCCCTGAGGGTAAGGCGACAAATGAAGGTCGTCTTCAAGGCCGGCCTGCCCGAGAAAAGCTCAACGCTTGTGGGGCAGGCGGAGCGGAGGACAACGGAGATTATTCTCGATGAGCGAGAGCGGCAGGCCCGGAAGGAGGCTCAATCATAACGCCTGTAAAAGATCGAAGGGGCTCCTGAAAAAGCCCCCGCCTATTTTTTGAGGCAATCCATCGCGAAGCACGAATGAGCAAACGCGGCTCCGGCATTCATTGCTATACCGACAAAGACGGCCTCTGCAATCTCTTCGTCCGATGCCCCAGCCTTCTTCGCGCGGTTGACATGGGCCTCGATACAGTAAGGGCACCTGGTAACGTGGGCCGCGCCTATGGCGATCAACTCCTTGGTCTTTGCGTCGAGCGCCCCTTTTTCGAAAACCTTTTGGTCAAACGCGACAAACGATGCGGCGGTTTCGGGTTTCAGCTCCATGAGTTTTCCGATGCTCGCGAGACTGTCTTTGGTATAAAAATGCTCTTTCATGCTGCCTCCTCTTCTCTGGTATGTTGACAACGTTTAGCTTGCAGAAGGGCGCAATATTATCAACAATGTTTGATAGACACAATCCTTGATTCGGAGTCGATACTTTTGTATCATGCCGCGGGCACAGACACAAACACGCCCGGAGCGGGGCGGTTATCAAAGATACGGAGAGGGAGGACATATGAAAGAGATCGATGTAAGCAAATTGCAGGTAAGGGGCGCGGGCATATGGCTGAAACAGTGGTTCGTACTGACCTCCGGGACTTTTGAGGATTTCAACGCCATGACGGTAGGCTGGGGCTCCATAGGCGGCATGTGGAACAAGCCCTTCGTCCAGGTGGTGGTCAGGTCCGGCCGCCACACCCTCCGGTACATGGAAAAATACCCCACCTTCACCCTCTGCGCCTTTCCCAAGAGTTGCAAAGAGGAGCTGATGGTTCTGGGCACGAAGTCGGGGAGGGATTCCGACAAGGTCGGCGAGTCGGGGCTGACCGTTGTCGAATCGAAGGTGGTGGAGGCCCCCGCCTACAAGGAGGCGGAACTGATTCTGGAGTGCCGGAAGACCTACTGGCAGGACATGAATCCGGAAAACTTTCTTGATGCGACCATAGAGGAAAACTATCCGCAGAAGGATTATCACCGTATCTACTACGGGGAGATCGTGCGGGCCGCAGGTGAGGCCCCTTACCGGAGCTGAGGGAGAACCGTAATGTATTTCACGATAGGAGCATGCCATGGAATGGTTATTTGATCCTCAGGCGTGGGTTGCACTCGCAACCCTGACCGCACTGGAGATCGTGCTGGGTATCGACAACATCATCTTTATTTCCGTCCTGGTAAGTCGCCTGCCTGAAGGGCAGCGTCAGAAGGCGCGGGTCATAGGTCTTGCCCTGGCGATGGTAAGCCGGATTGCGCTTCTCCTTTCCCTCGTCTGGATCATGACCCTGACAAGGCCGCTTATTATCCTGTTTGCCCACGAGTTTTCGGGACGCGATTTCATCCTGATAGGGGGAGGCATCTTCCTGTTTGTCAAAAGTACCCTTGAGATTCATGACAGTCTTGAAAGTGAAGAGGGGCGACACGCTGGGGGCCATGCGGCGAAGAGTTTCTTCGGTGTCCTGATGGAGATCATGGCGCTCGACATTATCTTTTCCCTTGATTCGGTCATCACCGCCGTGGGCCTTGCCCAGCATGTCCACATCATGATCCTCGCGATTGTCATTGCCGTCGTAGTAATGATGTTCGCCGCGGGGCCGATAGGTGACTTTGTTGACACTCACCCGACCATAAAGATGCTTGCCCTGAGCTTTCTCATCCTGATAGGCGTGACTCTCGTGGCGGAGGGTATGGGCTTTCACATCCCCAAGGGCTACATCTACTTTGCCGTGATGTTCTCGATCTGCGTCGAGATGCTGAACATGAAGATGATCAAGAGGCAGGCCGAACCGGTGCACCTGAGAAAGGCCCACAGGCGCCAAGGAGCCTGACAGGCGTATAACGTCGAGGGGAAACGTATACAGACATGGAGACAACACTAACCAATTTTTTTGTTTCTCATCTACACCCCGGAGGGTATTACGCCCTCTTCATCATGACCTTTCTCGAAACCTCGGCCCTGGTCGGTCTCCTCGTCCCCGGCGAGAGCATCGTCGTCATAGCGGGGCTTTTAGCCGCCAGGGGGAATCTGGACCTGACCGCTGTGATCGGCATCGCGATTATGGGAGCCGTTCTGGGCGATACGGTGGGGTATTTCATCGGCTCCCGGTTCGGCGAGCCCTTTTTCCTCAGATGGGGACACCTCTTCTTTTTCAAAAGGGAGTATCTGGACCAGGCCAAAGAAGCCTTTCTGAGGTACGGCGGAAAGATCGTTTTCCTGGGACGTTTCATGGCATGGCTCAGGGCCTTTGCCCCGGTGGTGGCGGGTATTTCCCGGATGCCCTACCGGAGATTCCTTTTCTTTAACGCCGCCGGCGGGATCGCGTGGGCGGTCGCCTTTTCTCTGATCGGGTTTTTTCTCGGAAAAAGCTGGGACATCATCAGGATATATCTCGGCCGTGTCGGGATCGCCGCCTTCGTTGCCGGTCTGGCGCTGCTGTACCTCTATTCGGTTCTCAATAAAAAACAGCACCTGATTAGGGAAAGACTCCTTCAGGCCGATCAAAAATTGACGGAGCTTATGCCCGACGCCTGGCCTCTTCTGAAAGACCGCTTTCGCGCGGGCAGGTGGTATGGCCTGAACCTCACCATCTCGCTCGCGGTTCTCATTCTCGCCTTCATGAGTTTTGGTGAAATCGTGGAAGATCTGATCGACAGGGAAGCGCTCTTTGTCCTCGATTTTAAGATGCAGTCATTCGTAGGGGGGCTTGCCACCCCGGCACTGACGAAGGGTATGGTCGCCGTCACCAGCCTTGGGAGCCTTTACCTGCTCGCGCCGGTCGTCATGTTCCTTGCCCTCTATCTTCTCTTTGTCAGGAACTGGTGGGATCTCTTCGCCCTCTTTATCGCTACGGGGTTTGGTCAAAGCCTCCTTGTCCTGTTGAAACTCTTTTTCCACCGCATCCGGCCGGTGCCCCAACTGGCCCTGTCGCACGGCTTCAGTTTCCCCAGCGGCCACTCCTTTTCATCGATAATCATCTACGGTTTTCTCATGTACATCGCCTGGCGAGCGATGCATAGAGGGATAACGCGCACTGTTATCACGGCAGCTTTATCACTGCTGATTCTTTCAATCGGCATGAGCCGGATCTATCTGAATGTGCACTGGACCACCGATGTGATGGCTGGATTCGCCTTCGGCCTGGCATGGCTCATCATGAGCATTATCATGGCGAAGACCATGCAGGAAATGACTCGAACTCAGAAATGAGGGAATCTCTGCCTTGACGATCATGCGACACTTTCTACGTCTCGCCGTATGCCAAAACCTTCAGAATGCCCTGTAAGAAAATGAGAGATATTGGGCGGATATGTCGACCAGTAGAGAGGAAGAAATCGATCCCGTATATTTCGATCGGAAGGTGACTGATGGTGCTATGATTTTGCTCCATGTTCAACCCTTAAGAGGGAGATTCGCTGAACGCCGGGCTTGACAGGGGAGGAAATCGTTTATACGATGGCCGGACCTGAAGACGATTGCCGGAGATAATGAATAAATTTGTCAGGGCAATATCGTGTATAACCCTTGTTGTATTTCTTATCCTTTCGATTTCTGCAAAGGGAAGGGGGGAAGAAATGGACACTATACGAAGGCCGATCATTGCTGGGGCGTGGTATCCAGAGGATCCGGTGCGGCTGAGGGCCGATATAGGGGGATACCTCGCTGATGCGCAGGTGGATGCTATTGGTGGAAAGGTGGCGGGACTCGTTTCCCCTCATGCCGGATACGTGTATTCGGGGCGGGTTGCCGGGTATGCTTATAAGGCAGTGCAGGGCAGTGAGTTTGATGCCGTGATTCTGATAGGACCGAGTCACAGGGTGTCTTTCAGAGGGGCCTCCATATATAACGGGGAGGGGTATGAAACCCCGCTGGGCATCAGCCCTGTTGACAAAACCCTGGCCGAAAATATAGCGACGTACAGCAATGGTGTGGTATCACTGGCTGCGGCTGATCGCCTCCCGGAGAATTCCCTTGAGATCCAGGTGCCCTTTCTCCAGGTGATCTTTGGTAGTATTCCCCTTGTTCCTGTCCTGATGGGGACGCAGGACCCGGGCACCTGTAGGGCGGTGGCCGATGCGATCATACGGGCGGTGGGAGATGGCGGGGCTCTGGTGATTGCCAGCTCCGATTTCTCACATTACCATAGCTACGACAGAGCTGTTGGAATGGATTCGGTGGCGCTCGAGTATATTGAGAAGATGGATGCAGAGGGGCTTTTGCGAGGTGTTGAAAGCGGCAGATTCGAGGCGTGTGGCGCCGGGCCGGTGGCCGTGACAATGATGGTGACCAAGGCAATGGGAGCTGATAACGCCAGGATCTTGGAATATATGAACTCCGGTGATATCACGGGAGATAAAAGCGGGGTTGTGGGATACGCTGCTGTTGTCTTGTATAAAAAGGACGCAGGCGGTATGAAGGGGTGGGGGGGTGTCGGGGATGGACTTGACGAAACAGGAGAAAAATTTGCTCCTTAAGGTAGCACGGAAAAGTATTGAGGCCGGTCTTGCCGGGGGGCGGATGTCCCTCCCTGAGATAGAGTCCGATACCTTGAAGAAAAAGATGGGTGCCTTTGTCACGCTCAAGAAACAGGGCCGGTTGAGGGGTTGTATCGGGTTCATAGAGGGCAGTAAAACGCTCTATGAAACGGTCGAGGAAATGGCACAGGCGGCGGCTTTCAGGGACCCCCGGTTCCGCCCCGTGCGAGAAGATGAACTCAAATATCTGGACATAGAGATATCGGCCTTGACACCACTCAAGCAGATACACGATGTCGATGAGATTGAAGTGGGACGTCATGGAATCTACCTTGTCAAGGGCTTCCATTCCGGATTGCTCCTGCCGCAGGTTGCTGCCGAGTACAACTGGGATAGAGCCACATTCCTGAAGGAGACCTGTAGCAAGGCGGGGCTGCAGGAGGACGCATGGAAGGATACGGACACACAGATATTTGTTTTTTCCGCAACTGTCTTTAGCGAAGGTTAGATATTCAGGCTTTTTTCTTTTAACCACGATTTTTGATAAAAACATCTTGACAAACACATCGTTTATACTTAGTATCGCGATTTCTATTCGAGGGGAGTCAAGCGCGTTTATTCAAGGGCGTCGAGGTGCGATTGATCCGTACGGTTGCTTGAAACCCTTTAATATACATAGGTTAACTTGCTGGCGTAGCTCAATTGGTAGAGCAGCTGATTTGTAATCAGCAGGTCGCGGGTTCGAGTCCCATCGCCAGCTCCAGTTAGTGCTGACTAGCGTGGAGGGGTTCCCGAGTGGTCAAAGGGAGCAGACTGTAAATCTGCCGGCGAAGCCTACGGAGGTTCAAGTCCTCCCCCCTCCACCATATTTTTGTCATTTTGGGTTTTTATGAGGCGGGAGTAGCTCAGTGGCTAGAGCGTCAGCCTTCCAAGCTGAGGGTCGCGGGTTCGAATCCCGTTTCCCGCTCCATTTTTTTGTTTTTCAGGGTGTGGAAAAGGATCTTTATCGGCCCACGTAGCTCAGTCGGTAGAGCACATCCTTGGTAAGGATGAGGTCACCAGTTCAATCCTGGTCGTGGGCTCCATTTTGGTGAAAGCGGGTTGATGGGAATGAGAGATATTGTTACCCTTGCATGTGGCGAATGTAAACAGAGAAATTACACGACGACGAAGAATAAGCGAATCACGAAAAACCGTCTTGAGATGAAGAAATATTGCAAATTCTGCCAGCGGCATACCGAGCACAAAGAGACGAAGTAATATGTCTGCCTGTATGTGGAGATGTGATCACGGAAGAATTTCTCTTGGGAATGTCGCTGTAGCGGGACGTGGAAATTTGGGAATATTCCCTTACGGGTTTTCGAGGTTGCGAAGTGAGGGTGTGTTGCCTGGAACAGGCCAGTAGCTCTAATGGCTAGAGCACCGGACTCCAAATCCGGGTGTTGGGGGTTCGAATCCCTCCTGGCCTGCCATTATGTTTTTCGAGGGAATGTCGGATGGAAAAGATACGGTTGATGATAAACGGGGTGGGGCGCTTCCTCAAGGAGGCGAGGTCTGAACTGAAAAAGGTGACGTGGCCGACCCCCAAAGAGGCCCTTGCCGCGACTTCCGTCGTGATCGTCGTGGTCATTATCGTGTCAATGTTTCTTGGTATAGTAGATCTTGGCCTTACCAGGATAGTACGATTGGTGTTGAGTTAACAATATGGCTTTTAACTGGTACGTTGTTCACACATACTCGGGTTTTGAGAACAGGGTCAAGCGCTCTCTGGAAGAGAGGGTGGTCACCTTCGGTATGCAGGACCGTTTCTCCGACATACTGATACCTGAGGAGGATGTGGTCGAGCTCAAGAAGGGTGAGAAGAAGACCTCGAAGAGGAAGTTTTTTCCCGGGTACATATTGGTGAAGATGGAGCTGACCGACGATACCTGGCATATGGTGAAAGAGACCCCCAAGGTCACGGGTTTCTTAGGGACAAAAGACAGGCCATCTCCGATATCCGATGCGTCTGTTCAGTCCCTGAAGACCCAGATAGATGAGGGTACCTTGAAGCCCCAGCCGAAATTTAGGTTTGAACTGGGAGATCATGTAAGGATTGTGGATGGGCCCTTTACAAATTTTGATGGGGTCGTTGATGAGATCAAGCCGGAGAAGGGTAAATTGAGGGTTATTGTGAGTATCTTCGGCAGATCTACACCCGTGGAACTGGATTTTATACAGGTAGTCCAAAACTAGAAGAACCGTAAGAAAATCTTGAAACGAGAAGGAAAAAGAGGGGAGTCTCATGGCTAAGAAGGTTATTGCGAGCATAAAGCTTCAAATTCAGGCCGGCAAAGCTACGCCTTCGCCGCCTATCGGTCCCGCCCTGGGTCAGCACGGGGTTAATATAATGGAATTCTGCAAGGCATATAATGCCCTTACCCAGAATCAGGAGGGTATGATAATACCGGTTGAGATAACCGTATATGCCGATAAATCATTCACGTTTATTACCAAGACGCCCCCGACGTCTGTTCTATTGAAACAGGCTGCAAAGATTGCAAAGGGTGCGGGGGATCCTAAACGTGAAAAGGTGGGAACGGTAACCCCTAAACAGGTACGGGAGATTGCTGAAATAAAGTACGAGGATCTGAATGCCGTAGATATGGACGGTGCTATGGCAACAGTGGCGGGGACTGCAAGGTCCATGGGTATTGAAATTGCCAAATAAATCTATTCCGGGGTTCGAACAAGATGTCTACTAATAGGGGCAAGAAGTATTTAGAAGAAAGAAGCAAGGTGGAGTCTGGCAGGCGGTATTCGGTGAGAGAAGCCGTGGAGCTTGCCGTATCGACCGCTAGGGCTAAGTTTGATGAGACGGCTGATGTTGCCATTAATCTTGGGGTTAATCCCAAGCACGCAGACCAGATGGTACGCGGGAGTGTGGTTCTCCCCCATGGCCTCGGCAGAACCGTTAAGGTGCTGGTTTTTGCAAAAGGGGAGAAGGAACGAGAGGCCCTTGACGCAGGGGCGGACTTTGCCGGCTCGGATGATCTCATCGAAAAAGTCAAGAGTGGGTGGATGGAATTTGACAGAGTCGTTGCCACCCCGGACATGATGGGTACCGTTGGAAAGCTTGGTAAGATTTTGGGGCCACGCGGCCTGATGCCCAACCCCAAGGTCGGCACGGTGACATTTGACGTAAAGGGCGCGGTCCAAGAGCTGAAAGCTGGCAAGGTTGAGTTCAGGGTTGAGAAAGCGGGGATTGTCCACAGTCCCGTGGGGAAGGCCTCATTCGGAACGGATAAGCTGACAGAGAATATCTTGGCGTTGGTAGAATCCATACTAAAGCTGAAGCCTGCATCCAGCAAGGGAACATATCTGAAAGCCATCTCTCTTTCCACCACCATGGGCCCGGGGGTTAGTATAGATCCTATGGATGTCAGGAGTATTTTAAGAGCCGTATAGAAAACGAACAACAAGTCAGAGACAGCAGGTACCACGGTGTTTAATCGAACAGAGAGTCGGCCTGCCGAGACTATGTAGGAGTTGGAGCAATATCTTTTCCTGTGTAGTGGTCTGACTTTCAGAGAATCTTGATCGCCTCCGGGCGGGCAGGATGTTTTGAAACTCAAACAACGGAAGGAGGCCATGTATTGAATAAGGGTGCGAAGGAACATATCGTCGCTGAGCTTCATGAAAAGCTGAAGGATGTGAAACTGGCTGTTCTTGCAGGCTACAGCGGCATCAAGGTCAAGGATATTACTGGCCTGAGGAATGATCTGCGCAAAGCGGAGAGTGAGCTTAAGGTGGTAAAGAACAGCCTTCTCAGCATCGCTCTGAAGGACACGGAGTTTTTACCGCTGGATGATCACCTCAAAGGCCCCAGAGCTCTCATGATGAACTTTGGAGATGTGGTTGGGCCAACCAAGATTCTGGTTGAGTTTGCAAAGAAGAACGCCAAGCTTGAGATCGAGGCGGGTGTGTTGGATGGCAAACTTTTGAGCAGGGAGCAGATACGTGCCTTGGCTGAACTGCCGAGCAGGGAGATCCTCTTGGGAAAACTCCTTTCTGTGATGGTAGGAGTGCAGACCCAGCTTGTCACCGTCTTGAGTGCAGTTCCCCGGGGATTCGTACAGGTGCTTGAGGCCCACAGACTCAAGAAAGAAAAAAATTAGACATACAGGAAAGGATGTATAGAACGATGGCAACAGATAAAACGATCACAAAGGAAGAGGTTATCAATTTTATTGCGAATATGACAGTGCTTGAACTGTCTGAAATGGTGAAGGAATTAGAGGAGAAGTTTGGTGTCTCCGCAGCGGCCCCGGTGGCGGTGGCAGCAGCCGGACCGGCAGCAGCGGCTCCGGTAGAGGAGAAAACAGATTTTGATGTCATCCTCACGGGATTCGGCGACCAGAAGATTCAGGTTATCAAGGTCGCCAGGGCGGTAACAGGGTTAGGTCTTAAAGAGGCCAAGGACCTTGTCGAAGGCGTTCCCAAGCCCGTCAAAGAGGGTGTATCGAAGGACGAAGCTGAAGAGATAAAGAAAAAGCTGGAAGAAGTGGGTGCCACGGTAGAGATAAAGTAACAATCGCAAGTGGTTGGACGTTACAAGGGGATTCGATAGTATGAGTTCGGAAGCCAGAGGTCAGAAAGGATTTTTCTGTTCTGGCTTCTCTCTTTTGTGAAGGGTAGACCATTATAAGGATCGGTATGGGTACTTATAGAAAAAGTTTTGGCCGCATAAAAAAGATAGTTGAGATACCCGATCTCATAGAAATTCAGAGAAAGTCTTATGAGAAATTCCTCCAGGCCGATGTAGAACCCGGAAAGCGGGGGAACTTCGGTCTTCAAGGGGCTTTTAAGAGTGTCTTTCCCATCGTCGATTTTAGCGGGAAATGCTCCCTGGAATTTGTCAGCTACAAAATAGGCAATGCCCGGTATGATGTCCGGGAGTGCACGCAGCGGGGGATGACCTATAACGCCCCCTTGAGGGTCGTGGTTCGGCTTGTTGTGTTCGATAACAATGGTCGTGCAGGTGAGCAGAAGACTATACGCGACATCAAGGAGCAGGAGATATACTTCGGCGAGATCCCGTTGATGACCGAAAAGGGTACCTTTAACATCAACGGTACCGAGAGGGTCATTGTCAGTCAGTTGCATCGGTCGCCCGGTATATTTTTCGGTCACGACAAGGGAAAGACCCATGTGAGCGGGAAACTTATATATTCAGCGAGGGTGATCCCCATACGAGGCTCCTGGCTTGACCTTGAATTTGATCCGAAGGATATCCTCTACGCCAGGGTTGACAGAAGGAGGAAGATGCCGGTCACGGTGCTTCTTAGGGCCATGGGATATTCTGCAGAAGAACTGATGGGATACTTCTATAATGTTGAGAAGGTTGTCCTGAGCGGCGGCAATGTTTCCCTCGTAGTGGATGATAGTCTTATAGGCGAGAGGGTGCCCGAAGATATAAAGGATCCTAAGACCGACGAAGTGATCCTCAAGAAGGGAAGAAAGATTTCAAAGGCCTTCCTGAAAAAAGTTGAAGATGCCGGGATAGATCGACTGAATGTAGGAGGGGATTACCTTATCGGTAAGGCTCTTGCTTCGGACGTTGTAGAACCAGAAACCGGCGAAGTCCTCCTGAAATGTAATGATGAGTTGGATGAAGATGGCGTGAAGCTCCTCCACGAAAGGAATATCACGGAGGTCAGGCTTGTTCAGCTTGATGAGGAGGGAACGAATGCCTATATCAGGGATACCATGCTCGCCGATAAGATCGAGACCCAAGATGATGCCATAATCGATATATATCGGAGATTGAGGCCCAGCAACCCCCCTTCGCTGGAAACAGCCCATCGGTTTTTCAACAGCCTCTTTTTCAGCGAGGATAGCTATGACCTGTCCGATGTCGGACGGGTGAAGATGAACTACAAGCTTCGCATGAATGTGCCTCCCGACATGACTGTGCTCCGTCGGGAGGATGTCATGGAAGCGGTGAAGTACCTCATCAATCTGAAAAACGGTGTGCCCGAGTACAGTGTCGATGACATCGATCACCTCGGGAACCGGAGGATCAGGTCCGTTGGAGAGTTGATAGAGAATCAGTACCGGATTGGGCTGGTGCGGATGGAGCGTGCAATCAAGGAAAAGATGAATCTTCTCGATATAGAAACCATGATGCCGCACGATCTTATCAACGCCAAGCCGGTTACCGCCGTGGTTAATGAGTTTTACGGGAGCAGCCAGCTGTCTCAATTTATGGATCAGACCAATCCCCTCTCCGAGATTACGCACAAGAGGAGGTTGTCGGCCCTTGGCCCCGGAGGTCTCACCCGCGAGAGGGCGGGTTTTGAGGTGCGGGACGTGCATAATACCCACTATGGGCGCGTGTGTCCCGTCGAAACACCGGAAGGTCCCAATATCGGCCTGATCGTATCCCTCAGCGCCTATGCCCGGGTCAATGACTTCGGTTTTATAGAGACGCCGTACCGGGTGGTGAAAGAGGGAAAGGTACTTGATAAGATCAGGTATCTTACCGCGACAGAAGAAGAGGACTATATCATAGCCCAGGCGAACGTACCTATTGACGAAAAGGGGAAGTTTACCGGGGACCTTATCACGGCAAGAAAAAGTGGCAATTACGTAACCGTGGGTCCGGGGGAGATAGATCTGATGGACGTATCCCCCAGTCAGCTTGTTTCTGTTGCTGCAGGGCTTATCCCGTTTTTGGAACATGATGACGCCAACCGGGCTCTGATGGGTTCCAATATGCAGCGTCAGGCCGTTCCGCTGCTCAAGCCGGAAGCTCCCCTTGTAGGGACCGGTATGGGAGCGGTTGTGGCGCGGGATTCAGGTGCCGTCATTGTGGCAAAGGAATCCGGTATTGTGGAGGATGTTGATGCCGCGAGGATTGTTATCAAACGCGATGTCATGGATCTCGATACGTCCGATATCGGTGTAGATATATACAACCTGACTAAGTATCAGCGTTCAAACCAAAATACATGTTTTAATCACAAGCCCATTGTAGACAAGGGGGCCAGGGTACAAAAGGGAGACATTATAGCCGACGGTCCTGCTACCGATAACGGTGAGTTGGCACTGGGCAGAAATGTTATGGTCGCCTTCATGCCGTGGGGCGGTTACAACTACGAAGATTCCATATTGATCAGTGAAAGAATAGCGAAGGATGACATCTATACCTCCGTGCATATAGACGAATTTGAAACGGTTGCGAGAGATACCAAACTGGGCAAGGAGGAGATTACACGGGATATCCCCAACGTTGGAGAGGATGCCCTGAGGAACCTCGATGAAAGCGGCATTGTCCGGATGGGTGCGTCGGTAAAGGCGGGTGATATCCTTGTGGGAAAGGTCACGCCGAAGGGTGAAACCCAGCTGTCGCCGGAGGAGAAGCTGCTGCGTGCCATATTCGGGGAAAAGGCCGGTGATGTGAGGGATACGTCTCTCAGGGTCCCGCCCGGTGTCGAGGGCGTGGTCATAGATGCCAAGATATTTACCCGTAAAGGAGCCGATAAAGATAGTAGATCCAAGGAGATAGAGGATGAAGAGATTGACAGTCTCCTGAAGGACAGGGATGATGAAATCAGGATTATTACCGATAACGTGGAGAAAAAGATCTCTGAATTACTGATAGGGAAGGCTTCCTCCTCAAAGTTGGTTGATCCGAAGGGCAAGAAGGTTTTTCTGAAGAAGGGGGAGACTGTTACCAGGGAGGTTCTTGAACTCATTCCGTTCGGGGTCTGGAAGGATATAACGCTTGATGACTATGAGGCTGAAGAGAAGGTACGAGCCCTGTTTACGGGTCTTGCCGAACGGGTGGAGGGCGTCGAGGCGTTTTTCGCGGAGAAGATAGAGAAGCTGAAGATGGGTGATGAACTGCCGCCCGGCGTGATCAAGTTGGTAAAGGTGTATGTTGCCATAAAGAGAAAGCTCTCCGTCGGCGACAAGATGGCCGGAAGACACGGCAACAAGGGGGTTCTCTCGAGGATACTCCCGGAGGCGGATATGCCCTTCTTTGAGGACGGAACACCGGTCGATATCGTCTTGAATCCCCTCGGTGTGCCTTCGCGTATGAACGTCGGCCAGATTCTCGAAACTCATCTCGGATGGGCGGCAAAGGGATTGGGGGAAAAGATTCAGGCCCTCGTGAGTGAAGCCGGTATGGATGTGGTGAAAAAAGAACTGAAGGGGGTATACTCCTCCCCCGAATTTGATGCCTTTGTTGATGGAGCGACTGACGACGAAATTGGAAAACTCACCCACAGGCTGGAAAAGGGCGTCCCTATGGCCACCCCGGTCTTCGATGGGGCCCATGAGGATGAGATAAAAGATATGCTCAGGTTGGCCGGTCTGCCGGAAACGGGTCAGACGAAGCTTTTTGACGGCCGGACGGGGGAGGCCTTTGACCAGGATGTGACAGTGGGGATGATCTACATGTTGAAACTCCACCACCTTGTCGACGACAAGATCCATGCCAGGTCCATAGGGCCCTATTCCCTGGTTACCCAGCAGCCGCTTGGGGGAAAGGCACAGTTCGGCGGACAGAGACTGGGTGAGATGGAGGTATGGGCCATTGAGGCCTACGGCGCCGCCTATGCCCTGCAGGAGTTTCTGACCGTCAAGGCGGACGATGTGGCGGGGAGGACGAGGATGTACGAGGCAATCGTCAAGGGGGAACATACCCTGGAGCCCGGACTGCCGGAGTCCTTTAACGTGCTGGTCAAAGAGCTTCAGGGCCTGGCCATTAATGTTGAATTGCTAGAGGATGTGTAAGACCTGATCCTCTGCAAAAACTGCTAGAAAACAAAGGGAGCGGTATCGAGTGGAAGATATCTACGGTTTTTTTGAGAAACCTAAGGATCCTGTAAGGTTCAATGCCATCAAGGTGTCATTGACCTCGCCGGAAACGATAACCTCGTGGTCACGCGGCGAGGTCAAGAAGTCCGAGACTATCAATTACCGGACATTCAAGCCCGAGAGAGACGGCCTGTTCTGCGCGAAGATCTTCGGGCCGGTCAAGGACTACGAGTGCCTCTGCGGCCGCTACAAGAGAATGAAACACCGGGGAATGGTGTGCGAAAAATGCGGCGTTGAGGTCATCCAGTCAAAGGTCCGCAGGGAGAGGATGGGGCATATAACCCTGGCATCACCGGTAGCGCATATCTGGTTTCTCAAGAGTCTTCCCAGCAGGATCGGAAATGTCTTGG
>JAQULO010000044.1:0-3003 GCA_028718565.1 Syntrophales bacterium | reverse complement strand
AAATGCGGCGTTGAGGTCATCCAGTCAAAGGTCCGCAGGGAGAGGATGGGGCATATAACCCTGGCATCACCGGTAGCGCATATCTGGTTTCTCAAGAGTCTTCCCAGCAGGATCGGAAATGTCTTGGATCTCACTCTGAAGGAGTTGGAGAGGGTCTTGTACTTTGAGTCGTGGATCGTCATTGATCCGAAGAAGACCCCTCTCCAAAAGAAAGAGCTCCTTTCGGAAGACCGATATCTGGAACTGTTGGATGAATACGGAGAGGATGCCTTTACGGTGAGTATCGGCGCGGAGGCCATCAGAAAACTTCTGGAGGAGATCAATCTCGAAGAGCTGGATAGCCAGCTCCGGGTCGAACTGAGGGAAGCCACGTCCGTCACGAAAAAGACAAAACTCGTGAAACGGTTGAAGATCGTTGAAACGCTGAAGAAATCGGGGAACAGACCGGAATGGATGGTTCTGACGGTGCTCCCGGTTATTCCTCCCGACCTGAGGCCACTGGTTCCCCTGGATGGTGGGCGTTTTGCCACCTCCGATCTCAATGATCTCTACCGGCGGGTCATCAACCGGAACAACCGTCTGAAACGGCTGCTTGAGCTCAATGCCCCGGAGATTATCATACGGAACGAAAAAAGGATGCTACAGGAGGCCGTTGATTGCCTGTTTGACAACGGCAGGCGCGGTCGTGCGGTCACGGGTTCCAACAAGAGGCCTCTAAAATCCCTGTCGGACATGCTCAAGGGGAAGCAGGGACGATTCAGGCAGAATCTCCTCGGCAAGAGGGTCGATTACTCCGGAAGGTCCGTGATCACGGTGGGTCCGGATTTGCGGCTGCACCAGTGCGGGCTTCCCAAAAAGATGGCCCTCGAACTGTTCAAGCCCTTTATCTACAACCGGCTTGAGGAAAAGGGGTATGTGACGACCGTCAAGAGCGCGAAGAAGATGGTCGAGAAGGAAGGCCCGGAGGTATGGGACGCCCTGGATGAGGTTGTTCGCGAGTACCCCGTTATGCTGAACAGGGCTCCGACCCTTCACCGGCTGGGAATTCAGGCCTTTGAACCGGTTCTTATCGAGGGGAAGGCACTCCAGCTCCACCCTCTCGTGTGCGCGGCATTCAACGCGGACTTCGACGGCGATCAGATGGCGGTGCACGTACCTCTGTCGGTAGAGGCCCAGGTGGAGGCGCGGTGCCTCATGATGTCTACCAACAACATCCTCTCACCCGCAAACGGAAAACCGATTATAGTTCCCAGTCAGGACATGGTCCTCGGTATATATTACATGACCCGGTCACGGGAGTATGTCAAAGGGGAGGGGATGATCCTCTCCGGACCCGATGAGGTGAGAAGCGCGTATGATGCGGGGGCGGTTGACCTCCATGCCCGGATAAAGGTCCGGATGGAGGGCAAACTGATCGACACGACCGTCGGCAGGGTGCTGCTGTATGAGATTATTCCCGAAGGTATCCCCTTTGCCTTTGTCAACAAGGTGATTAATAAGAAGGAGATAGCCAATCTGATTGATTACTGTTACCGCTCTTCCGGGGCAAAGACGACGGTTATCCTCGCGGACCAGGTGAAGGATCTTGGGTATAAGTATGCCACGATATCCGGCCTGTCGATCGCCATGGGTGACCTTGCCATTCCCGAGAGCAAGGCCGATATCGTCGGCAAGGCCCAGAAGGATGTCGTCGAGATACAGAAGCAGTATATGGACGGGCTGATAACCGATGGTGAACGGTATAACAAGGTAATTGATATATGGGCCCATGCCACCGAGAAGGTTGCCGATGACATGCTGCGGGGGATCGGTACCGAGGAGATAGAGGCCCCTGATGGCGGCAAGACCCAGGTGGAGAGTTTTAATTCGATCTATATGATGGCCGATTCCGGTGCCCGTGGTAGCGCTGCCCAGACGAGGCAGCTTGCCGGGATGAGGGGGCTGATGGCAAAACCATCGGGGGAGATTATAGAAACGCCCATTACCGCCAACTTCAGGGAGGGCCTTACGGTTCTTGAGTACTTTATCTCCACGCACGGTGCCAGAAAGGGTCTCGCCGACACCGCCCTCAAGACGGCAAACTCCGGATATCTTACCCGGAGACTTGTCGATGTGGCGCAGGACAGTGTCATCATGGAGATGGATTGCAATACGCTCGATGGGATCTACGTTTCAGCCTTGGTTGAAGGTGGGGAGATCATAGAAACCGCGGGTGAGCGCGTTCTCGGGAGGGTAGCCCTGGAGGATATAGAAGATCCCTTTACCGGAGAGGTTCTGGTGGAGGCGAATCAGGAGATTGACGAGGCCCTCGCGGAAAAGATCGATAAGGCCGGACTGGGCAGGGTCCTGATACGATCAGCCCTTACCTGTAAGGCCAAGCATGGGGTATGTGCACGGTGCTATGGGAGAGACCTGGCGCACGGTCATCTGGTCAATATAGGCGAGGCGGTCGGCATCATAGCGGCCCAGTCTATCGGTGAACCAGGAACTCAGTTGACCATGAGAACCTTTCATATCGGCGGTACCGCTAAGTTTGAGGAACACTCCACCTTGGAAGCGAGGCACGACGGGATGCTCAAGTTCGTTGATCTTGTGGCTGTAGGCAAGGATGACGGAGACGTCGTTATGAGCAGGAAGGGGGAGATTCACGTCCTAGATAAAGAGGGTAGGAATCGCGGCAAATATTCCGTTCCCTATGGGGCGGTCCTGAAGGTTGCCGAAGGGCAGGAGATCAAGGCAGGCACCTTGATTGCTCAGTGGGATCCCTATTCGATTCCGATACTCTCCGAGGTTGACGGAACGTTGAAGTTTGGAGATATTGTTGAAGGGAAGACCATGCAGGAACAGGTTGATGAGGTCACTGGTCTTTCGAGAAAGGTCATTGTCGAGTACCGGGCCGCAGACCTGCGACCCCGGGTTTCGATCAAGGATAAGGACGGGAAGACAGCACGGGTTCCTGGAACGAATACGATCGCACGACACCTGTTGCCCGTTGGGGCGAAT
>JAQULO010000043.1 GCA_028718565.1 Syntrophales bacterium | reverse complement strand
ATGCCTTAAATTGAGAAAGAACAATACAACGCAACAAAATTAACTCCGAAACGCTGTAAGCAAAATATCGCTGCCCTTTTATTCGTAATACAAACAACCCAAAACCGGCGTTTCCGGATGGACACTATTTAGGATAAGCTCTTACCTGTCTCAAATTCGGCACACTCACAAGGGCTCCACGGTCCCTCGAGTCAACGGAAAGAATGGCGCCATGGCCGATAAAGCGATACCCCATCCCTGAAACCGGTCCGAGCACGGTCAGGCCCGTTTTTCCGACGTATTGAAAGAGTACTTCCGCATGGTCCCTTGGTGGAATACCGTGTGTTGGCGGACGCCTTTGAACGCGAGCCCGCACGACGCCTTGCTTCCCATATTGCTTCTGCCTCCGGTCACCGCAGCATCCCATCATCCTTCTCCTCATCCTCTCTGTACAGAGCAGCCGGTGCACCCTGAACCCGATTGATAACCGCCCCAAGCAAGATTGCTCCTGCCGACAGGGCCAGCCAAAAAAAAATCTTCTCCACCACACCCGATCCCATTATCACGGCAAAAGGCGCTGAAATCCAAAGGCTCAGGCAATTGAAACAGTCCAACAATTCACCCCAGAACCCTGAGCCCATTGCGCGACGTAGTCTTACGCTCATGCGCCAAGGGCCATCTTCAGCTTGGAGCAGATGGGTGATCCGCCAAACGCACAGGGAGCCGAGAATCAAGTCAAAAAGCACCGTTACACTCCTTGTAATGCACTAAGGTTCAAGAGCTTGAAAATCTGTAAAACAGTTGGGTGGTGGAATTCCTGGTGCTATTGTTTTTCGATATCTCCGTGATTCCACCACTCCCGCCAACAACAGCTAAGGACTCCCGACAATTACCCGCCGGCTTGATTGTGATGAACAGCCAGCCCTGCATGGGTCTCCTTGTAGTGACCATATGTACTTCCCAGAAAAACGTAGCCGTTAGTTGTTTTTGTGCACGCGGAAAGCTGTATAGAAATTCCGAACGTGCTGCACGTGCTGGGTGGGTCGCTGGTCAGACCGAGATTGTTGTCAAAATCCCCCCATATGACGAACTCATCTTCCTTGCCTCTGAAATCCTCCAAGATCGAATCAGACCAGTAGGTTCCATCCGAAAGTTTATCAACAACACCATTGTTGGCCCCATAGCCTATCTGATAACTCATGTACCAGTAACGCAGGTGATTATCCGGGTGATATGCATCCACCAGGAATTTGACCTGCTCACCAATGCTATGTTCAAAGGAACCGCACTCCATACTGATCAGACTCCCCCCGTTGTACACCTCTTTGATATCAACAATAGGCGTTTTGTTGTTAATCTGCATGAACATATGAGCAAAATTGCCCCCGTCATCTCCTATAATCACATCTGATGCGGGATTGCCGCTTTCATCAAACACCTCAATCTTCAAAACATACAGGCCATCATCGATCTTCCCTTGCCATTCACCGGAACTGAGTTGAACAGTCATCCATTGTAAGATGATATTCTGGTTCTGCCAGTACAAATCATTCCCGTTCTCATCTTGGGTGTTTCTGATTTGATAGAATTCCACATCCGGATGACTCGTTAGTGAATGCGGCCCTAGGGCCACAGATTCGTAATGAAGCATTCCTGCGCCCGCATCCCAATAATACTTGGTGTCTGTGAGCGCATCTTTGATGGATGTCCATGCAGTTGGATCGGAATTCTCCGGTTTGCTGTTACAGCTATTGATTTTGGCATAGGACATTCGATACCACCGTTCCCCCATCTCCTCCACCTTGCTTCCAAAGGCCCCTTTGATATCCAGAATGCCGCCGAATGGACTCTTGAGAAAGCTGCCATTATAAACAAACCCGCATGCACGAGACGGATCGTCGCCTTGCTCAATGTGATTGTAGATTTCCTGATTACCAACACCCAAGAACAGGGCACGCCGATCCAGAAGTGGATGGCAGTCGGGATTGCACGCGACAAATACGTCTTTATCCACATCCAGTTTAACCCAGTGATAATCTGAAATATCCCATCTGGTATCGGAGTAGCCTTCAGAATAGATGGTATTCGTGACAGGGCCGAAACCGCCATCAAATGTCTGGGACACCTTGAAAAGCAGGTCCGGGTTTATGTCCGGGTGAAAGCAACCTGGAAACCAGGTAAAGGTGAGGCAGAATTCACCGCATTGATCAGTGTACGCCTCGCCCAACAGATGTTTTGAGTAAAGGGGAATGTGCTCATATTGTTTGATAATTTCAATGTGGCCAAAATCGTGTTCAAAATAGATGGCTTTATTGGAATCACCGGATTTTGGAACAGAAGGTGCCGGTTTATTCTTCATGGTGCCAACAAAGGCTAATTTACTAATATCCACGGTGTTTTTTATCGGCATTTTAGTGACTTCTTCGGCAACTTGATTTTTGTGTAGACTGTCGAGGGTGAACAGCAAAGAATCCACATCATATATTTCCACCTTTGCATAAGGCACAGGGCAGCATCTTGTTTCGTCGGATCCTTCAATAACGATGTCCTTGCACACAACTCCACAGATTTTTATGTCTCTGGGCAACCAGCAGATGACCAAGTCCTGAGCCACCTCAACCTGTTTCTCAATAGAAAACTTATTTCCATCCACCTTCCATTCTTTGCTGGATATCGATATCTGCTTTGTATTGACTCTTGTCAAACGACCTTCATTGATCGGCGGTCCAATGACAAGTTCCATCATTGCCGGGGCCAATTTTTGCTTTCGCTCAAACTTTATCGTGAATTTTCCGTTTTTACTCACGAGGCAGCTTGCGATGGTGCGTCTACCAATCCTGGCAAACACACCCATCACAACCTTATCTTTATCCTGCATCTTGTCCTCGATTTTGATACTCCCGCTGATTGTAAAAGTGCCTTTTTTCTCTTCCATTGTTTTTCCCCTTTCCTCCTGTTCAATTTGTTGTAAAAAACGGAAATAGACATTGGAGACGTCCATGATCTATTGACTCCCTACTTTTAAAAGTTACATTTTCACCGGCATTCCCAGGCACTGTGACAGTTTCATCGCCCGGACGGCGTCGAGCCGCCTGTCGGGACTTCATGGCTGAGCTGCTCCTCCGTCTCAACAATCCGCTCCACGGTTTGGGAGCAAATCTGCTGAGCAATCGTATCGCCCCGCCTTACTGTTGGAACGGTTTCGGCGGCCAACGCAGGATGATCGCCTCTGGGCGGCGCGGTGCATCGATCTCGACGAAAACCGAGGTAACGATTCTTTCAACCCAGGCGCGGGTCACGATTTTCTCGATTTCGCGCTCGCGACTGTCGAATCGGTGATCACCACTTTTTGTATCAAGGACAAAGCCCTCAAAGTCACCAAACCGGTCATAAATAATGGCAGATACTTTGCCCGTATATTCAATTTCCTTTTCACCGTGTGCTTTCCACTTGACAGGAACGCCCTGGAGTGATGGTTTGATCTCCGCCGAGTTGCCGCCGAGTCCGTCAACCCGAGCCGCCACGCATGAAACGTACCTCTTTAAGACAGGGTACCACCTGTTCAGGGGCGACATCGCCTCGAGCCTCCATTTCAAGACCGCAAGCGTGTTCTCCTCGGGGAAGAGGACAACCTCTTTGGTGCTCACCGGTATTCTGACCTGAAAGGTCCCCACGACATACCGCCAGTTTCGCATCAGCTTCCGGTCAGAAACCGCGTCCTCAGCCACTTTCACTGCAACGTCATGCTGGCGGTCCCGTCTCGTTGTGATACGGCGGACAATAATATTGAACTCTTGTCCTTTAACAACTGTCGGAGGGAGATCAACTGTCAGAAGTCCGGCGAAATTTTGTCCCTTCCCGGTAGGGATTGGGATGTACGTCACCCCCTTTGTGACCGTGCACTGCACCGTGTTATTGTCGGGAGCCGTCAGCAGGTGCGTGTTATACAGCTTAGAGGCGAGCTGCAGCACCTGAGAGGTATCGACCTGGGGCCAGTAGATGTTAGCGGTGCTCCCTTCGGGCGTGTTACCCCAGTCGATCATCAACTCGTCGGGGTAATCGAGCAGCGCTCCGGGGGTTTGCGAAATCGGCATGCTCGGGCGAAGGTCGAACGTCTGCGGTATTCTATGCGTATCGACCGCGCCAGGATTGTCGGAATGCGTCACCTGCAGGTTGCGTTGCGCCAGCTTGTCACAATTGTCCGGACTCATCGTCACGCCGTACGCATTGACAATCGGAGCCTCGTCGTATGCAATTTGCGCAACGATGCAGTGGTGCGTGCCGTTCAACAGCGCCTGAACCGTGGAGCCATTGACCATGTTGGCGGTGTCGTACACGTTCAGGAAGCATCCAAAGTAAGCCCAGACGCTGTCGCCAGAATTGATCTGGATAGTTCGGTTATTGACACCGGATGTGCCGTACTCAGGATTGCTCGGGTCGCTAAGATTCGGACTGTTGCCCGTGGCGAAAAACGGGATCGTATGGCTGTCGGCCGCGGGAAGTGGAGAATCGGGCAGGTTATTTGCGTCGACATTACTCAGATACGTCGATCCCGGATCATAATCGGTATCGGCTGATTGCGTGCTCCATAGCCGGAAAAAGACCTTGACGTTGTTAGCGACGCCCAACGGACCCACGGAGCCCCTGAGGCGTACCCGTGCGACCGCGAAGTTGTAGTTCGCAGCGATGACTGGTGGAAATCCCCAGCTCACGCTGATCGGTGTGACGGACGAATCGCCCGTAAGCTCCCCCGCCTGTCCGGGAAGAAGCGATGTGAACGGGTCGGTTCCGGAGGGATTTTTGTAATTGGTGTTCAGATGAGCCAGCAGGCTCTGGATGTAGCTATATGCTCCCGCAATACTGTCGGCGCCAAAGGTCGGACCGCCCGGCACCGGCGTATTGTTGATCGCGGGCACGGCGCTGAAGACGCGCAGATCCTGGCTGAGCCAGAAGACATTATCCTGAGCCGGATCGACGTTGGTGAAATAGGGGTTCGCGCCGGCGACCAATTCGAATAATGTCATTGCGCTCACGTTGGCTGCACCGATAGACATCGTCACATTCAGCACTTCTCCCGCCGGAGGATCGCCGGTGTTGGGGAACGATAGCAACGCTGCCGGTGTAAACAGGATATCGTACGGAAACCTGATCCTTTGCGGCGTGCAGAGATCGCCGGGAAGTTCATATTCGGCACCCGAGATGTTCGGCGTGATCGAGACGCCGGGAAGTGAGTTGAACGCCCCCGAAAAAACAGGCGTCAGCGGACTCGGCTGGTCGATCGAGAGCTGATCGACCGTAAATCCCTCGAGCACAACCCAGAAGGCATTTGCAAACCTTCCACCCGAATCGGCAATCACGTCGGTGACCTCGTCTTTTCCAAATGTGCTCTTATCGTTGACGAAGTAAATATCCTGCGTAACATTTCTGTAGTAGAGGTATACGTCGCCCCCCGGCGAGTCGTTGCTGACGATGAGGCAATGCTGACCGTTGTCGGTAACATCGTTATGGGCTTGCCAGTTGATCGTCGCCTGTACTTCCGTAAAGGGGGTCATCGATGTCCTGAGCCGTATTTCGATATCGTAGAACGCAGCCAGGGCCGCATCGGGATAGTCGGTGAACTCTTTGAAGCCATAGCACTCGAGTGTTTCATTCGCCCAGGTGAGTTCGCCGACATTGTTGACGGTGAGATCGGCGGTCGGGTGGCCGGTGAAGGATGAGAGATAGTTGAAGCTGGCGCCGGTTTGCCCGGTGAGGGTCATTATTCCTTCAAGGACGTCGCCTGGGTTCACCTGGATCAACGGTCCGTGGAGCGCTGTCCCGCCTGCTCCGCCGACATACCAGTTCGTAATCGACCAGTAGCCTCCGCCTCCGGCGGCCGAGGAGCCCCACTGGAGGACGGGCTGGAGGATAAACAACCCGGCAGGTTGGATACCGTTGAAGAGAAAGATGGTCTGACCATTGTTGGTGGCGGGGGCGGGAGGAACGATCCACCGGGTTCTAAAATAGCTGATGGGGTTTCCGGTGTTGTTCGTCCATCCGGAGTAGACGATCCATCCATCGGTTATCGGTGCGGGTGCGGGTGCGGGTGCTCCCTTTTTTTTCACGGCCGGTTTGACGCGCATGACAGGCTTTCCTTCCTTTTTCAGGACGCCTTCATGCAGTTCTCCCAAATCTTTTACGGTTTTCCCCGTACCGGCATGTATGATTTTGAGCCTGTCGTTTTCTCCGCTGATATGGTGGCCCAGCTCTACAAAGTGCACTTGCGATTTTAGCCTCCAACCGCCCGGAGTAAGGACCAATTCACCCTTTTTGTTTTTTTCAGTCCCTGTTTCTGGCGTCACTTTACCCATACCCCTCTCCTCTCCTCATGTTATTTTTTCCTTGTTTGTTTCTGTTCCTCCCCTCGCCTGTCGGTCCCGGAATCGCGCTTCTCCGGTCCCGAAGCTACTTCCGGTATCTCTCCCAGGTCCTCGATAACCTTGCCGGTTGCCGTATCAACTATTTTCAATCTTCCCTCCACCACATCAATGCGTTGGCCGGGTGCTATATGACGTACCTTTGATTTTGGCCGCCACCCCCCCGGCGTGAGGACACGTTCATCTTTGCCCTCTTGCTGTTCCTTTTTCTTTTTAGAGATTTTACTCATAGTTTCAAATGGATCACGTACACGTTTTAGAATCATGTAATTTTACGGAACATCGGAGAATGCTATAAGAACACAGATCAGGATCGCCGTTTCCACCTATGTTCCGGTACCCATCACCGAGAAGGAGTTGAAACAGAGTGAGAAATCATACGTAATAGAGTGGGTCAGACATCGAGTTGAACAGCCCTGACATCGCAAGGGATGTACCAGATTACAACTATTGCACTAACTCATTGATATTTTGCGAAAACTCGTTGATGAGGAACCGGCAGGCAGGAAACCTCTGAAGGAGTTCACATACAGACAGAGGTGACAGCGGCGGGACAATAGCCATAACTATTTGGAAGTACATCGTTTCTTATGTAGGCTATTTCATGCACCCTATTGGGGTTTCTTAAAATCTGGAGGATTTAAGCCATGTTTTTTCAGGAGGCTGTAAAAATCGGCCCGGTATTTTCCTGCCAGTTCCGCAGCACGGCTGACGTTGCCCTTTGTGGTTTCGAGGAGATTGATGAGATAGCCCTTTTCAAAGGTGGCCCGTGCCTCTTTGAGGGGATGCAGTTTGTTTGGAACATCCTTTGTCTGGAGAATACCATCTTCCGTAATTAAATCCCGTTGGGACATGGCCATTGCATACTCAATGGTATTTTCCAGTTCACGGACATTTCCCGGCCAATTGTAAGACATAAGCTTTTGCATCGACGAAGGCGTCATACCGTTCACCTTTTTTTTCATCCGCCGGTTGAACCTATGTATGAAATACTCTGCAAGACAAGGGATATCCTCCTTCCTCTCCCTTAAAGGCGGCATATGTACGGGTATAACGTGTATCCTGTAGAAAAGGTCCTCCCGGAAAAACCCCTTCTTCACTTCAGCCTCCAGATCTTTATTGGTGGCCACGATTATCCTGGTGTCCACCTCTACGACCTTCTCGCTCCCCACAGGAGAGATCCTCTGATCCTGAAGAACACGCAACAATTTTGCCTGGAGCGAAAGGGGCATATCTCCAATCTCATCCCAGAAGATAGTCCCTTCGTGGCCCTGAGCGAATAAGCCCTTTGTGCTCCTGACAGCTCCCGTAAATGCCCCCTTTTCGTGACCGAAAAGCTCGCTTTCGAGCAGTGTTTCTGGAATTGCCGCGCAGTTTATAGCTACGAACGGCTTATCCTTTCTTGCGCTGGCAAGATGTATTGCCTTTGCAATAAGCTCCTTGCCCGTGCCACTCTCACCAAAGATACAAACAGAGGAATCGGTCTTTGCGATATGAGATACCTGTTCCAGCACATGCCGCATCTTTTCACTCTTTGCGATAATGTTCTGAAAATCATATTTTTCTTTCAACAGTCCCTTCAGCCTCTCAATTTCGGAGGTCAATCTGCGATTCTCCAGGGCCTTCTCAACCTGAAAAAGCAGTTCCTTCGGATTGAAGGGTTTTGTAAGATAATTGAAGGCCCCCTTTTTCATCGCCTCCACAGCACTTTCAATGCTTCCGTGAGCGGTGAGGATGATGACCGGCATATGAGGATTTATTGAATGCAGTTGCTCCATCACTGATATGCCATCCTTGTGAACAAGCTTCAGGTCAACGATGGAAAGGGAAATTGTCTCCTCCATGGCTCTCGCTATCGCTTCATCTCCATTCAGGGCCGTGATCACCTCATAGCCCGCCGATTCAAGCCTCATTTTTATGAGTTCTGAAAGATTGCTGTCATCATCCACAACCAGCAACTTTTCTTTTGACATGATAGTCACCTCGAAAGCTCCTTCTTCTTTTCCTCTATCTCGATATCCACCTGCTTTGTTTTCTCGATCACCTCAAGTACACCTATCCATATTTTGGCCTGTTCAACCAAACGACTCTGGGGATACTCTGTCACCAGTCTTTTGAAGAGACCGAGGGATTTTTCATAGTCTTTTTGAGAATATCCATAATGGGAGTAGATAAGTCCCATATTAAAGAGGGCTTCGTCCCCAGGAGGCTTTTTGCCGGACAGGGACAAGGCTTTTTTGTTCTCCTCCAGGGACCTCCCATACTCATGGCCGGCAAGGAGATCCCGGCCTCGCACAATATGGACACGGGCAGGACTCTCCTTTTCTATCTCTTGTACTCGTAATGCGGGACAGCCTCCCAAAAGCAGAAAAATCAGACCGGCAATATAAAGACAAAGGTGCTTCCATATCCCAATTCGCTCTCTGCCCAAACGTCACCCCCATGTGCTTCTATTATATGTTTAACGATTGCCAGGCCTAAGCCTGTTCCTTCGACCTTATTATAATTTATAATAGTCGCCTGCTTAAATCTATCGAAGATCGTTGTCAAAATCTCCTTCGGCATTCCCGGACCCGTATCCGTTACAGATACCTTGAGGCCACCATCAATAGGTTGCGGGGATATAACCACACAACCTCCACTGGGCGTGAATTTTATGGCATTGCCTATCAGATTTCTGAGTACCTGTAGAATTCTTTCGCTGTCAATCTTAATAATGGGTAACTCCTGTGAAATATCCACCCTGAGGCTTACATTTTTAGCCGCGGCGAGGGGTTCTATCTCACCAACAGCCTTATCCATTAAGGGCCTGATATCCGAATCGGTAAAATTAAAGGACATCATCCCCGCTTTCATCTTGGAAAAATCCAGCAATGAGTTGACCAGCTCGATCAAACGATTGCTTTCCTCCGTTACAATTCTCAAAAGCTTTTTTTGCTTGTCCGTAACCTCTCCTCCTATCCCTTCCAGCAAGAGGTTTGTCCCCTCCTTAATAGAGGTAAGAGGGGTACGCAATTCATGGGCCATCAACGAGAAAAAATCGGACTTCATCTTATCCATCTCTTTTAGCTTGTCACACATAAGGTTGAAGGCTTGCGCCAGCTCTTCTATCTCGGGAGGAGAGGAAATTTCTAAGTTTTTATCAAAATTCCCCATTGCAATTTCTCGTGTCTTTTTCTTCATAACAGCAAGGGGGTTGGTGATACTCCAGGTAATATAGACGGATATAGCTATTCCCAAAAGCAAAGAGGCTGCGATCATCGCTATAGCCACTCTATGGGCCTCGATTCCAGCCTCCCCCAATCTTTTTATCTTTTCACTGGAATCCTGCTCGGTGTAGAGCTTCAGATTTTTCAACCCTTCCATTATCCCATCCACGGCCTTTTCTTTTTCATGGGTATACCAGCTTTCAGGGTAGCTTTTATTTGCCCTGACGAGCTCTATCTCTTCGCTAAAGAGGGCTTTATACCTGTTGTGATACTCTTTTATTTTCATCAACAGGTCTCTTCTATCAGGGGCATCTCCTAAAGAGGTCACCTCATTGAGGTATTGATTGAAATCTCTTTCAGCAGACAGAAACCGGTCATACAGCGCAGTATCCCTCATTATCATATATTTCCTTTCATGCCGAATCTGCGAGAGAAAGGAATCTGAAAGCTCTTTTCCATACTCAATGACGCGATTGTTAATATCCGTGATGGAGTGCGTAACATCGTTGAATTGGCGCAGTTGAAAAACCGTGTATACACTAACCGATATAACTGTGAAAAATACAGCCATATAGCCAATAATAAGTCGGGAGAATATGCTTAATCTCATCACAGACAACCGTACGACCTTCTGTTACCAACATGACCGATAGTAAGCGATATCTTCGTATAAAGATGAGAGAAGATTTTCCGGGGAAACGTATTTTCTAACTTGCGTTGCGATTTTACGGACGATACCGATCTTATCGGATTAACTAAACGACTTATCGCGACGAATTTTGTTCGGCGATCCAAAGCGGGATTCAGAAAATCCTCGTGGGGGATGATATGCAAAAAGTCATCGATTTGCAAACGGAATTTTGGTTGGAACCTCAGGCAAATGAGCTGTTGACAAGCTGCTTTTCCGTGTGATAGGTGCCGAGGAAAACTCGCTTGGATCCGGGAGCGCCGGACTGAGACGAAATGGTCGAAGACAGAACGTGCAGTGATAGTATGTCCTGAGGGGCCCTTCCGACATCAGTCTGAGCGGCCCCTTTTTCGTGATATGAAAAAAGACTCGATCGCCATAATAGGATTAGGCAAGGTGGGCACCGCGGTAGGCCATCTCCTCCGAAGTGCCGGCTACGAGATAGTTGCGGTCGCAGACCGGTCCCGGGACGCCCTTGAGAGGGGGGGCCAATACACCGGCGGGGTTGTCTCGGACGGCCCCCTTCAGGCCGCCTTGCGCGCAAACTCTATCTTCATCACCACACCGGACGACCTCATTGAATCCGTATGCAGTGAGATCGCCCGTGGGGGCGGCTTTGGCCCCGGCAAGAGAGTCGTTCACATGAGCGGAGCCGGAGGACTCAGCCTACTGGAATCCGCAAGAAGGAGAGGAGCACAAGTGGCAACCATTCACCCGCTCCAGTCCTTTGTGGACATTGAGGGGGTCATAGAGAACATCCCGGGGAGCACCTTCAGCATCACCGCCGAAGCTGAGATGAAAGACTGGGCGGTGCGCATCGTCCGCGACCTGGGGGGCATCCCCTTCTTCGTATCGGATGCGGACAAACCGCTCTACCACGCGGCGGCCTGTATGGCATCAAACTACCTCGTTACCCTTATGAACATGGTGGAGGGGATCTACCGGCACCTGGGAATGGAGGGCGACGAGGCGGTCCGAGCATTCTGGCCCCTCGTCAGGGGAACCATCAGGAACATCGAAGGCCGGGGAACCAACAAATCGCTCACCGGCCCCATAGCACGCGGCGATATCGGGACAATCCGCAAGCATCTGAAGGTCATAAGAGAGACAACGCCTGAACTCCTGAATGTGTACCGCGAGATGGGGTTGTTTGCCTTAGAGATAGGCCTGAAGAATGACACCCTGTCCGAAGACAGGGCCGGGGAGATAAAAACACTGTTGAAAGGAGTCTTAGATGAGTAAACAGGGCAGAATAAACAAGATCACAATCTCCGAAGTACTGAAGATGAAGCAGGCGGGTGAAAAGATCTCGATGCTGACCGCCTACGACTATTCCACCGCCGCGATCATGGATGAGGCCGGGGTGGATATCCTACTGATAGGGGATTCCCTCGGCATGGTCGTCCTCGGCTACGACAGTACGCTGCCGGTCACCATGGAGGATATGCTCCACCACACAAAGCCGGTATCCCGAGCGGCAAAGCGCGCGATGGTCATAGCGGACATGCCTTTTATGTCATACCAGGTATCGGTCCAGGAGGCGCTGCGTAACGCGGGCCGTTTCATGAAGGAGGCAGGCGCCCATGGCGTAAAACTGGAGGGGGGGGAAGAGGTGGCCGAGACCGTCAGAAAGATTACATCAGCGGGCATTCCACTCATGGGGCATCTCGGTCTCACACCCCAATCGGTCCATCAACTCGGCGGCTACAAAGTCCAAGGCAAGGATGACAAAACAGCCCGGAAGCTGATGGAAGATGCCAGGGCACTGGAAGAGGCGGGGGCGTTCTCCCTCGTCCTGGAATGCGTCCCGGCCAAACTTGCCGGTGAGATCAGCAGGGCGCTGACGATACCCACTATCGGGATAGGGGCAGGCGTTGAGTGCGACGGGCAGGTGCTCGTCGTCAACGACATGCTTGGTACGTTCGAGAAGTTCACGCCCAAATTTGTCAAGAAATATGCCGAACTGAGCAAGGACATCCAGGCCGCCGTCGGGCGGTACATCGACGACGTCAAGGGCGGGACATTCCCGGGTAAAGAACACTCGTTCTGATGTAACGGGGCCTGTAGACATATCCCAGCGGCTTTCTTTCATCTTTTTTATCCCCTGGTCGCGGGAGGGGTTACTCTATTCTTCATGAGGGGGATAAAGCGCGCAGATAAGCGGAGGCTCATTGTGAAAAAGATGCTGGTCATACTCGTCGTGGGAGGGCTTATCGCCTTCGGGGCGGCCCTGAACTACCACTTCATACTCGTGGACGGAGACATAAAGGTCCTGAAAAAGACCGATCTCACCCTCGACAAAACATTTGTCGATGCCAGGGGGACGAAAAAGCTCAAGGTATACCTCGACCCCTCTCTTGTGAGGGCTGGAGTGAAAGACCTACTGAGAGATGCCGTACAGTAGGAGGTAAGGAAGAAACTCCTTATCCATACCCATAAAGCGAAAAGACTGCAACTGGACAGAAAGGAGAACTGCATCCCAAATGTGATAAATCTTAGCAACTTAACACTATAAAAACACAAGATTTCCCCCTGCGGTCGAAATGACAAATTGTGCGAGCATGACTTTTTACGGGGTTGCCAAATCTTAGTTGCCTCTTTTACTGCTTTCACGTATCAACGACTCAGCAAATGCACCGGCCAACCATTTAGCGAATCAACAAATCGACAATTCTCTCTGCCGCCTTCCCATCCCACAGCTCGGGGACCCGGCCCTTTTTTGAAGCGCCACTTCTGAACGCTTCATATTCAGAAAGAATGCCCTGTTTCGTGGTGCCTACTAAAATATTCGTACCCTCATCAATCGTCACAGGACGCTCAGTGTTCTCCCTGATTGTAAAACAGGGGACACCCAGAGCCGTTGTCTCCTCCTGCAGACCACCGCTATCGGTAAGCACCAGCGAAGCGTCTTTCCAGAGTTGCAGAAACAACATGTACGGTAACGGAGGTAACATCTCAATGCCGGAAGCATTAATACGTCCCATAAGACCAAATGCTTCTATAGTTTTCTTTGTCCGCGGGTGTGCGGGGAAGATAACCGGCATATCTTCCGATATTCGTATAAGGGCTTCTATAATTCCGAACAGAGTCTCTTTGTCATCAACATTAGAAGGCCTGTGCAGCGTCACTACCGCATATCCATCCCCCCCGTCTTTATCTTTGCCTTTGACCTCATACCCCATACCCTGTACCTGATCCCCTTTTTTCAGCTTCTCAAGCTGGAAAAAGAGCGTATCGATCATCACATTCCCCACAAAAACAATGGCCTCCTCCCGGTGCCCTTCCCTTCTCAAATTTTTGATGGCGCTTTTTTCCGTCACGAAAAGCAGATCGGATATGGCATCGGTCACCATCCGATTGATCTCTTCCGGCATGGACATATCCCGACTTCTCAATCCCGCTTCCACATGGGCAACCCGGATGTTCAACTTCTTCGCCGTAATCGAACAAGCCAAGGTGGAGTTCACATCCCCAACGACCAGCACCATATCCGGGTTCTCATCCAAGCAAACCTTTTCGAACGACGTCATGATCTTTGCGGTCTGAACGGCGTGCGACCCGGAACCTGCATCGAGGAAATAGTCCGGAGCAGGAATCATCAGATCCTCAAAGAATGACATCGACATTGCATAGTCATAATGCTGGCCGGTGTGCACCAGCCTCCACAATAGCTTTTCACCGGCCGACGCGCCTGCGTTCCAACTCTCCATCCGGCGAATGATCGGCGCAATCTTCATAAAATTGGGCCGCGCCCCGGCCACGAGAAAAATTTTCATAACACTCCTTACACGGGCAGTGCCCTATTATTTGGTCACGTCGGGTAATGCTCGCAATATTGGTAACACAGTCACCAATATTTTCGATTTATGCCGCACGTTGCAGCACCATTTGTTGTTCCTCGACGATTAAAAAGCCTCCGGCTCTTTCTGTTGTCTGGAAGGTCTGACAGAACAAGGCTCTCTCGTCTCAGCCGATTTGGGGACACGGCACCGATATGTCAAAAAATAAGGTGAGACAAGCTCATACCACGGAACGCATCCGTTGAGACGGTTTTTTAAAGGACCCCTCTCGCCAGAAGTTCGGCGAACTCCTCGGGGCGGACTGCGGGGCTAAAATAGTAACCCTGGGCCTCATCACAGCCATACCCCTTTATCAGGTCAAACTGTTCCTCCGTTTCAATCCCCTCCGCCACGATCCTCTTCTCAAGGCTGTGGCCCATAGCGATAATAGTCCGTATGATAATAAGATTATCCGGCTTCCGTTTGCATTCCATGATAAACGAACGATCTATCTTTATGGCATCAAAGGGAAACGAGGTCAGGTAGCGCAGGGAGGAATACCCCGTCCCAAAATCGTCCAGGGTCATGGTAATACCCAGGGATTTTATCCGTTTCAGCGTAGAAATCGTGTCGTCCGTATCCTGCATGAGGACGTTTTCGGTAATTTCCACCTCGAGATCGTGTGCGCCGATACTGGCAATCCGGAGTGCACCCTTGATGTTTTCTGTAATATCCTGATGCGCAAACTTATATCCGGAGAGGTTCACGGCAACCCTTACCGGAGACAAACCGGCTTCCCCCCACTCGCTCTCCTGTCTGCAAGCCGTTTGTAGCACCCATTTGTTGATGTCGATAATCAGCCTCCGCAATATGTATAAAGTCATCGGGGCAAAGCATACCTTTCTCCGGATGAAGCCATCGGATCAGGGCCTCGGCGCCGACGATCTTTCCCGTTACAAGGTTTACCTGCGGTTGATAGTAGAGAACAAACTCCCCTTTATCCAGCGCCTTCCTCATATCACTCTCGATTGAAAACCGCTCCATAACGGCGAGGTTGAGGGATTCATCATAAAACTGATAATTATTCCTCCCGGAATCCTTTGCCTGATACATTGCGGAATCCGCGTTTTTTAACAATACGTCGGCATTTTCCCCATCTTGGGGGAAAACACTGATACCGATGCTGGCAGTCACCGACACATCATGCCCGCCGCAATCGTAGGTGGCCGGTATCGCTTGAATCAGGCGCCTGGCAATAATTGACGCGCTTTCCGTACCCCTGATATCGGAAAGCAAAACGGTAAATTCGTCCCCCCCCAATCTGGCAATCATCGAATTGGGATCGTCCGTGTCAAGCCGTGTCGCGGTATCGCCGCGGCGGATATTTTGTTTGAGCGTTTCCGCTACATTTTTCAAGAGCAGGTCACCAATATGGTGCCCAAGTGTGTCATTCACCCGTTTAAAGCGATCAAGGTCAAGATACAGGAGGGCGAACATCTGATTATTGCGCATACTCCTGGCAATTGCCTGATCAAGCCGGTCCTGGAAAAGCATTCGATTCGCCAGGCCGGTCAGACCATCATAGAAAACGAGCAGGCGAATCTCTTCCTCAGCCAGTTTCAACTGGGTCACGTCCTGAATAACCCCCAACAGTATTTCCGGCACTCCATTCTCATCGAAGAGTACTTCCCCCTGGTTCAGTACGTGCTTTTGAGTGCCATCGGAAAGGAGGACACGGTAATCCAGGTTGATCGATTTTTTTGCCTTCACCGCCTTGTCGATTTTTCTCCTAACCGGCCCGCGCTCATGCTCAACAATCTGCGCCAGAAAATCATCATACGTCACTCGCCTGCCATCCCCGTCCAATCCGAGGAGATAACCGGCTTCATGGGAACAGTAGAACTCATTGGTGGCAAGGTCAACTTGCCAGTTGCCAAGTTTGGCAAGTTTCTGGATCTGGGCCAGGTGACTCCTGCTCCTGTATAATTCCCTGAAGGCTTGGCCGGCGCGTAACATGTACCTTCCCCGGTGACTCAACATCACCAGGTTAACGGGCTTGGCTATGAAACCGTCCGCGCCGACCTCAAAGGCCCTTTTTATGGAATCGGCATCATCCAGACCGGTAACCATCAGAACCTGAGTATATGCCCCCTCGGGGAGTTTCCGAATAGCGACACACGTTTCAAACCCATCCATCTCCGGCATTACGACATCCAGCAAGACAAGATCGGGTCTCTCGGACCGGAAGAGAGAGATTCCACGGCGGCCGTCCTCAGCCTCGATCACATCAAAACCGGCCTTCATGAGTGCCGCACACATGGCTATGCACAGAGAGTGGTCATCGTCCACAACCATCGCCAATGGATTCCTCTTTGCCCGTTTTTTATCGATCATCTGGAATCGTTCTCCTTTTGCAGGGTTTCCTTAGCTTTCATAAATTCCGACTCAATGGCAGCAACGAGACGCGCCACATCCTCAAGGGAATTATTTCTGCAATTCATTTCAAGCTCTCTGCTTATTTCAGAAAGCCTGAGAGCCCCCACATTGGCACTGCTTGATTTGAGACTATGGGCAGACCGTTGCAAGGCCTCCCCATCATTCACCGAAAGAGCCTCTTTCAGTTGTGATATAAGGGGCTCCGAGTCAGTCAGGTAGGCATCAACAACCCTTTTAACAAGACTCGGCCCTCCCTCAACCTGAAGGTCCTGAAGCCCGCACAGCACACTTCTGTCAATGGGAGATGAGCCCTCGTGGCCAGGGCCTTTTTCCTCCGAGGGACCGCAGACCGTAACATCACCCTTCTCTTTCTCTCCGGTTTTGACCCTCTCAGGGTCACCGCACCAACGCTCCAGAGTGGCCAGCATCTGCTTGAGCGCAAAGGGTTTTACCATATAATCGTCCATCCCGGCTTCCAGGCATTTTCCCCGGTTTTCTTCAAGGGCGTGTGCCGTCAACGCGATAATAGGGGTCCTCTTTCCCAGGCCCTTTTCTCTTTCCAGAGCCCGAATCGCAGTTGTGACCTGATACCCGTCCAACACGGGCATCTGACAGTCCATAAAGATAAGATCATACCCACCCGACGAGGCGAAGGCATCCAGAGCTTCCTCGCCGTTCGAGGCAATGTCTACCCGGCAACCGAATGTCCTGAGCATGGCCTCGTCAACTTCCCTGTTCGTTGCGCTATCTTCCGCCACGAGGACATGGATATCAAATCTTCGACCCTCTTCAGCGATGGTGTGTCGGGTGATGAGTTGTTGTAATTCATCCTTCGGATTGCAGTCCATCACCTTCAGCAATGAAGCGTGCAGGTCGGACTGACGAACCGGCTTCGTCAGATAAGCCAGGACGCCGCTTTCTTTGGCTATTTTTGCATCACCGCGTAATCCCAGCGAGGTGAGCATTACCACCCGGACACCGGCTATGGCCGGATCAGTCTTTATCCTTTGAGCCACCTCCAGTCCACCCATACCCGGCATATCCATATCAAGGAGGATCAGATCAAATGGTTTTCCTCTCTGCCCAGCCGAAACCAGTTTTTTGAGTCCCTCGGCTCCTCCTCTGGCGCTGTCACTTTTCATCCCCCATGAAGCCGTCTGTCGGTTGAAAATTTCCCGGTTCGTTGCGTTGTCATCGATAATGAGGACCCGAAGTCCGTGCAACCCGGCAAATTTGGGGAAAGATCTTTTTCTTTCCTTTTCAGGGCTTATTCCGAGATCCACGGTAAAAAAGAAGGTCGAGCCTTTTCCCGGTTCGCTTTCACAATCCAGAACGCCCCCCATCAATGAGACTATTTCCATGGAGATTGCCAGGCCGAGTCCCGTTCCACCATATCGACGGGTTGTAGATCCGTCAACCTGGGAGAAGGGTTTAAAGAGTTTCCGATGGTCTTCCCGGCTGATCCCGACCCCCGTGTCAGGGACCGACAGATTCAGTGTCACCCGGTTATCCTCACGCCTCGTCGTAGAAGCTCGAACGACAACCTCCCCCTTTTCCGTAAATTTGATGGCGTTACTCACAAGGTTATTGAGAACCTGTCGAAGCCGGGTGGGATCTCCCTTGAGAAAGATATCCGTTCCCTCGGCGATAAGAACGGCCAGTTCAAGCTCTTTGGCGTTGCTCCGTGGAGCGAGCAACTGAACGACATCTTCAATCAGCAATCGCAGGTTAAAATGAATCTGTTCGAGCTCAAATTTTCCTGCCTCTATTTTAGAAAAGTCGAGAATATCATTAATAATTTCAAGGAGCGACTCACCCGACCTCTGAATGATTTCGGCAAACCGGCGCTGTTCATCGGCAAGATCTGTTTTCAACAACAGCTCGGCCATACCCAGGACACCATTCATCGGTGTGCGAATCTCGTGGCTCATGTTTGCCAGAAACTGGGATTTCACCCGGCTGGCCTCCTCGGCCTCTTCCTTGGCCTTTTCGAGACGAACCACCATCATCTCCATATTGTTTTTGGCCTGTAAGAGATTCTCCGTGCGGGACGCAACCATCCTTTCAAGACCGGAACTGTACTCCCGCAACTCTTCGTCCCTAATCTGAATCTCCCCGATCATGCCATTAAACAGGTCGATCAAGACACCGAGTTCGTCATCGCGCCGTTTCCGTATCCGAACGGAATAATTTTTTCCCCTGGTCACCGCACTCGTGGATTGCATCATTTCAACCAACGGATCGACAATGATCTTCCGGCCCCTGTTTAACAAAAAGACCACAAGCACGATCGTAACAATCCCCACAGATCCAATAACGATATAGTAGGCCTCCAGCCCCCTGTGCACGCGCTTCATGTCGTAAACCAGGAGAATGGCGCCGACGAACGTTTTGTTTGCGAGGACAGGCCGTATGACATACATGTGGCTGTCGGACACGCGGGTAAAACCGCCCTGCTTCTTCGTTTCCTGCAGGACCATCCACCAGTGAGGATAGACGGTGCGCAGCCCAACGATAAGGGCCTCCGCGTCTATCCCACTCCGTTTGTATGTGCTGTAAATTTGAAAGTTTTTATCGTACAGAACCGCAAGAACAACATCGGGGTTTACGGACAGAGAGCCCAGCTTTTCCCGGGCCACCCGTTCATCGTTGAACGACATGGCGGCTCCACTGTTGAGGGCAACCACGTCCGCCATGGAAGAGAGTTCCTCGGCAAGATTTTCTTTGACCTTTCTCTGCTCGTTAACGATCAGCGCCGCAGCCGCCAGAACCAAGACCAACATACCGGTCAAGCTCAAAAGAAAAAGTTCCGTCCGTATAGAAAGATTGCCGACTCGTAATATCGTGCGGCGCTTGGTCATCTGTCCCCCATAATGACTGCCGAATTCAAAAGATGGGGGATGGCTTTACGCGCTGCTACGGGGTCGATCTCAAGGCACCACCGCCCCCCTGTTGAAAAACAGAACAAGGATCACAGAAAAATACGCAAAAGGTACAAAGAGCAGATACCACACATGGATCACACAACAGATCATCTACACGCGGTAGAAATGTAACCAGCAGACAAAATACTCGGGGGGGTTGTAACATATATAGTTTGGTGTTACAAGCCCTTGTGCCGGGACCGAATTGCCTCATATTAAATGTTACCGAAGGAGGTGAATAAAAAGGATCGTTGACTCATAATTCGATGTTACCGAACATCGACTTCCAAAAGGAGGGATAATCATGAGTCCTCGGTCCAAACAAG
>JAQULO010000042.1:9719-19947 GCA_028718565.1 Syntrophales bacterium | reverse complement strand
AACTATGGATAAAAAAATGAGGAAGATTTTCTCCATAAATAACAAACATGGGTAACATTCTTTATGAGTCAACGTTACCTCCTATCGCTTCCCCTTCGGTAACATTTTATTATGAGTCAACTGGGGGGAGGGCACCCTTTGCTGCAAGGTCGATATTATTTCCATTTCTTCAGTAAGAAAAACAGCAGCAACCCGAATATCTCGAGTCGTCCCAGGAGCATATCGCCGGTCAGCACCCATTTTCCCAGTTCGGGAATCTGACTGAAGTTGCCTGCCGAACCGACCAGACCGAACCCGGGACCCACACCCCCCATCGTGGCTGCCGACGCGGAAAAGGCCGTCATGATGTCAATCCCCATACCGCATATGATAAGGCTCGAGACAAACACGATGCCGAGGTACAGGAGTATGTACAGAAGACCTGCCTCAAGAACGTCTTCGTCAATAACCACTGTATCTATCTTCGCCTTCACAACGGCGCGGGGGTGCTCGACTTTTTTGATCCTCTTCCGGATTGCATGCCAGAGCAAAACCGACCTATCGGCCTTGATTCCTCCCGAGGTGGAACCGCTGCACGCGCCTTGCAAGGTGAAAAACAGTATCAACAGTTGAGAGAAGGGGGGCCAGATGGTGGTGTCGGTCGTTGCAAAACCCGTTGAGGTACCGATGGAAATTACTTGAAACGCCGCGTATCGGAGGGACTCCATCCAGCCCGCAAATACCGTACCGTGAATGTTGAAAACCGTCAGTGCAACACCTGAGAAAAGGGCGACGAGGTAGAATCGGACGATTGTCGACCTGAACAGTGCCCAGATATTTCCCATAAATGTCACGAAAAGGAGCCCGAAATTGATCCCCGACAGGATCATGAAACCCATGATCACGATTTCAGCCGGAGCGCTTCTGTAATATGCGATACTAAGATTTTTTGTCGAGAATCCCCCGGTGGCGATGGTGGCGAAGGAATGGTTGATCGCATCAAACAGGTTCATGCCGCATAGCATCAGAGCCAGGGTCTCCAGTGCCGTCAGCCCTACATAGATGAACATGATGATCTGTAGTGTCTTTGTGGTTCGGTACCTGAAGTTGGTGGCGGCGAGAGGTGATGATGTCTCCGCCCGGTAGAGTACCATCCCCACCTTGCCCATAGAAGGCAGAACCGACAGGACGAAGATGATGATCCCCACGCCCCCGATCCAGTGGGTAGCCGATCGCCAGAAGAGGAGGCCCTTCGGAAGCGCCTCTATATCGGTCAGGATGGAGGAACCGGTGGTGGTAAACCCAGAGACGCTCTCAAACCATGCGTTCGTAACGGTAAATTCACCCCCCCACAGGACATACGGGATCATTCCGATCAGACAGGACAAGAGCCAGCTCGACACGACGATGGTGAACCCTTCCTTATTGGTAATCTCTTCCGTCGACGGGACGAAGATGAACGGAAACACCCCGAAGAGCGCGGATATGAGACAGGTGTACCCGAGCGGAAAGAGGGCCGAATCCCCGTTGAAAAAGGAGATCGTAGCGGAGATGAAGAGGAAGGCCGCATTGAGCAGCAGGACAACCCCTATGTATCTGAGAACGATGTGTAGTCTCATGAGAGTCTTCTCATTGTTTCGATCGCGCGATCAGGGCTTCGACCGAAGAAACCAGGTTTGAGAGTTCGTCTTTGGTTTCGATCCTCACGTCCAACGGTCTCCCCGAGTCGAGGTAATGCTGTATGCCGTCGGTGAGTTTGATGATGGGAGTTACGACGAAGAGATTGATCAGAAAGCTGAAGATGATCGCAAATATGAACGCCGAGGCAACGGCAATGACCCCCGGCATGGTCGCCCGGTGGGCCCTGCTTTCCAGGTTGGACGCCATCCGGTACATCGTCTGATCATTGAGCGTCATGAGATTTTGGGCGGCGAGTTTTGCCTTCCGGAACGCCGAATGGGTGTCGCGAAAATACCAGTTTAGGTCCCCTTCACGCGTGGTCCCGACGACGGACTGGCGCCACAGATTCCTGTACGTATCGTACGCGTTCATGACTTCGTTGACGTAGTCCTCCTCTCCGGAAATCGTGACATTGCTTCGAGCCGTCTCGTACGCCTTCTGGAATGACTCGTCGGCGGAGTCTATAATCGCCCGCCCCTCTTCCCGTTTGCCCAGGAGCAGGAGCAGTATACCGCTGTCCTCCCTTTCGAGCGCTTCGATCATCGATTTCGCGGCATTGACACTCTTGTAGTTATCATCCAGGATCTTCTGGACGGATATGCCGATGGTACTCAATTCGTATATCGACCATATACCGGCTACCAGTAACATGGTAGACAGGATCAAAAAGCCTGACAGTATCTTGGCTCGTAGTCCCATATCCCTCTCCTTGTTGTGTGCGAAAATAAGATCCCACAAACGAGAGAACTATAACAAATATAATGGTGGAGTTATACATTATTTTTGCTTTTCGGGTTTCGGTGACGGTTAGTTTCTGGGAGCGCTGGGAGGAAGAAGTAGTCGTGAAAACAGTGACGTCTCTGGAGGGGATCGACCCCCTGAAAGTGCAGCTACGGATAAAACTTGCCGTAATTCCAGATATCGATGTCCTTAAGATCGGAAGGACCATCGCCGAGCCTGCCTGCCAGAGTCTCCATTAAGTTCAGGAGCGAAATTTTTTCTTGACATGGTTCCGCATCTTGCTTAAAAGGAGCGAGAATATGACTCTTGGTCATAATCTGACCTTTATCCGTTTTTGTGCCGTGATGAAGCGTAAGAGACTAAGTTTATGATAGAAAGTTCCAATAAAGGAAATAACAATGCTGGGACCTGAAAGCCGCAGGGAGAGAGAAAAAGGACAGAGAAGGCAGGTTGTTCTCATGGCTGCAAAGAAGCTCTTCATTGAGAACGGTTTTAAAGCCGTAACCGTTGCAAGTATTGCGGAGAAAGCAGAGCTTAGCAAGGGAGCCATCTACCTCTATTTCAGCAGCAAGGAGGAGATATATGCGCAGATCCTCCTGAACGACGTAGAACTCTTTCATGAAAAAATCTCTCAGATATTTCAAGAAGGGAAACCTGCGGCGGATATGTTGCTCGATTTTGCCAATGCATATATTAATATCTTTATGAAGGAGCGGGAGCAATTCAGAATAATGATGCATTTTGCGCTTCAGGCGGACAATCTCAGTTTGTCCAGTGAGGTCCGAAGACAGATTGTCGGGGAGATGAACCGGATGATTTCACTTATTGAAAAGATTCTTCAGTATGGTATTTCTACGGGAGAACTATTGTTGAAGAAACCGGCTATTAAAAATATGAAGAATGCCCTGTGGGGGCTCCTCAACGGGATTATATCGCTGCACCTCTTCGTAGGGGCCGAATCGATGAGGGAGGAGAGAATTCGGTCCGATGTTAAAGAAGGGATAAAAACCATGATAGCGGGGCTCAAGAATAAACAGGAGGTGGCAGGTCACGAATAATTTTCTGGTGAACACGCGTGACCGGCGATTTGTTTTGCACGAGTAGATCGGCATTGAGGGGCTCTTTGAACATGAGAAGTATGCCGACCACCCAATGGATATGGGTGACATGCGACTGGCCGATCCCGGATCGGGGAGTGACGTCTTGCCTCGCGGACCACGGCCAAGCGTCTCCCAGACGGCACTCACAGCATCCGAATATCAATAATGTTTCTTTGTCGGAGGGGAATTCGTAAGAAATTCCCTCCCTCTTTTTGTTTCTTCAAGGCTCTCGCCGATCCAGCCTCGCTGCTGTTATTCGCGCCCGTATACACACCAGGGCCTGGCGAGGATTCCGCCACAGGTGACGGGTCAACCATTGAAGAACGATGTGGTGGATATTGCAATGAGCGGGTTTTTAGGATACAAAAAATCACCAGGGAGGGGTTTGGGTGAGAAAGGCGATGTTGTGTCCTTAATGCGATGAAAGGTCTGGCAGTGAAAAAGAGAAAGGGCCCGCTCGATTTCCGGGAGGGTATTATGGGATGAATTGTTCTCAACTCCTGGAGGAGACAGAGAGCGGGTTTTGTACTGAAGGGGTTTCCACTCCCGGGCTGGACGCACAGGTCCTCCTTGCGCATTGTATCGGCAGGGATCGTCAGTTTCTCTATGCGTATCCGGAGAAAGAGCTTTCTTCCGCGGAGGTGAAGCGGTTCCGTTCTCTGGTCGCGAGGAGGATGCAGGGGGAGCCGGTCGCCTATGTCACCGGTGAGAAGGAGTTCTGGTCGCTCGCCTTTGAGGTCACACCGGATGTCCTGATACCGAGACCCGACACGGAAATCCTGGTCGAGGAGGTGCTGAAACTCTTCGGACGGGAGGAGGTCCGGATACTGGAGATCGGGACGGGAAGCGGGGCGATCAGCGTCGCGCTTGCCTCTCAACGAGAACAGGTTTCCATCACGGCCACGGATTGTTCCCTGGAGGCACTTGCGGTTGCCGGGAGAAACGCCCTGAACAATAACGTAAGTGAGAAAATTTCATTCCTGTGCGGGGATCTGTTCCATCCTGCTGTGGGGACATTTGATATAATCGTTTCAAACCCCCCCTACATCTCCGAGAAGGAATTCAACCTGCTTGCCCCGGAGGTAAGGGAGTACGAGCCCCGCCGGGCCCTTGTTGTCGGCCCGGATGGAACGGAGTTTCACCGCAGGCTGGCACAGGGCGCACGGCAATTCCTGGCGGAGGCTGGCTGGCTGGCTATGGAGCTGGGAGCGGGACAGAGGAATGCCCTCGAGAAAATACTGCACGAAAACGATTACTGTGATATTACCTTCCGCCGCGATTATGCCGGGATAGACAGGGTTGTTTTGGCGAGAAAGAAGGGTTGATCCATTGGATAAGATTGTCATGCAGGGAGGCAGAAGGTTGCACGGCGATGTCCGCATCAGCGGCGCCAAGAATGCGGCGCTTCCGGTTCTCGTGTCTTCACTCCTGACCGATGGTTGGAATACCTTTCATAATGTCCCCGATCTTGCCGATGTCAGAACGATCAAGAGACTCCTGACCGGTTTCGGGGCCGAGGTCGAAGGGTGTGAGACGCTCAGGATCAATGCGGGAAAGATCACGAGCCATGAGGCCCCCTACGATCTTGTCAGGACGATGAGGGCATCTATCCTTGTTCTCGGTCCGCTCGTGGCGCGGACTGGAAGGGCGCGTGTTTCGCTTCCGGGGGGATGCGCCATAGGCGCCCGACCGGTGAATCTGCACCTCAAGGCACTGCGGGCCATGGGGGCCGAGATAGAGCTTCGCGACGGATACGTGGAGGCCATCGCCCCCAGGCTCAAGGGCGCCACCATGTATTTTGACATATCGACGGTGACCGGAACCGAAAACATACTGATGGCCGCCACCCTGGCCGAGGGGACGACGATCCTTAAAAATGCGGCCAGTGAGCCGGAGATTGTCAACCTTGCCGATGTCCTGACCGGCATGGGGGCGAAGATCCAGGGCGCGGGGACCGATGTTATAGAGATCGAAGGTGTTGATGCCCTCCACCCGGTCGAGGCGGATATTATTCCCGACCGGATCGAGGCGGGGACTTATATGATCGCAGCGGGATTCGCCAGTGGGGATATCAACATCCTGGGGTGTCGACCGGACCACCTTGACACGGTCATAGCCAAATTGAGTGAGGCGGGTATGAAGATTACTCCCGTAGAGGGGGGGCTGCGGGTTGTGAGCGACGGGAATATAACCAGTGTGGACGTACAGACTCTCCCTTATCCCGGATTTCCCACGGACCTTCAGGCGCAGATGATGGTGCTGATGTCTCTGGGCGGCGGGACCAGCATCATCAAAGAGACCGTCTTTGAAAACAGATTCATGCACGTGAATGAGCTGATACGGATGGGGGCGGACATAACCGTTGACGGGAGCAGCGCCATTGTCAGGGGTGTCTCCTGTCTTCGCGGCGCTCCGGTGATGGCAACGGACTTGAGGGCCTCCGCCTCGCTTATCCTTGCCGGTCTGGTTGCCGAAGGGACAACCGAGATCTCCCGGATCTATCACATAGACCGGGGATATGAACATATCGAAGAGAAGCTGTCCGCTCTTGGGGCCGATATCAGGAGGGTGAAGGGGAAAACGTGAGGGTAATAAGCACGCAGGAACGTTCGTTCGCCGAGGAGCTCGCCCGCATCATAAACCGGCGGAACCGCGTCCCGAAGGACGTGGAGGATGTTGTTGCCGGGATCCTGGATGACGTTGAGACGAGGGGAGACACGGCACTCTTTGAATACACGGAAATGTTTGACGGCATGCTTCTTACCCCCCGTACGGTCGAGGTCTCTCCGAATGAAATAGAAGCGGCATTCGGCGAGATCGATCCCGGCGATGTGGAAATCCTCAAGCTCTCCGCGGAAAGAATAAAGGACTTCCACGAACGGCAGCGTGCGGAGTCGTGGTTCTACGCCGATGATGAAGGGATAGAACTCGGGCAGATAATTCGTCCCATCAGCCGTGTCGGCATCTATGCGCCGGGTGGCCGGGCGACTTATCCGTCCACGGTGCTGATGGCCGCAGTCCCTGCCGGGATCGCGGGTGTCGGAGAGATTATCCTTGTTTCCCCCGCGAAGGGGGGGCAGATAAATCCCCTGATACTTGTTGCTGCCAGGCTGGCCGGTGTGAACCGTGTTTTCAGGATGGGCGGCGCCCAGGCCATAGCAGCGCTTGCCTGTGGAACACAGTCCATCCCGCGGGTGGACAAGATTGTCGGTCCCGGCAACATCTATGTGGCCACCGCTAAGAGAATGGTCTATGGCAAGGTTGGGATCGATATGATAGCGGGCCCCAGTGAAATCGTCATTATCACTGACGGCATGGTACGTCCGGACGTGGTTGCCGCCGATCTGTTATCACAGGCGGAGCATGACCCGATGGCCGGTGTCATTCTTCTGACACCTGACAGAGAGTGTGCTGTGAGGGTTGCCGCCGAGACCCGGAGGCAGGTTCGGGACCTGAAAAGCCCGGTGGCCGCAGAGGCTCTGAAGAACTATGGCGCGGCGATTGTAACCACCGATATCGATGAGGCGATAGATATCGCGAACCACCTGGCACCGGAGCATCTTGAACTGATTGTAGAGGACCCCAAAGCCCTCCTGGGCAGGATAACGAATGCAGGGGCGGTATTCCTGGGGCCTCATACTCCAGAGGCCCTGGGGGATTATATCGCCGGCCCGAATCATATCCTCCCCACGGGGGGGACGGCGAGGTTCTCTTCACCCCTCGGAGTCTATGATTTTATCAAGAGGATGAGCGTACTCTCCTTTTCCGAGAAGGCCCTTAAATCCTACGGTCCCAAGGCGGTCAGATTTGCCGAGATTGAAGGTCTTGAGGCGCACGGAAGATCTATAACGGTGCGGCTTCGCAAAACAGGAACAAAAAACGCTTGACAAAAGACGCACGGTCGCCTAGATCACCGTGTACAGAATTGCCGAGCGGGCGTAATTCAGGGGTAGAATGTCAGCTTCCCAAGCTGAATGCCGTGGGTTCGAATCCCATCGCCCGCTCCACTCTTTTCTTTTCGGTTGCAAGAGAAGCTTAGTTATGTTAGAGGAACGACCAGAAGTGGGCTCTGCCCGCTTTTTTTATTTTTTGAGGGGCACAATGACCGAAGCGGGACTAACATACCGTGAAAAGATAATGGAGCTGGTTGAACCGGTTGCCCAATCTGAAGGGATGGAACTGGTTGACGTAGAATGCCTCAAGGGGCCATCCAGCTGGACAGTCAGGATTTATATCGACAAAGAAGGGGGTGTGACCCTCGATGATTGCGCCATGATAAGCGGTGAGGTCGGGGATCTGCTCGATATTAACGAGACCCCTCCCGGTCCTTACAATTTGGAAATATCATCGCCCGGGCTTGATCGTCCACTTGTGAAGGATCGTGATTTTGTCCGGTACGAAGGACACGCGGTCAGAGTCAGCGTTGCCGAAAAGGTGGAAGGAAAGAAGAATTTCAAGGGCAGGTTGATTGAATTTGTTGAGAACGAGGGAGAAAAGAGCCTTATCATAGATGTAGGGGGTAGGGTGTATACCATACCGCGCAGTATTGTGGTAAAAGCGAACATTGAATATGAATTTTGACACTTTTTCAGAAGGTCGGGATTGTGTGGCGGTATGCATCCCGATGTATCGGGAGAGGTGATTTTTTCACGAAGCCGTCAATTTGAGCTTGGAGGACCGGTAACATGTCGCCAGATCTTACACGTCTCATCGAACAGATGGGAAAGGAAAAGGGCATAGACAAGGAAATAATCGTAGATGCGTTGGAAACAGCCGTTTTGACCGCCGCACGAAAGAAACTGGGGCTGGACCTGGATCTTGAGGTGAATTACAACGAAGAAGCGGGAGAGATGGAGACCTTCCTGTTTAAGACAGTGGTGGAGCACGTTTTGAATCCCGACACGCAGATATCCCTGGAAGAGGCGCGAGAGACCCTGGATGAAGATGCGGAGTTGGGGGACAGCCTCGGGATAAAGATAGAGACGGACACCTTCGGGAGGATTGCCGTTCAGACGGCCAAGCAGATTATCATTCAGAAGGTCAAGGATGCCGAGCGTGACAATGTCTACGAGGAATACAAAGACAGAAAAGGCGAACTTGTCAATGGTTTTGTGCAGAGATTCGAGGGGGGGAGCATCATTGTCAGCCTCGGCATGTCGGAGGGGATTATCCTTCCTTCGGAACAGATAAAGAGGGAATCTTTCAGGCGAGGGGAGAGGATACGGGCATATATATACGATGTCAAGAGGATATCCAAGGGTCCTCAGATACTGTTGTCCAGGACACACCCGGGTCTTATCAGGGCCCTCTTCGAAATGGAGGTTCCCGAAATATCCGAGGGATTGATAGAAATTGTCAATATAGCGAGGGAACCGGGAAATAGGACAAAGATATCCGTCCGGTCGGGGGACAGAGACATCGACCCGGTCGGAGCGTGTGTTGGCATGAGAGGATCACGGGTGCAGGGGGTCGTGCAGGAGCTAAGAGGGGAAAAGATAGACATTGTTCCCTGTTCCGAGGACCCGGTGAGGTATATATGCAATGCCCTGTCACCGGCCAAGGTGGACAGGGTGTTCATGGATGAAGAGGCCCGAACCATGGAGGTCATCGTACCGGATGATCAGCTTTCTCTGGCGATTGGGAGGGCTGGCCAGAATGTTAGATTGGCCGCCAGGCTTACCGGCTGGAAGATTGATGTCAAAAATGAGGCCGGTGTAGCGGAAGCGGAAAAGAAAGGGTCTGAATCTCTGATGAAGATAGACGGCATAGGAGAACGTACGGCCGATCTTCTCTATGGGGAAGGATTTAAAGGCGTTGCAATGGTGGCTTCGGCGGAACCCGAGGCGCTCAGTTCCATAAAGGGAGTCAGCGAAAAAAAGGCAACCGCCTGGATTAAAGAGGCAAAGAAGATTATCAATAGCGAAAACGACGAGAGCCTGTCTAAAGATATTTAAAAACTGCCCGTATGCTGCCGACGAGGCAATCAGGAGTTCCCATAATGTCCAAAATAAGAGTCTACGAGTTGGCCAAAGAGCTCGGCATAGAAAACAAAGATCTTATCACACGACTGGAGAAACTCGGAATAGCCGTCAAGGCCTATTCCAGTTCCCTTGAAGATGCCGATGTCCAAAGGGTGCGAAAAGAGTTTGCCCTGGGAGAGAAGGACGCGATTGTAGAAGAGCGGGTTAAGAGGACGGTCATCAGAAGGAGGGCAGTACGGCAGGAGGTTTCCGATGTCGAGGAGATCCCATCTGAACCTCAACCGGAGATTGAAGGGGCGCTAAAGGAGGCGGCGGGAGGAGCGGCGGCTCGGGAGGCTGCCCCAGCCGAAGGTACGGGAAAAGAAAGAGAAGATGAGAAAAAAGGAAAGAGGGGGATGCCGGAGAAAAAACCGCGCAGGACTTCCGCAATAATCGTCCGGGCGGCTGTAAAAAAAGAAACGAAAGTTATGCCCCCGGCAGAGAAGATTATGCCCCCGGCAGAGAAGATTATGCCCCCGGCAGAGAAGATTATGCCCCCGGCAGAGAAGATTATGCCCCCGGCAGAGAAGATTGTGCCCCCGGCAGAGAAGGTTATGTCCCCACGGAGGGAGTCGAGCAGACCGCCTCAAGAGGCCAAACCTGAGGCCAAAAGAGATGAGAAAGCGCTGCCGAAACCATCGCATAAGATAAAGAAGCCGGTTGAGGTGCATGTGGGAGAGGATGTTCGGAAAAAGAAGACCTTCCTTA
>JAQULO010000042.1:0-9619 GCA_028718565.1 Syntrophales bacterium | reverse complement strand
CCGCCTCAAGAGGCCAAACCTGAGGCCAAAAGAGATGAGAAAGCGCTGCCGAAACCATCGCATAAGATAAAGAAGCCGGTTGAGGTGCATGTGGGAGAGGATGTTCGGAAAAAGAAGACCTTCCTTAAACAACAGTTCGAAAAGAAGGGGAAACGGACCAGAAGAGGGAAATCCGAGGATGCGCGCAGGAGTTGGAAGGAAGAGAAGGTTCTCTCCACCTCCCGGATACAGGCGACCGAGATTACGACCCCCAAGGCGATCAAGCGAAGGGTAAGGATAGAAGATGCCATCCAGATAGGGGACCTTGCCAGAAAAATGGGGATCAAAGCCGGTGAATTGATCAGCAAGCTTGTCTCGCTGGGGATGATGGTTACGATCAATCAGTCGATAGATATCGATGCCGCGACCCTCGTTGCCGGTGAATTCGGGTATCAGGTGGAATCTGTCGGGGCGGAGTATGAGGATATCACACACAGGGAAGAGCCCCTGCCGGCCAGTCTCAGGCCGAGGGCTCCCGTAGTGACCATCATGGGCCATGTCGATCATGGTAAGACCTCACTTCTGGATGTGATACGGCAGACGAATGTCATAGGGGGCGAGTCGGGTGGGATAACCCAGGCAATAGGCGCATATCATGCGCGTATCAACGAAAAGGATATCGTGTTTCTGGATACGCCAGGGCACGAGGCCTTCACGGCAATGAGGGCGAGGGGAGCCCAGGTAACCGATATCGTGGTGCTTGTGGTTGCCGCTGACGATGGTGTTATGGATCAGACGATTGAAGCGATCAATCATTCCCGGGCCGCCGGTGTCCCCATCATCGTTGCGGTTAATAAGATCGACAAGCCGAATGCGGATCCGGAACGGATAAAACAGCAGCTTTCGGAATTCGAGCTTGTCCCCGAGGCATGGGGAGGGAATACCATCTATGCGGAGGTTTCGGCGAAGCAAAAGACGGGTATAGAGGAATTGATGGAGCTGATCCTTCTCCAGGCCGATGTCATGGAGCTTAAGGCCGACCCCGACCGATTGGCGCGGGGGGTTGTCATTGAAGCAAAACTTGACCGGGGAAGGGGGCCGGTCGCCACGGTCATCGTCCAGGAGGGGACCCTGAGAGAGGGTGACGCCGTTGTTTCCAAGACGGAGTATGGCAGGGTGCGGGCCATGACCGATGACAAGGGGCGCAGGGTTGCGGAGGCGGGGCCTTCCATGCCGGTGGAGGTCGTAGGCTTTTCCAGTGTGCCACAGGTCGGCATGGACTTTGTTTGTGTAGAAGATGACAAAAGGGCGCGGGTCATCGGTGAATATTGGTCGAGAAAAGAACGAAAGAAAGAGCTCTCCATAACGTCAAAGGTAACCCTTGAGGAGCTGTATGCGAGGATCCAGGAGGGGGCCAAGGAACTTAATGTTATTGTTAAGGCCGATGTCCAGGGATCGGTGGAGGCCCTTTCGGAGGCTCTTCTGAAACTCAGTACGGACGATGTGAAACTGAAACTGATCCACATCTCCGCGGGCGCGGTCACGGAGACGGACGTCATGCTGGCGTCGGCGTCCGATGCGATCATCATAGGGTTCAAGGTCAGACCTGACTCACGGGTCTTGGAGATTATCGAAAAGGAAGGCGTGAGCGTCAAGCTCTACGATGTCATATACGACGCCATTTCGGATGTACGGAATGCCATGGAAGGGCTCCTCGAGCCAGTATATGAAGAGACCATTCAGGGACGTGCCGAAGTGCTTCAGGTTTTCAAGGTGTCAAAGGTTGGGACGATCGCGGGAAGCCGCGTGACCGACGGCAAGATAGTCAGGAATGCCCGGTTGAGACTTCTTAGAGACGGGGTGATGATTCATGATGGCACTTTCCTTTCACTAAAGAGATTCAAGGATGATGCCAGGGAGGTGCTATCCGGTTTCGAATGTGGTATCGGGATAGAAGGTTTTAATGAGATCAAAGAAGGGGATGTCATAGAAACGTACACACAAGAGGCAATAGCCAGAAAACTGTAGCAGTCGCCGTGTTTCCATGGCAGAGGTGGGAGCACACGACGACTGAAAAAGATGCCGGATCGGGTTTGGCGTGGTGAAAAACGAGAGGGGTTTTGTAAATTCAAAGATGTATAAGGTTGTGCATTTTACAGAAGGGCTGAATTTGGCCGACGCAGTGTATGTCTCGATAGAGACATACAGTATCTCTGATGCCTGGAATGGCGGTTGGGGATCATGGAATCGATGAGTTTCAAGAGAGCTGACAAGGTTGCCGACCTCATAAATGCCGAGATTTCGAATATCCTGTTGAGGCGGATCAATGATCCGCAGGTACAGGGAATAACGGTTACCGGTGTTAAGGTGACGGATGATCTCCGCCAGGCCCGGGTCTTTTTTGTCCGGATGGGGCAGAACGACTGTAGTGACGAGACAATGAAAGGCCTGCACCGGGCCTCCGGTTTTCTGAGAAGGGAACTGGGGAAACGGTTGCGGCTCCGCTATATCCCTGAAATTCTATTTACTTTTGATGAGTCTTTTGAATATGGAGATCGCATCAACCGGCTGCTGGCGGAGATAGAAAAAGATGTTTGATGAAATTGCCGAGGTTATACGTTCCGGCACCGCCTTTCTCATCGCATCACACGTGAGACCGGATGGCGATGCCCTGGGATCCGAGCTGGCTCTGTACCATGTGCTGCACGGTATGGGGAAGGATGCCGTCGTGTATAATCAGGATGTGACGCCGGCCGTGTACGAATTTCTCCCCGGTGCGGAGGAGATTGTCCATTCCCTGGATGTTGTCGACAGATTTGATGCGGCCTTCGTCCTGGATTGCAGCGATATTGCAAGGGTCGGGGATGAACAGGGCAAAATAGGCTCTATACAAAAGATCGTGAATATTGACCACCATGCCTCCGTCGGGACCTTTTCAAAGATATTGCTGACCGATTCCCGGGCAAGTTCGACGGGGGAGATGATTCATCGCCTCCTGAAGCATATGGGGATTGCGATTACCGGAGACATTGCGACGAATATATACACGGCTATCCTCACAGATACCGGCAGTTTTCAGTATTCCAATACGGGAGGCGATACCTTCAGGGTGGCGGCCGATCTGGTGGAGAGGGGTGCGGACAGCCGATACATAGCGCAAAAAATCTATGAGACCAAACCCGCTGTTCAGATTCGACTGATGGGGAAGATTCTGGACACCCTGCAATTGCATGAGGGGGGGAGGGTGGGGGTCGTCTATGTCACGCAGGAGATGCTCCGCGAAGAAGGGGCGCTTCCGGAACACACAGAGGGCCTTGTCGATACGGTCCGTTCGATACAGGGTGTTGAAGTTGCCGTCTGCTGTTACGAGGTTTCCGAATGCCGGTTTAAGGTAAGCCTGCGATCCAAGGGAGACGTCGATGTGGAAAAGGTTGCCGGCACACTGGGAGGTGGGGGACATAGGAATGCATCCGCCTGCAGGGTTGAAGGAAATTTTGAAACCGTAAGGGGGATGGTGCTTGATGCGATAGCGGTGTCGATGCAACGAGGATCCCCCGATGTAGAGAACTTGTAATATGGATGGAGTATTGATCATTGACAAACCGTCCGGCAGAACGTCTCATGATATCGTTCGCGATGTCAAAAAACTGCTCGGGGCGAAGAAGGTCGGACATGCGGGAACGCTCGACCCGCTGGCAACGGGGGTTCTTGCCGTTTGCATAAATGAGGCTACGAAGCTCTCACAGTTCTTTTTACAGGATGATAAAGAGTACCGTGCCACAATGCTCTTGGGCATCAGGACGGACACCCTTGACAGGGAAGGCGAGGTGGTAGCCCGATGTGAGCCCCATCTCCAGGAAACGGAGATACGGGAGACGGTAGGAGGTTTTGTCGGTCTGATAGAGCAGAGGGCCCCGAAATATTCCGCTGTCAAGTTCAGGGGCAAACCCCTCTACAAATGGACACGTCAGGGGGTTGACGTTGAGCCTCCCCTTAGAGAGATCACTGTACATCATATCAGCGTAATAGAAATAGAGATGCCCTATGTGACCTTTGATGTGTCCTGCTCGAAGGGCACCTATATCCGATCGCTGTGTGCCGATATCGGGGACAGGTTGGGATGCGGAGGCTGCCTCTTTGATCTCAGGCGGATACGAAGCGGCCGTTTCAGTCAGGAAGACGCCATATCCCTTGAGGATCTCGCTGACGGGAAACGGCTCGAAGCTATTGAGAAAAACATTATTCCTCTGGCTGAGGCGCTCCCCGGGCTGGGCACGATTGTTGTTGATCAAGATACCGCAGACAGGATAAGAAGAGGGTATCAACCCGATTGCGGCATTCTGAGGGATAGAAGCAGCCTTTTGCCGGAGAGGGAGGATCTGATAAAATTTGTTACGAGAGAGGGCAGGATCGTAGCTGTTGCCAAGGTGTTTTTCTCTCCGGAGGAGTTTTCTCTGATGAGTGACGGGCAGCAGGCGGTCAAGATCTTAAGGGTTCTTAACTAAAGAAACGATAGATAAGGGAGGATAGGTGCTGTGCTAGATGAAGGAAGAAAAAAGGAGATAATAACTGATTTCCAGACCCATGAGGGCGATACCGGATCTCCGGAGGTTCAGGTTGCTCTTCTGAGCGGCAGGATAGAGTATCTGACGGAGCACTTCAAGACCCACAAGAAGGATCATCATTCCCGGAGGGGACTTTTGAAACTCGTGGGGCAGAGGAGGAGCATGCTCGATTATCTCAAGAAAAAAGATATAGAACGATATCGTGAACTTATCAAACGGCTCGGATTGAGAAGATAAAAAAATAAAGGAGTAACCACATACTATGAGAGAAGTATTTAAGACGACTCTTGCGGGAAGAGATGTGTCTGTCAAGACGAACTATCTCGCCGAGCAGGCGGATGGCTCCGCATTGGTTACCTATGGAGACACCGTTGTCCTTGTGACGGCGGTATCCCTTAAATCAAAAAGAGAGGGGCTGGATTTTTTGCCCCTGACGGTAGACTACCAGGAGAAGACCTTTGCCGCAGGGAAGATCCCCGGCGGATTTTTCAAGAGAGAGGGGCGCCTCAACGAGAAGGAGATCCTTACCTCGAGAATTATTGACCGGTCGATACGCCCCCTTTTCCCCCAGGGATATGTTCATGAAACCCAGATAGTTGCGACGGTGCTTTCAGTGGATGATGAAAATGATTCCGACGTCGCAGCCATGCTTGGAACCTCGGCGGCCCTTTGTATGTCCGATATACCGTTCAAAGGTCCCATCGCAGGGGTGCGGGTGGGAAGGGTGGATAAAGCCCTGGTATGCAATCCCTCGGCCGAGCAGATGGCGGGGAGCGATCTGGACCTGTTTCTTGTTGGAAGAAAAATTCCTTCCGCCGGTGGAGGGGGAACTTTTGATATAAATCTCGTGATGCTGGAGGGAGGAGCCTCCGAGATCCCTGAGGATGAGATCCTTGAAGCCATCAGCTTTGGCTTGGAGTCAATGAGGCCGGCAATCGAGCTTCAGGACACTATCTGCCAGGCTGTTGGTAAGGGCAAGAGGGGGTTCGAGCCGGTTCAGATCAGCGACGAACTCCGGAAGAGGGTCAGAGATGTTGCCTATGAGGGACTCCGGGAGGCCTATCTCGAGGGGAGAAAGCTGGAGCGGTACACAAAGAGGGCCGAAGTCAAGAAAAAGATGGTGGAGGAACTGAGCCATGACGAGGGCGGATGTGACTCCAAGGCCGGGGGTGCCTTTGAAGATCTGGAGCGGGAGATCATCAGGAACATGATCCTCGTAGATAAGCGGAGGATAGATGGCCGGTCCAGCAGCGATATCAGAACGATTACCTCCGAAGTCGGTATCCTCCCCAGGGTACACGGCTCCGGGCTATTCACCAGAGGAGAGACGCAGGCCCTTGTCGCCCTTACGCTGGGGACCTCTTCGGATGAACAGAGGCTGGATTTTATAGGTGGGGAAGAGATGAGATCCTTTATGCTTCACTACAATTTTCCCCCTTACTCCGTAGGAGAGGCCAAGTCTATCAGAGGTCCGGGAAGGAGAGAGATAGGACACGGCGCCCTTGCTCGAAGGGCATTGCTTCCCCTTCTCCCTACGCATGAAGAGTTTCCCTATACGATCCGGCTTGTTTCCGAGATATTGGCCTCAAATGGATCATCCTCCATGGCGACGGTATGCGGAGGATCTCTCTCACTCATGGATGCCGGTGTTCCGGTAAAAGATACCGTTGCAGGTATTGCGATGGGGCTCTTAAAGGAAGGTGATGACGTGGTGATCATTTCCGATATTCTCGGGGATGAGGATCATGCTGGAGATATGGACTTTAAGGTGTGCGGCACGAAAAAGGGGATCACCGCCCTACAGATGGACATAAAGGTTGACAGGCTTGCGGGGAATATCCTGAAAGATGCGCTGTATCAGGCCAGGGAGGGCAGAATCTTTATTATTGGCAAGTTGAACGAAACCATGACCGCCCCCCGGGAAGATCTTTCTCCGTATGCCCCAAGGATTACCACCATGGTGGTAAAGCAGGAGAAAATACGGGACGTCATCGGTACCGGAGGAAAGAATATACGGCATATTATCAGTGAAACAGGCGTGTCGATGAACGTGGACGATGACGGCACGGTTACCATAGCCTCGAATGACGGCGCATCCTCAGCCCGGGCGGTCGCGATGGTCAAGGCGCTGACCGAAGAGCCCGAGATCGGCAGGATTTACGAGGGCACGGTGAAAAAAATCCTCGACTTTGGGGCCTTTGTGGAAATACTGCCCGGTACGGACGGGCTGGTGCACATATCCCAACTGGACAACAAAAGGGTGGAGAAGGTCACCGATGTGCTGAATGAGGGTGATACCGTTCGCGTCAAGGTCATCGAGATCGACAGGGGCGGGAAGATACGATTGAGCAGGAAGGATGCCCTTGAATAGCAAAGTGGCGATTTCCGTTAAGAGGTTGCATGGCGGGGATCTTTCCCTCCCTCGTTACATGACGGAGGCCTCGGCGGGGATGGATATTTTTGCGGCGGTGGATGGTGACAAGACTCTGCTCCCCGGCGAGAGAGGGTTGATACCCACGGGTATTGCCGTCGCGCTGCCCCCCGGCTACGAGGCCCAGATACGGCCACGAAGCGGGTTGGCTGTGGAGGCGGGGGTCACTGTGTTGAACTCTCCCGGGACCATAGACGCGGACTATCGGGGAGAGGTGAAGATCCTGATCATCAATCATGGCGCAGAGCCCTTTGTTGTCAAGAGGGGTGATCGTGTTGCCCAGATGGTTATCCACAAGGTGTATCGTGCTTCATGGGAAGCAGCCGACGACCTGGAGGCGACGGGAAGAGGAACAGGGGGGTTCGGCCACACGGGATGACCATGGAAGTCCTCTGAATTGTTGAAAAATCAGGTTGATTCAATGTCGAAACCCCTGTCTGTTCCCATAGCAGGGGTTTTTTTATTGTTTTATTTACTGATTTGGTGTATCTCCGACGCATGGTACGGTGCATAAGGGATGCCAATTAGATGAAAAAATACACGGTCAATAAAACCTATCACGAGATAAATGAAAAGATAAAAGAGGGTAGGGCCGTTGTTGTTACCGCAGAAGAGATCATAGATATCGTTGGGAAAAAAGGAGACGTCGCGGCGGCCAGAGAGGTGGACGTTGTTACGACTGGAACCTTCAGTCCCATGTGTTCATCGGGTGCATTCCTCAATTTTGGGCATACCTCCCCCAAGATACGGGCCTCGAAGGTATGGCTCAATGGTGTTCCCGCTTACGGAGGAATAGCCGCTGTTGACTGTTATATCGGGGCCACCGAAGTGTTTGAGGGAGATCCCCTCAACAGTATCCACCCGGGCGAGTTCAACTACGGCGGAGGGCATGTCCTGGAAGATCTTGTTGCGGGGAAGGCCATTCGACTGCGTCTTGAATCCTACGGTACGGATTGTTATCCCGCCCGCAGACATGAAAAGAATATCACGATACACGACCTCAGGGACGCTTTCCTCTTCAATCCCCGGACCGCCTATCAGAATTACAACTGTGCCGTTAACATGTCCGACCGGACCATCTACACCTATATGGGCGTGCTCAGGCCCGACATGGCGAACGCAACCTACTCCACATCGGGACAGCTCAGCCCCCTGCTGAATGACCCTTACTTTAAGACCATCGGCATCGGTACGCGGATATTTCTCTGTGGAGCCCAGGGGTTTGTGGCCTGGCCCGGCACCCAGCACAATCCGGATGTGCTTAGGGGCGAAAATGGTGTTCCGAAGGAGGGAGCGGGGACGCTGGCGACCATAGGGAACCTGAAGGAGATGGACCCCCGGTGGCTGGTGGGGGCAAGCATGCTCGGCTACGGGGTGTCCCTCTATGTCGGGATAGGGGTGCCCATACCGATACTTAATGAAGAGATGGTTCGGTATACGGCCGTGAAAGATGAAGATATCTATGCGCAGGTCTACGACTATGGCGTTGACTACCCGAACGGTAGTGCAAAGAGCATAGGCGAGGTAAGCTATAAAGAGCTGAGAAGCGGTAAGATAAAACTTGACGGCAGGGTCATCGCTACCGCACCCATGTCCAGTTATTATAAGGCAAGAGAGATAGCTGTTATCCTAAAAGATTGGATTGAAAAGGGAGAATTCCTTTTGGGCGAACCTCAGCAACTTCTCCCTTCCGGCGGTGCGTGATACTATGTATCGCGTGGTCGTTGATCTTGTAAATAGTTGGTAATCACATAAAAAGCACTGTTGTACCCGGTGAAAAACACCGTTTTCATGGGGAGAGAGGGATAAGATGTTGCATCGGGCCCCTTTTATTCTTGATTGTGATGGCTGGCGTTCTGTTGCCGAAAGGGGATGTCGCTCCGAACGAAGTGGAGGGGTAATCCCCTTTATTGTTAATGGGTTGAAGGGTATATGCTGGATGCCTTCCCTGTTTCTGTGGATGTCCGGAGTATTGTGCGATGCTTGAAACAACGGTGTACAGGGCGATAAGGATCAAGATGGCATATTTGTTGCTGTTTTGGCAGGCAGGGTGTTCCCCTTTGTAGGGGGAGGAGGTGCCGTATGAAGGTCGGGAGAATTTTGTTCGGAATTTTCATTGGCATGGTCCTCCTTATAATCTTCGAAGACAGGGGACTTGTGGACTATCGTATGTTAAAGGAAAAACAGGTGGCCTTGGAAGAGGCTAACGAGTGTATTGTCAGTGAGAATAGTGATCTAAAAAGAGAAATAGGGTTGCTCAAGAGTGACGTGCTCTACCTTGAGGCAGTGGCGAGAAGGGAACTCGGAATGGTAAAGCAGGGCGACAGGGTCTATCAATTTATTGATTAGGTGCGGTGACCGGATGTTTTCAGTCAAAGATCTGTTTCCCGGAAGCAGGAAAGTCGCGGGGGTCGATATAGGATCAAGCCGCATCAAACTTGTTGAACTGGAGGACACCCCGAAAGGGTGGTCACTGCGACGTTTTTCGCAGGTAGACCTGGAGAGGGGGGTTATAAAAAACGGTTTGATCAGGGATCATGACGCCCTTGTCGAAAAGTTAAGGGGACTTTTCAAGTCGTCCCGATACGGGGGAAAGAATGTCATAACAGCCCTCTCCGGACATGTTGTCATGATTAAAAAGGCC
>JAQULO010000041.1 GCA_028718565.1 Syntrophales bacterium | reverse complement strand
ATTAAACAATAGTTTCGGATATATAGCTATAATAAGATGCCAAAATGCGTTGAAAAAAGCAAGCAAAAAATGCCACATTCTCCAATTATTCTAGAAACTTATTGTTTCCGGATGGACACTATCTAGTGCAATTCAAACTCTTGCAGAGGCATTTGACAAGTCAAAACAACATGCGGTGGCAGGCTCTTCGTCTCCATTGGCCATTTTTAAAATTATTATTTCATCTCCGGCCAAGTTCTGAAGTGCGCTAACAGCTATTACCATTGACTCTTTCTTTTTATTGCAATGCAATGGGCGATAATGTACGTTTTTGCCAATGTGGTTTGCTACTTATGCATTCAAACACTTCCCTCTTTCTTTCCTGGCCATCCTACCCTTCCCATGAAAAGGGGGCGTTGTCCCTTATTAACAGGTTTATTAATATTCCAATTTGACGACCTGGAGTCAACAAAATATAATATAATTAAACTTTGCCTTGACAATAGTTTGAAAATATGGTTTTTTGACGACTATGGGTACTGAAAGTAAGACAAAAATAAACCGCCTTATAAGCCAGTGGACGCCCGGCACTCCCGGCGTTACTTCCTACCTGAATGCCTCCGGCTTCGGCCGCGATCTGCTGGTGAAATATAAAAACAGCGGGTGGCTGGAATCGTTCGGCAGGGGTGCCTACATACGCTCCGGGGATATGGTGGATTGGCTGGGCGCCCTTTACAGCCTGCAACGTCAGCTTACCCTTCCCGTCCACGCCGGGGGGAAAACGGCCCTTGAACTGCAAGGATACGCCCATTACCTGCCGGCGAGGCAACATAAGGTCTTTCTGTACGGTCCCCAAGGGCTGACAGTACCGTCCTGGTTTACAGGAGACCGTTTCGGCGTAACATTGGTCCTGACCCGCACGAACATGGTGCCACCCGATTATGCACAGGGATTTTCCGAGTTCAAAGAGCGCGATTTTTCGGTCAGGATAGCGGCGCCGGAAAGGGCGGCCTTGGAGATGCTTCACCTCGTGCCCGGGAAAGTAGGATTCGACGAAGCCCGATTGATCATGGAAAATCTGGTCACGCTTCGTCCCGATGTCGTCCAGGATCTCTTGGCGGGATGCCGCTCCGTGAAGGTGAAAAGGCTGTTCCTTTACATGGCGGAGAGGTGCGCGCATCCCTGGGTACCAAAACTGGATGTCTCAAAGGTCGATCTCGGGAAAGGGAAGCGGATGATCGTACCGAATGGCCGGTATAACGCGAAATACCGGATAACGGTCCCCGCCGATCGGGAGGAAATACCTGCGTGATGGATACCGTATTCTTCAGACAGGCCGAACTGCTCCTGCGGATCATTCCGCTGATCGACAGAGAAGCCGCCTTTGCCCTCAAGGGAGGGACGGCTATCAACTTTTTCGTCCGGGATCTCCCGCGCATCTCCGTTGATATCGACCTCGTGTACCTTCCCATCGGGGAAAGGGATATCGCCCTGCGTGAGATAAGCGATGCCCTTACCCGGATATCCCGGGCCGTCGAGGGCACAATTCCCGGAGCGCGAGGCATTCCGAAGAAGACCGGAGGAAACGATTTGTCCAGCGGATTGTTCGTGCGGCGGCAGGAGACGATGGTCAAGATCGAGCCGAACCTGGTCATACGCGGTTCCGTATTTCCTCCCGCAAGAAGGGTTCTCTCTCCGAGGGCCGACGATCTCTTCAAGATTTCCGTGGAATGCCAGGTTCTGTCAGAAGATGAACTGTACGCGGGAAAAATCTGTGCCGCCCTGGATCGCCAGCACCCGCGGGACCTCTTCGACATCATGATGCTGCTCAGATACGGGGCCTTCGGCGCTACCATGCGGAAGGCGTTTGTCGTTTACCTGATCAGCCATGCCAGACCCATGGTAGAGATTCTCAATCCGCGGTTCGGAGATATCCGGCCTGTCTTTGAAACCGAATTTCAAGGCATGACCGCTGAAGAGGCAACCTGCGAGGATCTGGAAAAGACCGGGGAAGAACTCGTCGCCATGATAGCAAGAGGGTTGACCGTCGAAGAAAAACAATTCATCGTATCCGTCAAGGAAGGCACGCCTCGGTGGGGTTTGATCGGGATCGAGGGGGTCGAGGGCCTGCCCGCCGTCAAGTGGAAGCTCCTGAATATCGGTCGTATGAGTCCGTCGAAGCATAAACAGGCGGTCCGCAAATTGAAGGATTACCTGGGAGTATAGGCGACTGTTTCGTGTCGAAGAAATATGGCTACACCCGTATATCCCGATTATCACCAACTATTGAAGTTGGCTCAGGCAAAGATGCCCTACGGCAAATATGCCGGCCGGTATCTTGTGGATCCTCCCGAATCATATGTCGTCTGGTTTTCCCGGAAAGGCTTTCCCCAGGACGAACTGGGTGATATGCTTCGCGCCGTATATGAAATAAAAATGAACGGGCTCGAATACCTCTTTGAGTCGCTGAGAGGACCGCAGGGGAAATAGCATGGGAACATTTGAATTCTCGGGTGACTATATCGAGCTGAACAAGTTGTTAAAGGCATCGGGCCTTTGTGGAACGGGCGGTATGGCAAAGATCGAAATCGAAAACGGACTGGTCAGCGTTGACGGAACTGTCGAATACAGGAAACGATGCAAGATCAGAAACGGCCAGATGGTTGCGTATGGCGGTCGTACGGTTACCGTGATGAGCCCGAACCTTCATGTCACGGAATCCTGAAGGTTTTTTAACGGCCTCCTGATGCGGCAGCGGAGCCGCCCGGCGGCTCCCGGATTACAGGACAATTCCTATGTTTCTTCCCACCACACGCAAGGAGATGAAAGATCTCGGATGGAACGGGCTCGATATCATCCTGATAACCGGCGACGGGTATATCGACTCGCCCTTCGTCGGCGTGGCCGTCATCGGGAAGATCCTGCTGGATGCCGGTTACCGCGTGGGCATTATCGCTCAGCCGGGCAAGGCCTCGGGCGACGACATCAGCCGGCTGGGGGACCCCCGACTGTTCTGGGGCGTGACCGGCGGCTGCATCGATTCCATGGTGGCCAACTATACCGCCTCGGGCCGGAAGCGCAGGAGCGACGACTATACGCCGGGAGGTGTAAACGACCGCCGCCCCGACCGGGCAACCATTGTCTACGGCAATCTCATCAGGAGCTGTTTCAAGAAAACCAGTCCCATTGTTCTCGGCGGGATTGAGGCCAGCCTGCGACGGATCGCCCATTATGATTTCTGGTCCGATTCGATACGACGATCCATTCTTTTTGACGCAAAGGCCGATTACCTGCTCTATGGCATGGCGGACCGTTCCGTCGTCGAGCTGGCGGCCTGTCTCAAAGCGGGGGGCGACCCCCGCGAAATCCGGGGGATCTGCTATGCGTCCCCCACCGTGCCCGAGGGCTGTCTGGAACTGCCGTCTTTCGAGGACGCGGCGCGGGATAAGAATGCCTTCACGGAGATGTTCCGCCTCTTTTATCGCAACAACGATCCCATGACGGCCCTGCCGCTGGCGCAGAAGCAGGACAACCGCTATCTCATTCAGACCCCTCCCGCGTATGCTCTCTCCGGCGGGGAGCTCGATGCCGTCCACGATCTGAGATATGAACGGGAGCTTCACCCTTACTGCCGGAACCAGGGGGAGGTGAAGGCCCTGGAAACGATCGGCTTCTCAATCGCAACTCATCGGGGATGTTACGGAGAATGTAATTTCTGCGCCATAGCGGTCCACCAGGGACGGAAGGTGACGTGGCGCAGCCGGGCGTCGATCCTGGGAGAAGCCCGCGCGTTGACACTGCACCCCCGCTTCAAGGGGATCATACAGGATGTAGGCGGGCCGACGGCCAATATGTACGGCATCGACTGTGACAGGAAAGAGAAGCAGGGCTGCTGCCCGGACAAACGATGCCTCTTCCCGAAGATATGCTCCCGGCTCACGATGGATCACGGACAACAGATGTCGCTGCTGAAAGCGCTCCGGGCGGTGAATGGCGTTAAAAAGGTCTTTATTGCCTCGGGGATACGGCATGACCTGATCCTGGCCGACAAGAAACACGGGACGGAATACCTGAAGCAGGTTATCCGGCATCACGTTTCGGGACAGATGAAGATCGCACCGGAACATTCGGAAAAGCATGTCCTGCAAAGAATGGGGAAATCGGGGAGAGAGACGCTGCTCGCCTTCAGGGAACTCTTTTTCGACATTACAAAACGGGGAGAAAAGAGGCAGTTTCTTACCTACTATCTCATCGCCGCCCATCCCGGGTGTACCGACGACGATATGGCACGGCTCCGGTCATTTGCCCTCGAGGACCTACAGTGCCTGCCCGAGCAGGTTCAGGTGTTCACGCCCACACCGTCGACCTGGTCCACCCTCATGTACTGGACACAGCGTGATCCCTTCAGCGGAAAACCCTGCTTTGTGGAAAAAACGTACCGCGGCAGAGAAAGACAAAAGGATATCCTGGCGGACCACAGGACAAAAAAACAGCAAACCGATCAATCGAGAACAAAGAACTGGGGCGCCCACTCACGCCCGAACCATCAGCCAAAGAAACGGTATCTCACATGACTTCATGCAGGCATCCCAACCTTGTATTGTTGCCGGAAAAGAAGAATGTGCTGCGGTGCCGGCACTGCCATCTGGCCATCGACGCCGACGAACTGAGCAGAGGTTGTTGCCCCGAGTGTTTTGAGGAAAACGGCAGAAGGCACTATGATTTTGATGCCATTGAAGCGGCAGATAAGGGGAAAATCCGTTACCGGTGCGAGCAGTGCGGTATCATTATAGAAACCGAATGAGGGGAAACCGACCCGGCGATGCGGATGCGATAACGGCCAATTAAGTTGTTGGTGGTCTCGTCCAGGCTTCTTTATCTGTTGTCGGCCGCGAGGCAAACTGATAAAGAGACGGTCGGCACAATGTCATCCCGACATACTTTAAAAATCAAGAGGGGTCTTCCATGAGTATTGATACGAAAAAGATTATTTATAGCATGATGAGGGTCAGTAAGTTCTACCAGAGCAAGTCTGTATTAAAGGACATATCCCTTTCCTATTTTTACGGCGCCAAGATCGGCGTTCTGGGATTGAACGGTTCCGGGAAAAGTTCACTCCTTCGCATCATGGCCGGGGTTGATGAGGAATACAACGGGAAGGCCGTCCTCTCGCAGGGATATACGCTGGGTTTTCTCGAACAGGAACCGGTGCTCGATCCCGACAAAACCGTACAGGCCGTCGTCGAAGAAGGCATGCAGGAAGCAGTAGGTCTTGTGAGGGAATACAATGCAATCAGCGAAAGATTTGCCGAGCCCATGTCCGACGACGAAATGAATCATCTGATAGAGCGCCAGGGTGAATTGCAGGAAAAAATCGACCAGGGCGACCTCTGGGATATCGATGCCCGTCTGGAGATGGCCATGGATGCCCTGCGTTGTCCTCCGGGAGATACCCCTGTCAGGATTATCTCCGGCGGTGAGAAGCGGCGTGTGGCCCTCTGCAGGCTGCTCTTGCAGAAACCGGATATCCTGCTTCTGGACGAACCGACGAATCATCTGGATGCCGAAACGGTGGCCTGGCTTGAACGTCATCTTCAGCAGTATGAAGGGACGGTGATTGCCGTCACGCATGACCGGTATTTCCTGGATAATGTTGCCGGGTGGATTCTGGAACTCGACCGGGGAGAGGGCATTCCCTGGAAGGGGAACTACTCTTCCTGGCTTTCGCAGAAACAGCAGCGGCTGCAACAGGAGGAAAAACGGGAATCGGAACGGCAAAAGACCTTGCGGCGGGAGCTGGAATGGATCGGCTTGTCGCCGAAGGGGCGACAGACAAAGTCGAAGGCCCGTATCAACGCCTATGAATCACTCATGAACCAGAGCCATGAAAAGCAGGGGAAAGATCTGGAGATATATATTCCACCGGGACCACGTCTCGGAAAGATCGTTATTGAAGCGGATAATGTGAGCAAGGGATTTGGCGATCGGCTTTTATTCGAAGGTATGACCTTTGCGCTCCCTGCGGGAGGCATCGTCGGCGTAATCGGACCGAACGGCGCGGGTAAAACGACGCTCTTTAAAATGATAACCGGGAGGGAAAAACCCGACTCGGGCACGATTACCGTCGGCGAAACGGTCTCTCTCGCATACGTCGATCAGGAACGGGATACGCTCGACCCGGACAAGACCGTATGGGAAGTGATTTCCGGGGGCAGTGATCTGATCAAGCTGGGGGAAAGAGAAGTTAATTCAAGGGCCTACGTTGGGCGATTTAATTTCTCGGGGACGGACCAGCAGAAAAAGGTGAACATGATTTCCGGAGGCGAGCGCAATCGCGCTCATCTTGCCTGCATCCTCAAGGAGGGTGCCAACGTGCTCTTGCTTGACGAACCGACAAACGACCTGGATGTGAACACGATGCGGGCACTTGAAGAGGCATTAGAGGAATTCGGAGGATGCGCCGTCATTATCAGCCATGACCGCTGGTTTCTCGATCGCATTGCCACGCACATCCTCGCCTTTGAGGGAGACGGCTCCGCCCTGTGGTTTGAGGGCAATTATTCCGATTATGAAGCTGACCGGAAAAAGAGGCTTGGAAAGGCCGCCGACCAGCCGCACCGGATCAAATACCGACAGTTGACACGATAATAAACGGGGTGGGAGTTTGTGCGGCGCCGGATAAGAAATCATTAGCCAGGGTCATACGCCCCGCATTGAGCGCAGGCTGCGTATGATCCCCCGCTCCAGGTATCCCATCACGAAAGTCGGTCGTATCTCCATCAGGGAACGGCCTTTTGCCCGTCACCCAAGTGAGTTTTTAGTGAGCGGGCTTTAGCAATCATTGACCCTGTGTGATGCTGACTTTCTACGAATGCATTAGATAAACATGGCGATCAGCTTGCAGGCCACAAAACCCATAGGTACGCCCCGTATCCGATGAGCAGCAATGCCCCCTCCCACCTCTGAAGCTTTAACCCGGTATACAGAAGCGGCAGTAAAACAATGGAAAAAGCCACCATTACCAACAGGTCTAATCTTGTTATTCCGGTTGCCGATAGGGGATTTGCAATGGATGCCGCTCCCAGAATTCCAAAAATATTGAAAATATTGGACCCAACAATGTTTCCCACAGCAATATCAGGCTGACGTCGTAATGCCGCGACCATAGAGGTGGCAAGCTCGGGCATACTGGTCCCTGCGGCTATTATTGTAAGAGCTATAACCGCCTCACTAATTCCGATAAGACGGGCGATGTCCGTGGCCGATACGACCAAAATACGGGAACCTGCGACAAGGAGTAACAACCCGCCGCCGATAAACAATACATCTCGATACAAAAATTTTGATTGGGAAGGAACCCCTTCCTGAAATTGCTGTTCGATTTCAGGGGATGCCTCTTTCTTTGCCAACCAAATAGTAAAGCCCGTGTATGCGATGAGCGCGGCAAAAAGCGCAACCCCGGCAGGCCGTGATATGCCGCCCTTCGTAATAAGAAATAATGACAGGATCGACGCGGCAATCATAATCGGGCAATCTTGTTTGATGACTTGAAGGTTCACTTTTACCGGACAGAGCAAGGCAGTAAGCCCAAGGATGATGCCGATGTTAAATATGTTAGATCCCACTACGTTGCCGATGGCAATATCGGCTTGATTGTTCAACGAAGCGCCTAAACTCACTACAAGTTCCGGTGTGCTCGTGCCGAAGGCGACAACGGTCAGCCCGACTATAAGAGGCGTAAGCCCTAATCGTATAGCCAAAGAGGCGCTACCGCGAACAAGACCCTCAGCACCGAGGGTAAGCGTAGCAAGTCCGAGAAGCAAAAGGCAGATATTCCAAAACATCGACAAGATCCTTTCGATAAGCCTAAAACATTACCGAAGCATAACCATCATGTTGATCAAGATGTAGTCTAAACTCATAATAGCAGAACGACAGAACTTGTTTCACTACTCTTTTACGGCGCAACGACGGCGGGGGGACAGAGTCGCGATTCCTCTGCCTCTACTAACAAGGCAGAGGAATCGCGGGTTATGTGTCTACCGTGTATCAGACGGTTCTTCTTCGGTGTTGTCAGCGGTATCGGAGTCGTCTGTTTTCGGGCTCTTCCGCATCGCTGCGATCGTGACTGCCGCAATTACGACAGCAATGACAATGAGTGCAACAAACTCACCCATGCTTATTTCTATGAAATTCATGGCACCCCTCGCATAAACGGGGATTCGATCCGATTGATTTTAGAATCCAGTCCCCTGGATAAGATGATTAACAACAAAATAGACTATTGGCCTGAAGGATTGGTTTTGTATCGGGGGGCGCCCTGGATGTAATGGCGCAAACACATTGAAAGGCGAAACAACGTGACAATTCATTCCTTGATGGTCGGGTTGATTTGAAAAAACAAGGGGAACCGGCAAAGGAGACGCTTGCGCCCAAGCCGTGTTTGAACTTGTAGTTAGGAATATCCGAGGGACTGAAGATAGTGAAGACGACATTGGCTGTATATCTATCAGATCCGATCTTCCCGCCTTTTGGCGTATCGACGGGAAACGATCCGGAGTGCAGGGCATAAAAGACAAGCAGAACCCCCAGGAGAGGGTTCCTCATCTTTCCTATGATTGATAGTGCGAACATAATGCAATGCCATACACACGGTTAACTTCGACCGCCTTATATTCCTTAATTCAGGGGAGTGCAAGGTGAATCGGTGTTAGACTCATTTCCCCACTGCGCCGTTCAGGTTCCGGCATTGAGCGCAGGCCGCGTATGAGCCCCTACCCCGGTCCCAAGCTGACGCTTCTCTCTGAAGTCGGTTGTTGACTGTCTGCTCTGAAGGGTATAGAATCTTTCCCTAAATGGACACATAGGAGAACAGGGGATGATCGTTCATCTTACGGGAACCGCTCAACAACCAACATGAAGGAGGGATTTGACTATGCCGATATTCATGATGTTTGGAAAGTATTCCAAAGAGGCCCTGCGTTCGGCTTCTCCGGAGAGGACAAAAAAGGCCGTTGAGATCATCAAAGAGAACGGGGGGAAGGTAGTATCGATGTATGCCGTGGCAGGGGAGCATGATCTCGTTTTTACCCTGGACCTTCCCGATATACATGCGGCCCTGGCTATTTCGGTGGCGCTCGGCAAGTTGACGGACATCTCTTTTGCCACGTCGCCGGTCGTCGATGTGGAGCAGTTCGACAAATTGCTGTCCAAAGTAAAGGACCTCTAGCTTCATCGCGACCGGATCTGCCGGTACCATCCATTGTCTCGCCTGACCAGTTTTTTTCGTTGACTCTATGAGTGAAGAGGCATAGATGGCTGTCCAAATTTCTTAAATCTTCGTGTGAGGCTGGCGGGGCCGGATCCGCTATCTGTGTATGCTTTCAGTTATTATTCTGGCGATTGTCTTCGTGATGATCGCCATCAGACAGGTCGGAACGGTAAGTATCCGAATCTGGCAGATCATGCTCTGCGGGGCTCTGCTTTCCCTTGTTACCGGCGAGATATCTCCCGCGCGGGCCGTCGGGGCGATCAATGTAGATGTGATTCTCTTTCTCTTCGGGATGTTTGTTGTAGGACAGGCGCTTGAGGAGAGCGGATACCTGGCCTGGTTTTCGTACCAGCTTTTCAGGCGGGTCAAATCGGTAGATCAGCTTGTCCTCCTGGTTCTTTTCGGTATGGGGTTCATATCGGCATTCCTGATGAACGATACCGTGGCGATTATCGGGACGCCGATCATGCTCTATCTGGCGAAGAGGCACTCGATCTCCCCAAAACTACTCCTTCTTGCTCTGGCGTTTTCCATAACGATCGGCAGCACCATGAGTCCTATCGGGAACCCCCAGAATCTCCTGATCGCCATTCATGGGAATATCCCCAATCCCTTTGTCACGTTTTTTCGCCACCTGTTCGTGCCGACGGTACTCAACCTGCTTGTCACATATCTCCTGCTGAGGTGCTGCAACGGAAATGAGTTCCGCCGTGCGCCGCTGAACCATGAACCTGAAATGATACGGGACAGCCACCTTGCACGCCTGTCACGGGTGGCACTGATCCTGATCTTCGTTTTGGTCACCGCGAAGGTTGCACTGTTTTTCTTCGGCCTATCAGCCGGTTTCAGACTGACCTACATATCCCTTGCCGCAGCGCTTCCCATTTTCCTGTTCAGTCCGAAACGGTTCGGGATCGTGAGGAATATTGACTGGCCAACCCTCGTCTTTTTCGCGGCAATGTTTGTGCTGATGCAGAGTGTGTGGGATTCCGGCGTATTCCAGTCGGCCATTGCCACACTTCCCGTCGATATCACTTCCACTTCGATGATTTTCACGGTAAGCGTTCTGCTTAGTCAGCTTATTTCAAATGTCCCGCTGGTTGCGCTGTACCTGCCGATGCTTCTGCATGCCGGGGCTTCCACGGAGCGGATGATTGAACTCGCCGTGGGGAGCACTATCGCGGGGAACCTGTTTATCCTTGGGGCTGCCAGTAACATCATCGTCATACAGAACGCGGAAAGAAAAGGGGGTGTCGGTCTGACCTTCCTCCAGTTTGCCGCGTTCGGAATCCCCCTGACCGCGATCAACCTGGCGGTATACTGGCTGTGCCTGAAATTCATGTGAGGAAACGGTATCAGCCGTTCACCATGCGACCAGGACTAGCGCGACGAGGGCAACCGCAACGCCGAACCACTGGCGTGGGGCAAGGCGCTCCCTGAGGATGAGCCAGGCCAGAAAAACGGTCCCGGCGGGGTAAAGTGATGTAAGCGTCGTCGAGATATCGAGCCTTCCCAGTCGGGATGCCAGGGCGAAGAGGATGTTGCCCGCGGCGTCGAAGATCCCCGCAAGGATGATTATGAGTAGTTGATGGCTCCACGGCGCCTGTATTTTTTCCCGACGCGCCGTGATGAATGCCAGGATCATTGTAACCGCTACAACCTTAGCCGTGACTAGCGGCCAGAAGATCGCGGTTTCGCTGACCTGATCGATGAAGATAAAAAAGAAGCCGAATCCCGCCCCGGCAAGAACAGGCAGACTCAGATCGCGCGGGTGAATCGACGCGGCGTGCCCTCCGCCCGCAAGGTACCAGATTGCGCAGAGCCCCAGTAACAACCCGAGGAGTTGCCCCCCCGACGGCGCGCCTTCCATGAACATGCCGATTATGATGGGCAGAACGGCCCCGACAACGGCGCTGACCGGCGCCACGATCCCCATGCGTCCCCGGGCGAGTCCGATGTACAGTGCCGTGAGGCCGAGCGTCCCGAAAAGGCCGGCTAGTCCGCCGAAGACCATGTTGCTCCCGGAGGGGACCGGCTCTCTCAGCATCACGGCCAGTGCGGCCAGCAGGGCGAGACCGAAGAGTTGCGATATGATGATGACGCTGTGGACGCTGCTCCTCTTGGTCGCGAATCCTCCGCAGAAGTCGCCGGTGCCGAAACTCGCCGCCGCGGCAAGGCCGCAGATAAGTGCCAGTACTTCAGACCCCATCTTCTGTCGTGTGCCTCTCTTGTGTGTGGCGTAACGTAGAGCTTAGGCTCCTAGTGTCTTTTTGCCGGGGTGTCAAGGGAATTGCGCCTGTCCCCGGCTGAGGCCCCACAAGTGCTCCGTCGGCCGGGCAGGAGATTCCGGCCTTGCTTTTTCCCTTCCCCATCGTTTATATGGACGAGCGCACAGCGGAGCGGTTGTCTCCCGGAGTAAATAGATCGAGCGTAGGGGATGCAGGATACATGGACAATCGGGCAAAACCGGAGGGTAGGGGAGACAGTGAGCGGACGGAGGGATTGGACCTACGTCTACCATTTCTGCCGGTCATTTTGCTGACGGGGGTCTTCTTCCTCAATTTCATCTCCCGGATTATCCTCTCCCCCCTCATGCCCTCGATCGAGGCGGATCTGGGGCTCGGGCATGGAGCGGCGGGGTCATTTTTTCTTTTTATCACCATCGGGTATTTTGTCTCCCTTGTCGGCTCCGGTTTTATCTCCTCGCGTATCACCCACTGTTCAACCGTTATCCTTTCTCTGGCCGCGATCGGGTTTGTTATGATACTCCTTTCCTTCGCGGGATCGGTGCAGGCCATCGCTCTGGGGATGTTTTTTGTCGGACTTGCCACCGGTTTCTACCTCCCGTCGGGCATTGCGGCCATCACCGACCTCGTGCATCCGAGTCGCTGGGGGAAGGCCCTTGCCATTCATGAGTTTGCCCCCAATATGGCATTTTTGCTGGCGCCTCTTATCGCCGAGGCGCTTCTGCTCTTTTTCCCTTGGCGCGGGGTGATAGCGGCTATCGGGGTCGCCGTCCTCTTGGTGGGGTGTTTCTTCTCCCGTGTCTGCCGCGCGGGCGATTTCTATGGGCAGAAACCGGACCTGCGCTCCGCCCTCGCGCTCTTCAAAAATCCGTCCTTTCTGATTATGATCGCGCTCTTCTCGCTGGGAATCGGGAGCACGATAGGTGTGTACTCCATGCTCCCTCTCTACCTTGTCGCCGAACATGGCATCGAACGGGTGGAGGCGAATACCCTGGTCTCCGTCTCCCGCCTCCTGACGCTCGGCACCATCTTTCTCGGGGGATGGGCCGCAGACCATTTCGGCAAAATGAGAACGATAAGGTTCGTCTTCTTCATCACCGGCACTATAACGATTCTCCTCGGGGTTGTCCCCGCTCCCTGGATACGGGGTGTCGTTATTCTCCAGCCCCTCTGTTCCGTCTGTTTTTTCCCCTCAGGCTTTGCCGTCCTCTCCGCAATTGTTCCGCCGGCAAGCCGGAATATAGCCATTTCCCTGTCGATCCCCGTTGCCTTCCTGGTGGGGGCAGGTCTCTTCCCGACGGGGATTGGCCTTATGGGTGATGCGGGTATGTTCGGGACCGGCTTTATGGTGGTGGGGGGACTTATCTTCACGGGGGGCATATTATCCCGGTTCGTACGATTGAAGGAGGAGTGATCAGACGGGGCCTCCGGCCACGAAAGGCTATCGGGTGTTCAGATATCGGCACAGATCGTCGCGGGAGTGGACCGCATCCCGGTAGCCTTGGTCGTAGGCCGCGTAGAGCCTGTCTTTATTCCGTTCGATCCGTCCCACGGATAGATGCGACGTGGGTCGGATGACGAAGACCTCGCCGTTTCGTTCCATCTCATCGATAAGGTCCATCGTATGATTGTACCCGATATGCCTGCGGGCGATGGCTTTGCACAGACCGGGGAGGCTGGGGTAGCGGATACGGGCAAATCCGTTGGTCCAGGAGGAGGGCTTTTTCCGATACCCCTTCGGCCGTGTCAGTACAAGGACGTGCTTTGTATTCCCGTCGATGATGCTCTTTCTGATCGGCACGGAATCGGAGAGCCCACCGTCCATAAGAACCAGCCCGTTAAACCGGACCGGTTTCGCTATAAAGGGCAGGCAGGACGATGCCCGGAGCACGGGCAGGTACTCCTTCCCCAGGTCGGTCTTTTCAAGGTAGAGCGCCTCACCGGTCGCGCAGTCCGTGACGACCGTGACGCAGTTCACGTCGCTTTGCATGAAGGTTTCATAATCGAAGGGGACCAGGGAATTGGGGATCGTGTCGAAGATGAAGTCCATCCCGAAGAGCTCTCCCCCCGCCAGGAGCCGCCGGTAGCTGAGGTAGCGCGAGTCGTTGACGTACCGTATAGTGACGATCCGGTTCCTTTCGGGCTGGCGGGAGATGTAGTTCGCTGCGTTACAGGCCCCCATGGAGACGCCGATCACGTAGGGGAAGAAGATCCCTCTGTCCATAAAGAGGCGAAGGACGCCGGAGGTGTAGACCCCCCTGAGCCCTCCGCCTTCGAGGACCAACCCGCTGCTTTTCATATTCATAGACCCCCCCCATTTTAGTTGATAGCCCCATACCACTAAGGATGGCATTTATATATCCGGCTAGACCCTTTTGTCAATGCGTCCCCTCAGGGATAACAAATTGACCTTTTACCTAAAGTGGTGTATGCACGCTCATGACCGGGCTCCTTGGCCCGGTCTTTGTGCCTGTGAAATGTGTGAGGTTGAAGAGAGTGGACAAGCATCATCGAAGAGAAGTGGACCGGCGTCGTAATTTCGGGATCATCAGTCACCCCGATGCCGGGAAGACGACCCTGACTGAAAAGCTGCTGCTCTTTGGCGGAGCGATCCGGCAGGCCGGAGCGATACGAGCCCGGAAGGCAGCGCGCCACGCGACGAGCGACTGGATGAACATCGAAAAGGAACGGGGTATTTCGGTGACGACCTCGGTCATGAAATTCAACTACCAGGATTATGAGATCAACCTTCTTGACACCCCGGGGCACCAGGATTTCTCGGAGGATACCTATCGGGTGCTGACCGCCGTGGACAGCGCCCTGATGGTGATCGACAGCGCCAAGGGGGTGGAGCCGCAGACTGAAAAGCTCATGGAGGTGTGCCGTATGCGGAACACCCCGATCATCACCTTTATCAACAAGCTGGATCGTGAAGGTCTTCGGCCCCTTGATCTTCTTGCAGATATCGAAGAGAAGCTCCAGATTGAGTGTGTTCCTCTCTCATGGCCGATCGGCATGGGTAAATCCTTCAAGGGTGTCTACAATCTCTACCGGCACGAACTGCACCTCTTTACACCCGGCGGAAGTACCCAGCCCCGGGGTGGTATTACGATACACGATCTGTCTGATTTTCGTCTGGACGAGCTTTTGGGCAGTCAGGCGAGAGAGCTTCGCGGTGAGATAGAACTTCTGGAGGGGGCTGCCGCCCCCTTCGAGATAGAACAGTATCTCAAGGGAAACCAGACCCCTGTCTTTTTCGGTAGCGCTGTCAACAACTTCGGCGTGAAGGAACTGCTCGAAGCCTTTGTCACGATGGCTCCGGCACCAGTACCGCGTGCCACGCTTACCAGGGAGGTTTCTCCATATGAGGAGGCTTTTTCAGGATTTGTCTTCAAAATCCAGGCGAACATGGACCCCGCACATCGCGACCGTATCGCCTTTCTGCGTGTCTGTTCGGGGACATTCCGCCGTGGAATGAAAGTGGTTCACCACCGGATCGGCAAGGAGATTGTCATCGCTAACGCCACCATCTTCATGTCGCAGGACCGGGCCAATATAGAAGAGGCCTATCCGGGGGATGTCATCGGGATTCACAATCACGGTACGATCAAGATCGGGGATACCTTTACCGAGGGGGAACTTCTGAAGTTCACCGGTATCCCCAACTTTGCTCCGGAACACTTCCGGCGGGTACGGCTTGAGAATCCCATGAAGAGCAAGCAACTCCAGAAGGGACTATTGCAGCTCTCCGAGGAGGGGGCTGTCCAGGTGTTCCGGCCGCTGGGGAGGAGTGATTATATCCTTGGGGCGGTGGGGGCCCTTCAGTTTGAGGTGACGTCTGAGCGACTGCGAACCGAGTACGGGGCAGACACCCTGTACGAAGAGGTGCCGTACGGTGTAGCCCGCTGGGTGACCTGCGATGATCCGAAGCGCATGAAGGAGTTCGAAGAGGAGAACCAGTCCTCTCTGGCCCGTGACGCCGAAGGGTGCCTGACATTCCTTACCTCTAGTGAGTGGAGGCTCTCGCGCTTCATCGAAAAATGGCCTGAAATCGGCTTCCACAAGACCTGTGAACGCGGCTAGGTTTCGGGAGCGAGCCCGGTCCCGCGACCGCTTTTCCGGGGGGCAAGGGTGCCGATGGGAAAGTCCTTTGTTTTGAGTCTCTCTGAGGGCTATCCGCCCGTCGAAAACACCGCCACCTGATTGCGACCCCCCTTCTTTGCCGTATATAAGGCGATATCGGATTCTTTTGCCAGTCGATCAAAGGGCTTCTCTCCACGGGGGGCGCTGGAAACACCCAGGCTAATGGTGAGGTTGATGCGCACCTTTTCAATCTCCATGACCGACTGCTCGACCTCCAGACGTAGCCGTTCGGCTATATCAAATGCCTCGGGAGTTTCCGTCTCCGGCAACAGGACCATAAACTCTTCTCCCCCCACACGTCCCAGGATGTCCCCTGGTCTCAAATTATTCGTTATTACGGAAGAGAAATGCCGGAGGGTGGCATCGCCCGTTGCATGCCCGTACGTGTCGTTAATCTTCTTGAACCGGTCAAGGTCCATCGAGATCAGGGATACTGTCGAGCCATCTCGCCGAGCGGAGCCCCCGGCCATTTCGGCCCGCTTTATGAACGAACGGTCGTTGAAGGCATTTGTAAGGTAATCGATTTCAGCCTGCCGCCTGAGTTGCCCCAATAGATGATCCGAGATGAGGAGAACATATCCGACGGTGAGTGCGAAAAGGGCCATGACCGACTCACTGAAGGCTATCCTCCCCATACCCCCACCCTCGAATAAGGTTCTTGTGTCCGGAATGACCAATGTCACCGCCGAGCGTATGAGATTGAACACACCATGAAGGGTGATGAGAACGGCGAATCCGGAAGTTATGAAACGGTCATGAAGGGGTATACCGGCAATCTCGAAAGCGATAAGAAAGCACATGCACGCGACAACCATAGAGATGAGGGAAGAACGAAGTGCCAGGCTATTCATAACGTGACTGTGTGTCAGGTTGATTAAAGCTGTCACAAAGAGGGCCAAAAGGACCAGAAACAGGATGAGGTTTGGCTTGTCGATTGCCGTCTTTCCCCGATATATCCGGAATCCCATGTAAATGGTGTAATACCCGATAATGATGAGGGCGTTGGCACAGACGACGGTGAAGATGGGGCGAAGGGTTGTCCCCGACAACAGGAGAAGAAAGCCGAAAGCCTGAAAGAGATTTCCAACGGCCCAGTGGCGAACCCCCGGCACGTCCGGATTCCACTTCAGGATCATCAGGTATGTGACGACAGCCATAAACAGCAGAATGCAGTTGACTGCTATGAGTGTCGGGACGTGCAGCAATCCCATTGCATAAAGCCTCCTCCTTGTTGTGCCTGCCCAGGCTACCCCGTAAATCAAAAAAAGATTTGATGCAATAAAGAAATTTGAGACAGAACGAGAACGGCCATTAAAACGTAGCTCTCGTAACATATATGAGCCTTAACTGTCACTCTTGCTCTGTCGGGGACCTTTGACACAAGGACCTCTCCCCAGGCGATAGGTCTTTCACGTACAAGCGTGGCCTGCCTATATCCTCCGATTATGCCGGTAAAACAGGCCGTATAATGTCGCTACGAGAGCGTTATCCGGTAGACCGGACGTAAGCGCGGGTAACCGAGATATTGACGGAGCGCAGTGGGGTGAGCACCGCTATATCATATAGCTGGCTGGCTGAATGCCCAGCGCAGCCGGATGCTCTGTTTTTATGATGTTCCGTTTATAATCGCCCGTCCGGGGGTCGCGTTCGGCCAGGTCGATGATTTTCCCCTTTGTATACTGCTTGTCGGCATTCCGGTTCAGCAGCTGGACATTTGGCCGTGCTTGATCGGCCTTTGGGGAACTGAGCAGGGCCAGGCCCACTTCGCCGGTATCCAGTCGCAACACTGTTCCGATTGGGTACACGCCGAGCATGTTGACGAAAATTTTGAGCAGGACTGGGTCAAAATATTTTCCCGAGTCGGACAGCATGATACACAGCGCCCTGTCCTGGCTCATGGAGACCGGCCGGTAAATACGCGGGGATGTAATGGCATCGTATACGTCAACGATCGTCAGAATTCGGCCGAACAGGCTTATGGGGCGTTCTTTATCAACCGATGGATAGCCGGAATGGTCATACCGAATGTGGTGCTCGAAGGGAGAGACAAACAGATGAACTTTGCGGTATTTTTCGGTTTTCAGCTTTAAAATCAGCAGCGCACTGTTTATGGAGTGTTTTTTGATTTCATTAAATTCGGAATCGTTGAGCTTTCCTCTTTTGTTCAAGATTTGTTTGGGAATTTCTATCTTACCCAGGTCGTGAAACAATCCGCATAGACCCAACTGTTCAAGAGTGTTGTGCTTCATTCCGATCCGTTTACCCAGTGACATGGCCAGGAGCGCCACATTCAGCGAGTGGGTGAAGGTATAGTCGTCATACATGCGGATGGTGCTGAGTGAAAAAAAGGTTGTATCGTCTTCAGTGATGATGTCGACCATCCGTTGAACCATGCGAACTGATTGTCTGATGCCGGCATCCTTGCCTGCAAGCAGTTTTTCGGCCACTTCTTTTACGGAGTTCAAGGCATAGTGATAGGTCTCTTTGGCCAGCTCTTTTTTCCGGTCGAGTGCATCGGACCGCCCGAGTTCCGATTCCAGGGATGCGTCGCGCAGGTTCAGCATCGATTCCTGTATAACGACCAACCAGTGAATATCGCTTTTTTCCAGCTCAGTCTTGAGCCATTCGGGAGGGTCATCATGCTGATCCGCAAGGCTCAGGAGACGGACAAAGGCCAGAACCTCGGTTACGGCGATGTTTTCCAAGTCGGCATCGAAATTAAAGCCGTAAATGGAACGTTTTTCGAGAAACTGCAGCATATAATTGAGAAGCTGAGCATTCTTTCGAAACAGGGGCAGCTTTTCTTCCTGTAGAAAAAAGCGCCCGTTAAAAATCTGTAGCGCGACATGTCCGACATGTCCGCTATGGTCGCTCGATTTTTTAACGGCCAGCTTAAATGCCTTTACAGCGTCGATGATCAGGGAGTTGTTGTCTTCATAGAGTTTGGCGATCTGAATGAGCCGGGCAATTCCTTTCAGGAGTTCAATCCCGGACAGATTGGGCTTTTTGGGGAGGTCATTTGTGGTTTGTAAGGTCATGGGATGGCCTGTTCGTCCCTTCCGGAGAGAGAGGTTGGGTTATGTTTGGTTGGCATACAAACCCTTTGATTTTCTATTCAGCATCGTTTTGGCTTTTTCGGTATTTAATTCTTTTAAAGCACTTACAGCTGCTTGACGGCGCAAGGACTTTTTAGATCTCAAGATACCCAGCCCGGGCAGGAAAAATAGATCCTTTTCTAAAAAGGGCAAGGATTCATCGGAACCGCATTTCCCCAGCGCAATGTACACCAGGGAGATAAATCGTTTATTGCCGGAGCGGATGCGGTGTTTTTTAAGATAGCTGAGCAGCAGCCTTTCTGTTTTGACATCGCGTTGTTCAGCGGCATACCTCAAAAAGAGCCGCTGAACTTTTTCATCAGGGTCGTTCATCAGCGAGCCCAATTCGCCGAGCATATTCGACTTCCGGCGAAATATGGCCTTTAAAGCCTCTTGCCGAACATCTGCCGAGGCATGGCGCTGCAGTTCAAGAAGTTTTTTAAATGACGGTTTGTTTTCCATGCCTCCCATAACGTGCACCAACATCTTTACCAGGTTTGTATCCGGAGAGGACAGTAGTTTCCCCAAATGTTCAAATTCCCGTTCCGACAGGATGCCGATGACCAGCATGAGCATTTCTTTGGTTTGATTCGACGGCGTCTCCAGAAGCATGGGGCCCAAGGAGGCGATAGCCTCCGCATTGAGCAGGAGTAATGCCTGTTTCAAATAGGCCAGTTCTTCCGGAGGGCACCCGGCAATGCCGATCCCAATCATTATGCATGATCTTCAGAAACGCCTCCCCGGAGAGCGATGCAAAAAAATCTTCGAGCAGGGGAATGGACCAACTGCCCAGGGCTTTCTGGGGATCGAGATTGTTTTTCAATTTTTGTAAGGTGTTGTAGACACTTTGATACTTGTGGTCCATCATGGCCTCTTTAAGCTCCTGGGCTAAAAAGTCCATGATTTCGGAGAAATCGTCAGGCTGCATCTGCTGTTGAAGAAGGTACAATAGGATGTATAGAACATATTCGATGCTTTCCCGGTCCTCCTCTTCTGCAAGCATATTGCGGAGATGTTCTCGATCCTGTGCTGTTATTTCCCATAACTCCTTGTCATGCATCGGGATTTGAAGGTCTGGGATCGGTTCGGTATCATCAGCATCTGCCGCCATCACATCAGGATATTCTTCTGATGTTTCGAATTCCCCCAATTCAGGGATTTCAAAATCTTTGCCGGTATCAAAACCCACATCCTCTGCTTTGTAATGTAGGGATGGCAACTCCAGTTCCCATAAGGCCGTAACAACGTCGTTTTCTGCATCTTCGGTAAGGATTTGATTTTTTTGCATGATTTCAAGAAAACTGTGAATTTCCCACAGTTCTATCGATTTCTGGAATTCGAGGTGATAAATCCCGTCCCGAAACAGGATGAATGCAAAATTCTCTTCGTTCGTGGCACCCTCGTGCACAATTTCATCTTTGTAGTAGATTTTGTGCCGATCGATTGTCAGTACAAGATTCCCATGTCGATCGATAAAATCATCCAAACCATGCTTTAATACATTCAGAGCGGTCTGGTATATGACGTGCTCCGGGGGATACAAACGGATCTTTTTGAAAGCACCGTTTAGCGCAATCAAAACCTGCCGGGCGAGAGCCTGACTGTCATCGACAGGTTCCTTTCCCGGCATCTCTATTGTTTTTGCTGAGGTCATACATGACGTCCTGATACTTGAAATTTGCCTATTCCCAGCTGCTTGTTGTAGGGACAATTTTTTTGCCTTTCGCCAAGGAGCGACAACGTCGCGTTTCATAAAATCGTCCCACGATTTTATTTAGATAGTTTGCTGAAAAATACGTGTCAATGAACAGACATCAGGATAAATTTATAGGACCATCGGCCGTTTCGTGATCTTAGTAGCATCGAACCGTCAATTTATCAAGCGGGTATCATACAAAGTCCCCAGTTGACTCATAATAAAATGTTACCGAAGGGGAAGCGATAGGAGGTAACGTTGACTCATAAAGAATGTTACCCATGTTTGTTATTTATGGAGAAAATCTTCCTCATTTTTTTATCCATAGTTT
>JAQULO010000040.1 GCA_028718565.1 Syntrophales bacterium | reverse complement strand
CTTAAATTGAGAAAGAACAATACAACGCAACAAAATTAACTCCGAAACGCTGTAAGCAAAATATCGCTGCCCTTTTATTCGTAATACAAACAACCCAAAACCGGCGTTTCCGGATGGACACTAGTTAGGTGTTAAGGGTGTTTGATCGTGGTGATGTTGGCCCCGAAGCACTGTCTTTCAAGGCAACCTTTAAAGGCATTCTATGCCCTTCCGTTATAATTTTCTTTTATTATCTATAAACTGCTGTAGTTTTTTTAAATTCCTCTTCCTTCTGGTGACCGGAGTACTGTCTTCTGCATAAACATTGAGACTCCCTTCGAACGTTGCTTTCTTGGGATTGGTGTAGATAACACCGAGGGGAAATTTTGTAGGATCTACGGCCTTTTCGAATGCCCTGACCTTGTCGCCCGGGTCGTATGAATCTTCGAGATAGTAGGTATGATCCTTGAACCACTTGTACGTATTAATTTTATTGAAGGAGACGCAGGGCTGGAATATGTCTACCAGGGCATACCCCCTGTGAGAGAGCGCCTTCTTGATAATCTCCTTTGTCATATCAACATCGCCAATAAATGCCCGCGCGACAAATGATGCGTCGAGCGCCACAGCAACGGCGATCGGGTTGAACGGTTCAAGAATGACACCTCCAATCTGTACCGGTGTCACGAAGCCCTTCGAACTTGTAGGTGACGCTTGGCCCTTCGTAAGGCCGTACACCATGTTGTTGTGGACAATATTGGTGATATCCGGATTCCTGCGAATCGTAGCAAGTAAATGGTTTCCACCCTCGCCGTACATGTCACCGTCACCGCTCTCGGCGATAACGACAAGCCGAGGATTGACGGACTTGATAGCCACCGCCACAGGGAGCGCTCTCCCGTGAAGGCCGTTGAATATGTTGCATTTCATATAGTGGGGTATCTTCGCCGCCTGTCCGATCCCCGAAACCATTACCAGCCCTTCGGGCGCGATTTCCATCTCAACGAGGGCACTCTCCAGTGCCTTCAAAATGCCGAAATTGCCGCAGCCTGGACACCAGGCCATATCTATATCGCCCATACTATAAGATCGTATATCCATGAGAGCCCCCTTTCTATAGCACTTCGCGCAACCTGCCCTCGAGTTCCTCTACCGAGAAGGCAAGACCACTGTATTTGGTAATCCTCGTTTCGATATCAATACCGGCATGTATCTTGAGTATCCGCGAGAACTGCGATGTCGCATTGTTTTCGACGATCACCAGCCGGTCCGCTCTACCCAGTATTTTGGCCGTATCGGGATGCAGCGGATAGACCTGGCTGAAGTGAACAATGGAGATATCGCTCCGCCCGATGCGCCTGATGGCCTCCCCCGCGATCGTAAAGAGAGAGCCCCAGCAGACGATCATAGTCGTACCCTTGGTCTTTTTTCCTGAAAAGGTGGGGGAAATCGCCTCTTGGGTCAAAAGAGTCTGTTTTCTGAGGCGCTTGTCCACCATGCGGACTCTGATGTCGTGATCCTCCGTCAGATGTCCCACCTCATCGTGCTCGTCGCTGTCGACGACCACCAGCCCCTTGCCGTTTCCCGGGATTCCCCGTGGAGAGACGCCGCTTTCGGTTAGGGCGTACCGTTTGTACTCCTTGCCCGTCGGGACGACGTACTGCTCGATCTCGAAGGTCGACACATCGATCCTCGGTATATTATAGTAGGAGTCAATGAGGTACTGATCGGTCAGGATAAAGACCGGCACCTGGTACTTGTCAGCCAGGTTAAATGCCCCGGCTGTCAGCTCAAAGGCCTCCTCAAGTGTTCCGGGAGCAAAAATGACACGCGGAAATTCTCCATGTCCCGCGTAGAGTGCCAGATCCAGATCGCCCTGTTCCGTTCTAGTCGGCAGGCCCGTTGCCGGGCTCGGCCTCTGGGCCAGGTGAATCACCATGGGGGACTCTACCGCACCTGCCAGGCTTAAACCCTCGGTCATGAGGGCAAATCCTCCCCCCGATGTTGTTACCATCCCCCTCGCCCCGGCGTACCACGCGCCTATCGCCATGTTCATAGCAGCTATCTCGTCCTCCGCCTGCTCCGCGATGATGCCGAATTCTTTCGATTGATGAGCGAGAAACGTGAGGACCGATGTAGAAGGGGTCATGGGATACGAAGAGATAAAATTACAGCCGCCGGCAATCGCCCCCATCCCTACAGCCTCCCCACCATTGATGATAACCTGGTCTGCTACGTCAGGGTCTTTCCTGATATAGACCGACACGGCCCCGGATGTTATCAGCTCGCTGCCGATCTCATATCCACGCTTGACCGCTCGAATGTTATGAGTCATCACCGTTTTGTCCCCTTCAGAAAACCGTTCCTTCAGATCGTCGATGATGTTCTCCTTATCGATAGCGAAGAGTGCGGCAATCACCCCCGTTACTACGATGTTGGCGTATATTGCTCCCCCAATCTCAGAGGCGATACCTGAAAGCGGGATATCGATAATCTCGATATCGTCTCCGCCTCCGGGTTCCAAAAGCTTCTCCCTCTCCCCCAAAATAATTGTCTCGCGTGTGATCCTGTGCTCGACATGCTTCAGGGCCTCACGGTTCAGCAGAAAGAGGATGTCGATCCTGTCCAGACAGGCCCGGACCTTCTGTGATGAAACCCGCAGTTGCGTTGAATTGCTCCCCCCGCGGACCCTCGACATGTACTCCTTGGTGGAAAAGAGGTTGTAGCCCGAATGCTTGAACGCATGCGTCAGGAGTTGTTCGACCGTCTGAACGCCCTGCCCCGCGGCACCGCACAGCACAATCGAGATATCGTCCTTCTTTGCCGGATATTTTTTCATCGAAACACCTCAGTTGCAGTATGCTTGTTCCTCGAACAATAAACCAACTGCTGTTAACCACAAAGACACATCGAAAAAATATCAGTTCGAAGAGGCACGGCGGAGCGCCAACAGGAAAGCATGAATGCCGTGATATCTGCTGCTCCGCGGGAGAGAATTCACAAATTGAGGGCGGATTCTAGCATATTGAGGTTAAATTATCTACATGTGGCGGCCTATACACATAACGGAAAGCGGGTGCAGCTTTTTCACGGCAAGCCTGCACGAAATGCTCTTGCCCGGGCAACCACCATCGTTTTAAAAATGCAAGGTGAAGTCGCCTGAACATTTTCCACTGTCGATCATCAAACACTTTTTCACCGGGGGGTTTATATCATATGGTATCCCCAGGTTTCCAATCCAGCACTCAACTCTGTAGATAACACCGCACTCGTAGTCATTGATCACGCCCATGCTCTGCATCCCCTTGTATGCGAAACATTCTTCCGACTTGAATTCCCAATGCAGAACATTATCTTCCGGAAAGCTCATAGAGGCGTTCATGAAATCGGGTATGAAGAATTCTGATACATTAGCAAGGAAATTTTTAAACTCTACAAAGGTATTGAGGCGTTCTCCCGCCACGCCAAGGAACTTTTTTATCCTGTTGACCTCTATCTCAGCCAGTGTCTTTATCGCCGCCTTGTTGATCCTATTTGCCTTTTCAGTCCCCAACTCCTGCAGGCACTGGTAAAACCACAGCCCATCATGTGTCATCCAACGTTTGTTGAATAAATCGACCATTTTTTCTTTTTCGGGTACCGTCATCTCGAATCCCTCCCCATCAGATTGAGACCCAACTCAGCAAGAACAATTTGCCTTTGATTCCCCCTATATCGTTATGATGATCCCCGAAGGCGTGAGAGTCGAGATCGCCGACCGCCGGACGGGCCGCAGTCTGCGTGAAGCGAGTGGTGGATGACAAGATGAAATCAGATCACGTCCTCATCGTATCCATAATATTCACAAAAAGGCAAGGAGTAAAACGGAGTCTCCTTCCTTTATGAAGAGGGTTCGGGTGTTTACGGAAGCCCCGCCCCGGGGACATCAACCCGAATAGTCTCGATTCGTCCGGCGCCGTTGCTCTCATAAAGGCTTGACGTGAGCACAAACAGGGTCAGGCGGTCGGGGCCGCCGAGCATACAGGCAAAGGGTGTATGCTCCAGCTCGAACCGATGGGTTATTTCTCCTCCCTCACGAACACGGACCAGTTCGGAGCGGGAATTGGGGGAGGCAACCCAGACGGCTCCCTCAGCGTCAAGGCAAATGCCGTCAGGGGTGATCCGGTTGATTGTTTCGGCACGCCGGCTCAGGAGGCCAAGATCGTCAAACTGCGCCCACACGCGTCGATGAGAGAGGGACCCGTCAGTTTCGATATCGAAGGCCGTAAGACGCGCTGCCAGTGACTCACCGACAATCAGTGTTTCCCCATCGGGGGTGATGACGCTGCCGTTGGGGAAGGCCATCTCCCCGGCGACGACCCTCGCCTCGCCCGTCGGGGTGACGAGGATAACCCCGGCCGGTCTGTATGGCTGCTCGAATAGGAGGGAGCCGAAGTTCCCGATGTATGCCCTCCCGCTGTGGTCGACAACCATATCGTTGCAGTACGATGATGTCAGGCCGCTCAAGTTCGCAAATTCCGACAATGTACTATTGTGAAGCCGCAGCAAACGGCGATCCACCATTGAGACAACCAGCAGACTCTGATCCGGAAGCCAGCCAAGTCCCGAGGGCTGGCCCTGCACCTTGGCAATCGTCTCCGCGTTTCCCTCGAGATCAACAGTCATTATTTTTCTCGTGCGGAAGTCCGAAAACCACAGTTTCCCGTCATGCCACCGCGGCCCCTCGGGGAACCCGAGTCCATCAAGCAATAGCGTCGTTTCTACCGTCACGCAGATAACCTCCAACCCGTTACTGTCTCCGACCCTATCATGGGAAAAACCAAAAATCCAGACCGGATGTTTTGCCGTGGTTCCTGCAATGAGGTAGGACAGGATTTGCGGTCGAAGCAGTCCCCCAGACCAGTCGAAGCTGTTTTTATGGTTTTTGCCTTGATGCGGCGCATAAAGAGCTTTTCTTTTTCCTGCCACAGATCATAGTTGTTGCTGTTATGCCTGGCAGTCGCCATCCAAAACGGTGGCAAAAAAGAACATAACAAGAACGGAATAGTGTCAGCATACCTATTCCCCCGAAGAAGAAAGACAACAATATGTATGGATGTGCCAGGATTCTCCCCCTATCGTAAATTCAACCCTTTAATTCAAAATAGCCCTATCTTTTCATTAACCTTTCGGCCGCCTCCACAACATGCTGCACGGTGATACCGAACTTCTCATACAGGACCGACGCGGGCGCGCTGGCCCCGAATCCGTCCATCCCGATGACGCCGCCTTTCAGGCCCACGTAATGTTCCCATCCCAGCTTGATCCCCGCCTCTACTGCAACACGTACTTTAACAGACGACGGAAGGACCTTTTCCCTGTAATCTTCAGGCTGTCCGTCAAACAGTCCCCAGCATGGAAGCGAAATGACGCGGACCTTGACACCATCCTTCTCGGACAAACTTTTACCGGCGTCAAGGGCGATCTGCAGCTCCGAACCGGTGCCAATCAGAATCACATCCGGCGTTCCCTTCGCTGACTCCCATACGGTATATCCCCCCATCTGAAGACCGTCGGCCGGGGCATACCGCGAACGATCCAGGATCGGAATATCCTGGCGGGAGAAGACCAGCGCGGTGGGACCCTTGTCATTGAGCAGGGCACGGCGCCATGCCTCCACCGCTTCCGTCGCGTCGGCCGGCCGGATGACCGTCAGTCCCGGCATGGCGCGCAGGCTCATCAGGTGCTCGATGGGCTGGTGCGTGGGGCCGTCTTCACCCACACCGATACTGTCATGAGTCAGCACGTAGACGACACGGGCGCCCATAAGGGCGGCAAGACGTATCGAGGGTCGCATGTAATCCGAAAAGACAAAGAAGGTGCCGACAAAGGGAATAATCCCTCCGTGGAGCGCCATACCATTTGCAATCGCCGTCATCGCGTGCTCCCGGACGCCGAAATGCACGTTCCGTCCCTTATAACTCCATTCCCCACCTACGGCCCCCTGGACATCCTTCGCACCCGTCCCGGCGGCCTGAAAATCGCCAAAACCTTTCAGCCAGGTCAGTGTGGAGGGATTCAGGTCTGCCGATCCCCCCATCAGTTCCGGGAGGGCCGGTGCAAGCGCCTGGAGTACTGCCTCGGATGCCTTTCGGGTCGAAACCGGCTTCATATCCCCGCTGAACTCAGGGAGGGCCGCCTCCCAGTTCGGCGGAAGATCGCCCTTCTGGATACGTTCAAATTCAGCAGCGGCCTCCCGGCAATCCTTCCGGTAGCGCTCAAGAGCAGCTTTCCACTCAGCCTCCTGCTTCCCTCCCCGCTCCACGGCACCACGCATATGATTCTTGACCTCTTCCGGGACAAAGAATTCCGGCTTCGCCGGCCAGCAGAGATTCTGCCTCGCGGCGGCGGCCTCATCCCCCCCGAGCGGTGAACCGTGACAGGACGCGGTCCCCTGCTTGGCGGGAGATCCGTACCCTATGACCGTGCGTACCAAAATAATCGAAGGGCGCGACACCTCCCCTTTCGCACACGTAATCGCCCGGTCTATGGCGTTAACATCGTTCCCGTCTTCGACGCGCTGCACGTGCCAACCGCACGACTTGAAACGTTTTTCCACGTCCTCCGTGAAAGAAAGCCTGGTCTCACCGGCGAGCGATATCAGGTTGTCATCGTACAGGACGATCAGCTTGCCGAGTTTCAGGTGCCCCGCCAGCGAGCAGGCCTCGTAGGATATCCCCTCCATCATGTCGCCATCCCCGGAAATGGCATAGGTATAGTGGTCCACGACCTTCGCATCGGCGGTGTTGTATACAGCAGCGAGATGGGCCTCCGCGATTGCCATACCTACCGCGTCTCCTATCCCCTGTCCGAGCGGTCCGGTCGTAACCTCCACCCCCGGCGTTGCACCAAACTCCGGGTGTCCCGGCGCCTTGCTCCCCCACGCGCGAAAGGCTTGTATGTCATCGAGGGAAAGATCATAACCCGTCAGATGGAGGAGCGCATAGAGCAGCATGGAGCCATGTCCGGCGGAGAGGACAAAGCGATCCCTGTCCACCCAGCCCGGATGTGAGGGATTATGTTTCAGGTGCCTTGTCCAGAGGGTATAGGCCATGGCCGCGCTCCCCATAGGCAGTCCCGGGTGTCCCGATTTTGCCCCCTGTATCGCGTCAACCGCGAGAAAACGGATCGTATTGATGGAAAGCTCCGCCAATTGTTCTGCGTTGTTATCACCCATGCTCTATGTCAGCTCCTTGAAAGATATTTAGATGTACACACCTGGTTCTTTGAAAATAGTGGAGAGATGTGCGGGTGAACACCCCGCCGTTGAGATACGAACACCCGGCACAGGCATGGAAAAAACACACCCCCCCGTTTGGGCCTTACTACTTGATTCCGTAGCAATTCTCAAGAAAAATGTAAGACGGACCAAAGAAGGGGATCACGGAACTCGGTAACCGTAGCGGTATGGTCGGAGGGCTTCTCGGCACGCCTCGGTTTCGGATCAGGGCTGCCAGGGGCCTGGTCGCAAGAATGTGGTCACCCCGCCGGGCCATCAAGGCGAAAATCGGTGAAATCATCCCGCGCGACAATGAGCCAGCTCCAGCATATATCTTTCAGTCGGCCAGCAATCCTCATACGGCAATCCCCGCTTTTTACAAGTCTGTCAAAGTGTGATATCTACATGCCGTCCGACACAACCGCATGGAGTCAGAAATACTATATGTCAGCATATACCCGAAAAAGTCACGCCACGTCCAGAAGAACGGGAAACAGATATCATCATTCAAGGGGACCTCGGGAAACCCGAAAGATTATAGACCCGCAGGCCGATCCAGCACTGGAGAAGATTTTTTCCCGCATCGGGAACCCGGCCCCTGCGCCATTCAGGCCCGACCCCTTTCAGCTTGACGCCCTCAAGTCCATACAGGAAACCGACTGTCTCGTGACGGCGCCGACCGGGGCCGGGAAAACTTGGATCGCCGAAAAGGCCATCCAGTTGATCTATGAGAAGGGCGGACGCTGCTGGTATGCCTCCCCGCTCAAGGCCCTGACCAATTCGAAGCGGATCGAGTTTGGAGACATCTTTGGAGATGACAAGGTAGGCATTCTTACCGGAGACACAAAGGAGAATGCGGACGCCCCCATAATCGTAGGCACAACCGAGATCCTGAGAAATAAGCTCTATGAGGCCATGCACAGGGGCGAAGACCTCGATTGTGATCTCGTCGTACTGGACGAGGCCCACTTCCTGGGGGATGAAGACCGGGGGGTGGTATGGGAGGAGATCATGATTTACCTCCCCCTCAGGGTCCATATGCTCCTCCTGTCCGCCACCATCGGAAACAATCGGGAAGTAGCGGGATGGCTGAGTTCACTGAGAAACAAGGAATGTGTCATTGTAGAAGATACCACGAGGCCCGTCCCTCTCTACCCACTCTTCCTCAATCCTCCGGGAACAATAACACCCCTCTTGAACGGGGATAAACTCTATAAAACCCCCACCGCATGGCTTGCAAATAACAAAAACAGGCGCTCCTCCAGGGGGAAGCTCCCCCCCTTTGATACGATCATAGAAGTCATGCGCACCTTCAATCTGCTTCCGGCGATCTTCTTCCTGAAATCGAGAGGGGAATGCGATGCCGCGGTAGAGTTCTGCGCCCTCTCTTCGGACCGCGGGAATGGCGGGCTCTTCGAAGGGGACCTCGACGGAATGCTCGCCCGCCACCCCCATCTGAAAAACCATAAACAACTACAGACCCTCCGTCATGCACGGGTCGGAGCGCATCACGGTGGACAGCTCCCGGCGTGGAAATCCGTTGTGGAGACCATGATGAAGAAAGAATATCTGGATGTGGTATTCGCCACATCCACGGTGGCCGCCGGGGTAAATTTTCCCGCGAGGACCGTGGCGTTATTCAACTCGGATCAGTTTAACGGCCACGAGTTCATACCCCTGGACGCGACCGCCTTTCACCAGATGACCGGGAGGGCAGGCAGGAGGGGGCAGGACAACATAGGCTTCATGCTGACCTTCCCCGGAAAATTCATGGATCTTGAGCATATCCGAAAGATCTTTTTCGCGAAACCGGAACAGATAACTAGTCGCCTTCGAAGTGATTTTTCGATGGTGCTCAATCTCCTCCTGTCCCATACCCCCGAAGAGATCAGGGACGTCTTCGAGCGGTCGCTGGCGGATTATCAACACCGGAAGAAGCAGGGAAATACAACTCTCTGGAAGGACTTCATCCGGCACCTGGATTTTCTGAAGGCGGAGGGTTTTGTAGACACACAAAACCGTCTTACGGAGGACGGCATCTGGGCTTCGCAACTGAGATTAGACCAGCCCCTCCTGATCGCGCAATGCCTGAGAGATAACGCCTTTCCCTATGACAGCGAGGCCCTCCTCGCCGCCGTTGTTGCCCCCTTCGCCTACGACAGAAACTCCACCCTCGCCATCGCCAGGAGCTCGCTACCGAAACGGCTGAAAAAGGCCTACGACCGGGTCTCCCGGGCCGTGGCGCCCTTCTCAAAAAGAATGACGGAGGCGGGATTCGACACGGCGCCTTTCCATCTCTGGGTCGCGGCGGCAGTCTACGGCTGGGCTTCGGGAGCGGAATGGGACCGAATAATCCAGCGATCAAAGATAGCGGATGGCGACCTTGCCATGCTGGTATCGAGAACGGCGGACAGCCTACATCAGATAGCATCCCTCAAAGACTCGCACCCACAGGTATCCGCCCTCGCCGCCACGGCACGTAGGGCTATCCTCAGGGAACCGGTCGTGTTTGATTGACGGAACCACCTTAGTTTACTTAACTTGTTGGGTGATAAGCGCTGAGCTGTGTGAGCAAATACGGTTTCCCCTGAATTCACGAACGTGCCTCCTACAAAATTCGGAGAAAGCGTACAACTCAGGATCAACTGTGCAAGAGCCCAAATCAAAAAAATGGAAATGCCTTAGTCCATTGTCCCGGGCGCGGTGGGCGTCAGGGCGTGTTTCTTTTTCAGACAACTGCAATTGCTTTCGTTTAATCGAGTCCGTAGGCCTTAATTTTCTTGTGAAGATTGCTCCTTTCCAGACCTATCGCCTCCGCCGTTTTCTTGATGTTCCATTTGTTTTCCGCGAGTTTCTTCGCAATATACTCCTTCTCAAAAACCTCTTTTGCCCCCCTGAAAAAATCTCCATCCCCAGAGGAGTCCGGTCGACTGAGTCTGTGTTTTTCCTTCGACAGGGGCGGCATATCATCGGCGGTGATAATCTCCGACGGCAATGTGATCAACAGACGCTCCATGATATTTTTCAATTCTCTTACATTGCCGGGCCAGGTATGCTCCATGAGCACGGCAATGGCGTCATCGGTGATATGTTTCTCCGTCTTTGACTCCTTGCGCGAGAACTCCCTGATAAACTGACGGGCCAAGAGAGGAACATCCTCTATCCTGTCTCTGAGCGGAGGAACTTCAAGGGGAATCACGTTCAGCCGGTAATAAAGGTCTTGTCTGAACCGTCCCTCCTCCATCTCATATTCCAAGTCCTTATTGGTAGCGGCCAGTACCCGCGCATCGGTATCAATAATCCTTGTCCCACCCACTCTCTCAAATTTTTTTTCCTGAAGAATTCTGAGAATCTTTGCCTGGGCCTTCAGGCTCATATCGGCGACCTCGTCGAGAAAGATTGTCCCCTTGTTCGCAAGATCAAACTTTCCTCTCTTCTTCTCTGTGGCCCCGGTGAATGCCCCTTTCTCATGCCCGAACAGCTCGCTCTCTATCAGCTCTTCAGGTATCGCCGCACAATTCACCTCTATAAAGGACTTGTTGGAGCGGCGACTCTGCCGGTGTATCGATCGGGCAACGAGTTCTTTCCCCGTGCCATTCTCGCCCATAATCAGAATCCACGCGTTGGTGGGCGAGATGATCTGTATCATCTCCCTCAATTCAATAATCGCCTTGCTTTCTCCGTCGATTTCGTGGCCATGTCCATTCTTTAACAGCCGGTTCTCCTCCTCCAGGCGTACAATATCAAGGGCGTGATTGACGGCAAGAACGATCTTATCAAGAGACAGTGGCTTCTCCACAAAATCAAAGGCCCCCAGTTTTGTCGTCGTTACCGCCGATTCAACCGTTCCATGCCCGGATATCATGATAACCTGCATCCGAGGGTGTTTTGACTTGATGCGTTTCAGGGTCTCAATCCCATCGATTCCAGGGAGCCATATGTCCAGAAGGACAAGGCTGGGAAGCTCCTCTTCAATGGTATCTAGGCACGCCTCTCCGCTTCGCACGGTCAGCACTTCGTAGCCTTCATCTGAGAGTATCCCCTTCAATGACTGGCAGATACTCTCTTCGTCGTCCACAACCAGTATCGTCTCGTTCATGTTTCTCCTATGCCACGGGCAGTTCAATGGATACGATTGTCCCTCCCTGTACGTTATCCATTACGTTCACGGAACCACTATGATCGGATATTATGGAACTCACTATGACAAGGCCAAGGCCCGTACCCGCCTTTTTCGTGGAAAAGTAAGGTTCAAACAGCTTCATCTTGTCTTCCGGTGATATCCCAAGACCATTGTCTCTGACATCCAACTTGACCCTCCTGTGGCTCTTATCATATTGGGTGCTGATTTCAACCTTTCCACCATGGTCCACCGCTGATACGGCTGCGACTGCATTATCCAGAAGATTGACCATCGCCCTTTTTATCTGTTCCGCATCGATATTGAGCAAGGGTATGCCGATATCTTTCTGGAGTGCAAAGTCGATATCCTTGTGGGCATCCTGAAAAAGGATGACGGAGTCTTCAATAACCGCATTCAGATCATTGGGGGAAGGATTCGTAACGGGCATTCTAGCAAATTGAGAGAACTCATTGACCAGGTTTTTCAAGATTTCGACCTGATCTATTATGGTCTTGGTGCATTCATGGAATACGGAATCCGTTTTCCCCTCGATTTTATCCCCGTATTTCCGCTGCAGCCTCTCGGCGCTCAGTTTGACGGGCGTCAGGGGGTTTTTGATTTCATGTGCTATTCTCTTTGCGGCCTCCCTCCACGCGGCGATTCGCTCGGATTTCTGGAGCTGGGTGATGTCTTCAAATACGGTTACGATCCCCATGTAGTTATCATCGTCATCTCTCAGGATCATTGCCGATACCAGGATTGCCATCACGCTGTCCTTGACTATCAATTGAATCTGTCTCTCCACAAAGCCACCATCGTTTGCGTGTAACTCCCCGAGGAGTTCCCCTACCGTCCCCATGTGTTCCGGCTTCAGCACATCCTCATATCGCTTGTTGAGGACTTCCTCACCGTTTATGCCCAGCATCTTATCGGCGGCACGGTTTATGGTGCTGATCACATTGTCTCTGTTTATGGAAATAACCCCTGCCGAGACGTTACGGAGGACGGTTTCCATGTACTTCCTGCGTTGTTCAAGGTCTATGTTGACCTGTCTCAATTCAAGGCTGCGTTCCTTCAGATCTTTCGTCATCTGATTGAAGGAATCCGCCAGTGCCCCTATCTCATCTTCCGCCAGGACATCTATGTGGTAGTCGAGGTTGCCGTGGGCCACCTCATGTGTGGCCTCGGCAAGTTCCTGTACGGGAACGGTAATCCCCTTTGCCAGAAAGAGGCCAAACCACATCGAAGAGAAGATGATCAGAAGGGTGACAATGAAGAGCGTAATGGTGTAACTGATCTTTATAGGATTTTTTAACAGTTTAAGCTGTTTATACTCCTCAGACGTGCTGGAGATAACGGACATCTTTTCAATCAATTCCTTGTCCATATAATAACTGACGGCGATGACCCCTATGACCTCTTTCGGACTGAAGTTGGAATAGAGTGGGGCTATTCCGCTTATCACGTCTCCCCCTCCTACAGAACTGACTATTGAAAGATCCTTTCCCATAAATACATCTTCCAGGGCCTTGGGGGAAAACCGGGGGGGGAGAATATCGGGATTGTCCGGATCTGTGAGAAACAGGTCCTCGTCTCTGTTATCAAAGCGTACCGTTATGGACCCAAGATTAAAAGACCTCTGCCGCTGTGTTAAAAATGCCTTCAGATACTCTGACTGCTCTTTTTCATATAACTTGTTGTCTGTTATCTCAGACCCGATCTGGAGGGCATAGTTCTTCGCATTATCGGAAAACTTCTGATAGTAATCCTGGGCAACCTCAAGGGACAGATTAAATGCCCTGCCCATCTTTATGTCAAACCGGCTGTCTATGCTATATGAGAGAAACTTGATGGAAACCAGAAAAAGGGTGACCGTGGGTATAAGGGAAAGGATCATAAAAGCGACGACAAGCTTCGTCCTCAGCTTCGACCCCAGGATCCCCCTTCTTCGTTCAAATATGAGCTTGGTCAGATTCCGTGCGATCAGGAAAATTAGAAAGATGATAAGGATCAGGTTGATATTGATGAGGCCGAAGATCAGCACCTCACTGGATATCGGCAAAAGGACCTCTACGGTGGAAAGGTGACTTTCTATATAGGTGAGAATAACGATGACGGCTATGACAGCTAATATTGCAATCCGTTCTCTTCGGCGTTTTTTTAATTCATCAGCATTCATCTGTCTACCACTGCGCCGGACACCACTCACCCCCGAAGGGTCCTATAGAGATGAAAAGGCGCCGTCTCTATAGATTTCTCTCCGCCTATATGAGCCCCGGAGTATGTTACCGGGTGTCGCGCCGGAGGCTTATGAAAACTGAGTCTCATTAATACACAAAGTCTTGTCTTGCCCAGTCGGTCTCAAAATCCCACAGGGACACAAAAAAGAATACATACTCCAGATGCAGCGGGAGACGGACTTCTTCAAGTTTTGCCTTCACTCGCAGATAGTACCGTCCCTCCTTTGCCAGCTGCTTCAGAGGTGTAAAGACAATGCCGTTCAGTTCCGACATCGCGATCTTCGCTTCTGAAAACTCCTTGAATTGTTCCGGTTCTTTCACGTCTTCGGTAAAGAGAACGTACAGGAGCTTTTTTATGTTGTCGTATTTGATGGTGTGCCTGACCTCAAGAAACGATATCCTCTCATCAAACCACCAGAGTCGCTCTCGGTACAATTCCAAGACGAACGCAAAGGTGGTCGGGATTCCGGCAAGTATCGCCTCCTCCATATCTCCTGTAAAACAGTTTTCCAGCTTGAGATACACGAGCAGATTATCAGACGTGTTGCTTATAAGCAGATCCGTGACCTTTGCTTCCGCCGCAAACGACGTTACCGGCAAAAGAAAAATACATAGCAATATTAGGAGCTTGCAACTACGCATGAACTGATTCTCCGGCCCATCAAGCCTGACAACCCTATAGAATGTCAAACCCCCAGCGCCGGAACATACTAAGGAAAGGAAGCCCAAAAAGCAAGGCTTATTTAGAGGATTATGGCCGGCTAATCCCCGGCAAGAGAAGGAATCGCATCCTGTGAGTCATACGGACGGACATCAATGATCTCATCGAATAGCTCTCGTTCACCGTTAAAATAATGGATCATCTCCCAGCACTCCCTATGCTCCAAGAGCTTTCTCAGGAGGAGGTTGTTGAGTCTGTGGCCGGACCGGTATGCTACAAAGTGGCCTATGATAGGCATCCCGAGAAGGGACAAGTCCCCAATGGCATCCAGTATCTTGTGCTTCACAAACTCATCAGAGAATCTGAGACCCTCCTTATTGATAACCTTCTCCTCATTCAGAACTATCGCGTTGTTAAGAGAACCTCCCAAGGCAAGGCCTCGTGCCTGGAGATACTCGACCTCCTGGAGAAAACCGAATGTCCGGGCCGCACAAATATCATTTTCATACGCCTCACGGGAAAAAATCATGTCGTACGATTGTCTTCCTATCAAAGGGTGACTGAAGTCTATGTCGTAGGTGATCCTAAACTCAGGGGAGGGAAGGATGGCCGCACTCCCCTCATCGTCAGAGACAGATACAGGTTTTTTTATCACCACGAATCGTTTTGATTTGTCCTGAGATTTGATGCCGGCTTCCTTGAGGAAATCGACAAACGGCAGAGCGCTGCCGTCCATGATCGGGATCTCGAAGGAATCCGTTTCTATAGTCGCGTTGTCTATACCCATTCCGAAAAATGCGGACAACAGATGTTCAACCGTCGAAATTCTTGTCCCATTCACCCCCAAAGTCGTTGCCAGGGTGGTGTCGGATACACTTGTGGGCTCCGCTTTGATCCCGTCACTCCCAGGCAGATCACTCCGGTAGAATACAATGCCTTCATCAACCGCCGCCGGTCTGATAGTCATATTTATCTTTCTGCCTGAGTGAAGCCCCACACTCTTGCAGCGTATCTCTTTTTCAATAGTTTTTTGTATGTACATCTACCCCACCTTTCAAGTAGGGGGAAGGCAATAAGCATACCAGAAATCAGCACAGGGGCATCGGGTATGCATCACCCGCATAACTTACCTGAAGCACAAGGATTATAATTCCAGGATCGTCGGTGCCGGAGAGGGCACACACGATAGGCTCCCCCATAAGTGTGTTGAAAAAGACACACGTATGGGCTAGGACTCCTTATAAAATCTCTCCTTTTCACTATAGATGCATCCACAGTATTGCTGCCGATACATATTCAGGTCCCTGGAGACCCGAATCCCCGTTTTCCAGCCCTCCCTGAAATCGTGATAATAAAAACCTGTATCATGCTTCTTTTCAAGACCTTCTCCCAATTCTTTTATAAGCCTGTGATTCTGAAATTTACTGTAGAGAAGTGTTGTGGTGAAACCATCAAAATTGCCCCTCCTTGCAATGCGCGCGGTATAGCTCATACGCATATGATAACAGTATTCGCATCTCATCTCTTCCCTGAAGGCAACGCCTCTGAGAAACTCCTCCATGGGATAATCGCCGAATCTGATAAGTTTCAGATCCGTATCTTCGGAATAGGCTATCAGTGTATCGAGTCTCTTGGCATATTCTGTGTAAGGCTGAATATTCGGATTATAAAAGACGCCGGTAACCTCATGCCCCTCATTTCTCAATACATCGAGGGGATAAATGGCACAGGGTGCACAACAGATGTGTAGTAATATCTTCATGATCTAAATACGGCCTAACATTTCAGATTTCGGCTCCAGTATTCAAACAATGGCACCTGCAGATTGCATTTTGAAACCCATTCTCAGAAAAGCTCCTCCTGCTCCCTTGAGACCCATTTCTTCCCAAAATGTTCATATGCGAGCCTTGTCGCCACCCTCCCCCTTGTCGTGCGATGAAGAAACCCTTCCTGGATAAGGTAAGGTTCATAGACATCTTCGATGGTATTCTTCTCCTCGCCTATCGCGGACGAAAGACTGTCGATACCGACCGGTCCTCCGTCGAATTTATCAATCAGGGTCAGCAGTATGGTTCTATCCATAAAATCGAATCCCCGGTAATCAACCTCAAGCATCTCCAAAGCACCTGTAGCAACTTCCCCAGTAATGACGCCGTCCGCCTTCACCTGGGCAAAATCGCGAACCCTCTTGAGGAGTCTGTTTGCTATACGCGGGGTCCCTCGGGAACGGCCGGCTATCTCAGGTGCACCGACATCATCAATGGGTATCGACAGGATATTGGCAGATCTCCTGATGATGATCGCCAGTTCCTCAGGCGTGTAGAATTCGAGCCTGAAACTCATGCCGAAACGGTCCCGAAGGGGTGAGGTGAGGAGCCCCGCCCTGGTGGTGGCCCCGACCAAGGTAAAACGGGGAATGTCCAATTTCATGGAACGCGCGGACGGGCCCTGACCGATGAGTATATCAATATAATAATCCTCCATCGCAGGATACAGAATCTCCTCCACGACATGTGGAAGCCGATGGATCTCATCGATAAAGAGGACGTCATGTTCCTTCAGGTTCGTAAGGATGGCGGCCAAGTCTCCGGGACGGTCTATGACCGGACCGGAGGTCACCTTGATGTCGGCACCCATTTCCCGTGCCATGATATACGCCAAGGTCGTTTTTCCAAGCCCGGGAGGCCCGTACAGCAGTACATGGTCAAGCGCTTCAGCCCTTCCCCGCGCCGCTTCCATGAAGATGGAAAGGTTGTTCTTTATCTTTTCCTGGCCCACGTATTCGGCGAGGGTTCTCGGGCGCAGAGAGTATTCAAATCCCTCCTCTTCGCCGAGCTGTTCAGGATCGATTATCGGTGCCTTCATAGACATTCCTTCAAAACGGCAGGGAAATGAAACCCTCTCCGGGGGGGGCGTCAGGTTATCCCGACAATATTTTCAGCGATTCCGGTAGGAGGACCTCCAGGGTCACGCCTTCCCCCCTTGTTATGTATACCTTGTCAATGGCGTCTTTTGCGACATTGTTTTTGTAACCCAAATTGATCAACGCAGACAGCGCATCCTCTTTCACCACTGTATCGGGGGTAACTGTAGATGTCCCCTCGGAGATCACCTTGGTAATCTTGTCTTTCAGCTCAAAAATCATCCTCTCGGCCGTTTTTTTCCCTACCCCCGGTATACCCACAAGCCTGACGAGGTCTCCGCCTGATATCGCGCCTGACAGATCCTCCGGTGAGATCCCGGACAATATATTGATGGCCAGCCTCGGGCCAATCCCGGAGATTGATATCAACAGCCGGAACAAGTCTCTTTCCCGGTGATCCAGAAAGCCGAAAAGTTTCACCGCATCCTGGGCCACATGGGTATGAATGACAAGGGATATCTGGCCGCCGATATCGGGAAGCTTGTAAAAGGTGCCGAGCGGCACAATCACTCCGTAGCCCACACCATGGACATCGACGACAATGCGATCGATAGATTTATGAAACAGTGTGCCCTTCAGGCTCGCAATCATCTAAACAGGTACCTCTTTTGAGAAGTTTGCATGACAGATGGCTATCGCAAGTGCATCAGACGCATCCGGTGGAGGGGTCTCCTTAAGAGACAGGATGGCTTTCACCATATGTTGAACCTGGGTCTTTTCGGCCCTGCCATAACCCACCACCGCCTTCTTGACTTCAAGGGGGGTATATTCGTACAGAGGGATGTCACTGTGCGATGCCGCCAGGATGGCGACACCCCTGGCCTGCGCAAGCTTCACAAGGCTTTTGACATTTTTTCCGTAGAATATATCCTCAAGGGCCACGACATCGGGCTCATATTCCTTCATTATTCCTATCAGCCGATCATAAATCTGTTTCAGGCAGGATGACAAGAGCTGCCCTCGTTTTATGCTGATATCCCCATACGCCCTGTTAAGGAGGCATCCTCCCCCTTTTTCAACAACCCCGTACCCTGTCGTTTTCGTGCCTGGATCTATGCCCAAAATTACCATGTATGACGTGCCCACAGGGTGCCAAAAGGATGCTAACTGAGTTTTTCTATTATCTCATCTGATATGTCGAAATTTGCGTACACATTCTGGACATCATCGTTATCTTCCATCTTCTCCATCAACTTCAGCATCTGCCCTGCCTTATCTTCTTCTAGCTTAACGGTATTCTGCGGAACCATGCTGATCTCCGCGAGGAGGTATGGTACACCCGCCGCATCCATGGCGGATTTGACAGTTTCAAAACTGCCGAGCTCGGTAATGACTTCATATTCACTTTCCTGCTCCACCACGTCTCCGGCCCCCGCCTCCAGCGCCAGTTCTATCAGGCGGTCTTCGTCAATAGCATCTTTGCTGAATATTATGCTCCCCTTCTTTTCAAAGATCCAAGCCACACATCCGTTCTCCCCCAGATTTCCGCCATGTTTTGAAAAGATATGCCTTATATCAGAAACAGTCCTGTTCTTGTTGTCGGTCATAACCTCAACGAGGACAGCCACCCCTCCGGGGCCATACCCCTCATAGACTATCTCCTCGTATGCCGCGCCCCCTTCCAGTTCTCCCGAGCCCTTCTTAACGGCCTTCTCTATATTGTCCTTCGGCATGTTCTCAGCCTTGGCCGCCGCAATCGCCTGCCGTAGGCGCGCATTTCCCTCAATATCCCCACCACCAAGGCGGGCAGCGAGGGTTATCTCCTTTATGATCTTGGTAAATATCTTCCCCCGCTTTGCGTCGGCTGCGCCCTTCTTATACTTAATCGTACTCCACTTTGAATGACCTGACATAACATTAAATCTCCTCAAGGATGATGGTTGATCCCCATCGATTCACGCGGTCTGCTCCCATAATAAGTCCATATATGACGTTGGGCTTCACTCACCTCCACCCCGAACGCCCGAGTGCGACTGTAACACAGTGAAAGGCTCCCTGCAAAAAAAAAGCCCCTCCACGGATGTGGAGGGGCTAAATTAATTTCGGCGGCGTCCTACTCTCCCACACGCAATTATGCAGTACCATCGGCGCAAAAGAGCTTAACTTCCGTGTTCGAGATGGGAACGGGTGTACCCTCTTCGCTATCACCACCGAAAACTGGTGAAAATATTTAACAACCACATACACTCGATATTCATGCTGAGTGGTATAAACAAAAATATGGTTAAACCTCACGACCGATTAGTATCAGTAAGCTGAATGTGTTACCACACTTACACTCCTGACCTATCAACCTTGTAGTCTCCAAGGGGTCTTCAGTCTCGATGTCTCCATCGAAAGGGATATCTTATCTTGAGGGGGGCTTCCCACTTAGATGCTTTCAGCGGTTATCCCTTCCGAACATAGCTACCCAGCGATGCCGCTGGCGCGACAACTGGAACACCAGAGGTTCGTCCATCCCGGTCCTCTCGTACTAGGGACAGCTCCTCTCAAATATCCTACGCCCACAACAGATAGGGACCGAACTGTCTCACGACGTTCTGAACCCAGCTCGCGTACCGCTTTAATTGGCGAACAGCCAAACCCTTGGGACCTTATACAGCCCCAGGATGCGATGAGCCGACATCGAGGTGCCAAACCTCCCCGTCGATGTGAACTCTTGGGGGAGATCAGCCTGTTATCCCCGGCGTACCTTTTATCCGTTGAGCGACGGCCCTTCCATTCGGAACCGCCGGATCACTAAGACCTACTTTCGTACCTGCTCGACTTGTAAGTCTCGCAGTCAAGCTCCCTTATGCCTTTACACTCTACGGCTGGTTTCCAATCAGCCTGAGGGAACCTTCGTGCGCCTCCGTTACTTTTTGGGAGGCGACCGCCCCAGTCAAACTACCCACCTGACAATGTCCCCGACCCGGATAACGGGCCTAGGTTAGAACTTCAGAATAACCAGGGTGGTATTTCAAGGTTGGCTCCATGAGAACTGGCGTCCCCACTTCATAGCCTCCCACCTATCCTACACAAACTAGTCCAAAGCTCATTATCAAGCTATAGTAAAGGTGCACGGGGTCTTTCCGTCTTGTTGCGGGTAACCGGCATCTTCACCGGTTTTTCAAATTCGCTGAGCTTCTCGTTGAGACAGTGCCCAAATCGTTACGCCATTCGTGCAGGTCGGAACTTACCCGACAAGGAATTTCGCTACCTTAGGACCGTTATAGTTACGGCCGCCGTTTACCGGGGCTTCGGTTCAAAGCTTCTCTACCCGAAGATAGATGACAAATCCCCTTAACCTTCCGGCACCGGGCAGGCGTCAGTCCCTATACATCGTCTTACGACTTAGCAGAGACCTGTGTTTTTGCTAAACAGTCGCTTGGGCCTTTTCACTGCAACCCCTTCGCGCTCCACGTGCGAATCGCTTCACGCTAACGGGGTACACCTTCTCCCGAAGTTACGGTGTCATTTTGCCGAGTTCCTTAACGAGATTTCACTCAAGCACCTTAGGATTCTCTCCTCGCCCACCTGTGTTGGTTTTCGGTACGATCACCACAACAACTCGCTAGAGGCTTTTCTTGGTAGTATAGGATCAACCAGTTTATGAGAATAAATTCTCTCCTCATCACTCCTCAGGATTGAATGGGATTCTGGATTTGCCTGGAATCCCTCCCTACAAGCTTGAACCGGGACGTCCAACACCCGGATGGCCTACCTTTCTACGTCCCCCCATCACTCAAACGCTGATGCGGTGGTACAGGAATATTGACCTGTTTCCCATCACCTACGCCTTTCGGCCTCGGCTTAGGGGTCGACTAACCCTGAGCAGATTAGCTTTACTCAGGAAACCTTGGGCTTTCGGTGAGCAGGTTTTTCACCTGCTTTTTCGCTACTTATGTCAGCATAAACTCTTCTAATTCGTCCACCAGTCCTCACGGTCTGGCTTCAGCCTACAATAGAATGCTCCCCTACCACTATCCCGACAGAATCGGAATAATCCGCAGCTTCGGTTACATGCTTGAGCCCCCTTGAATTTTCGGCGCAGACTCATTCGACCAGTGAGCTGTTACGCTTTCTTTAAAGGATGGCTGCTTCTAAGCCAACCTCCTGGTTGTCTGTA
>JAQULO010000039.1 GCA_028718565.1 Syntrophales bacterium | reverse complement strand
TCACTCAGCAACCCTTCAAGATCTTCATATCTTGTTTCGATTTCTCTAAGCTTTGTCAGCATATGGTCCTTCCTGGGCTGATGATAGCGATTCGCTACGGAGGGAGAAATGGCATTCGACGGGCGGTCCTTCCGATCCCAAGGGGCTCTGATCAACAGACCGGATCAGGGTCACGGAGGCACAAAGAGAGAAAGGAAGCCGCCTCCCACGGAAGAGTGTCCGTAGAGGCGAAGCCACTTTGTACCTGATTATTGGCACCTACCACTATTTTTCAAGGTCGCCATATTTGCGGTTAAACTTCTCTATCCTTCCGGCAGTATCCATTATCTTCTGCTTTCCGGTAAAAAACGGGTGACAGTTTGAGCATATCTCGACCTTAATGTCACCTTTGGTGGATCTGGTTTCGAAAACATTTCCACAGACACATGTTACCGTGGATTCCTTATAGTCCGGGTGAATATCTTTTTTCATAATTTGTATTAGCCTCCTCCGGCATTGAAAAAATCGTTATTATATCCATATCAGAATGGATTTCAAGAAAATAAATCCGAAAAGTTGATCCGTTACTGTTTCATGGACCCAAAAAACTCCTTGTTGGTCGTGGTCTTCCGGATCTTGTCAATGATGAACTCCATGGCATCCACAGAGTTCATCTCCTGCAACAGTCTCCTCAGTATCCATATTCTCCGGAGGTCTTCCTCCGGTATCAGCATTTCTTCCTTCCTTGTGCCGGAACGGACAAGATCGAAGGCGGGGAAGATTCGTCTGTCGGAAATCTTCCTGTCGAGGTGCAACTCCATATTTCCCGTTCCCTTAAACTCTTCAAAGATGACTTCGTCCATCCGGCTTCCCGTATCAATAAGGGCCGTTGAGATGATGGTTAAACTGCCTCCTCCTTCGATATTTCGGGCGGCGCCGAAAAACCGCTTCGGTTTGTGCAGGGCATTGGAGTCAACACCGCCGGAGAGTACCTTGCCGCTGGGCGGCACGACGGAGTTATAGGCCCGAGCGAGCCGGGTGATACTGTCCAGGAGTATGACGACATCCCGGTTGTGCTCCACCAAGCGTTTTGCCTTTTCGATGACCATCTCGGCAATCTGGACATGTCGCGAGGCGGTCTCATCGAAGGTTGAAGATATGACCTCGCCGGTAACGCTCCTTTCCATGTCCGTTACCTCTTCGGGACGTTCATCGATCAGCAGGACCATCAGGACAGCATCCGGGTGGTTTTTGGCAATACTGTGGGCGATATCCTTCAGGAGGACCGTTTTCCCTGTCCGGGGCGGCGACACTATAAGCCCCCGCTGTCCCTTGCCGATGGGAGTAAATATATCCATGACCCGTGTCGAGTAGTTTTCGGGGTCCGCTTCCAACTGCCATTTTTCTTCGGGATAAAGTGGGGTAAGATTATCAAAGAGGATCTTGCCCCTGGCGGCCTCTGGGGCTTCGAAATTGATGGACTCCACCTTCAGGAGGGCAAAATATTTTTCTCCTTCTTTCGGGGGTCTCACCTCGCCGGCTATCGTGTCCCCGGTTCTCATCCCGAATCTTCGTATCTGGGAGGGGGAAACATAGATGTCATCAGGTCCGGGGAAGTAATTATAGCCCACCGATCTCAGAAAGCCGAAGCCATCCGGCAGTGTTTCCAGGACGCCCTCTCCGGTGATGACACCATTTTTTTCCGTCTGATATTGAAGAATTGCGAAGATAAGATCCTGCCGTTTCATCCCGCTGGTACCGGAGATGTTCAGTTCTTTTGCCAATTCATTAAGATCACCAATGGATTTATTTTTGATTTCTGAAATATTCATATATCTTTCCTTTGTTGAGGGAGTTGTTCGGTTCTTACTATGTATCCTTAACGCGGCATGAGCGCAGATAGGTATCCTCCGGTTCGAACGGATAGGCGAAATATACCTCTAAAACTTATGGGAAGCATTAAACAGGCCTTGGAGACAAACCAGAATTTATTTACGCTACGAACTCCCCAAAAACTTTGTGGCCCTGGTTGTCTGTAGCTACAGAACAGCTTTTGAATTTACAGCGAATCGGGGTCAGCCAACGGCCCCTTCATACGGGTTTTACTATGCAATGATCTTCTCTTCTCGGTAGCTAATACGGTCTCCTGAAATGCTTTAGAAAGGAAGGCTTTAGCACGCAATATCGATAGACAAGGACGACTATATCAAATGAGCAGGAATGTCAAGAATTTTTTTGTTGCCAATAGAAGATTTTTGAACCGTGTGCCATGCCTCGGTTCTAGCGAAGCATTATGAAGTTTAGCTGCCTTCCGGCATCACCCGCTTCCCTTCTGTGTGAAAAAAAGGTGTCGTGCCAGCAGGATGTACAGATATCAGCAGAAAATATATTTTCGTGGGGAATGCCGGCGCCGAGCAGTTGGGACCTGTTGGCGGCGGACAGGTCAAGCATCCATTTTCCCTCTTTTGGACCGCCTGTAAAGGCAATCTTTCCTTCCCGCGTTTTATCAAAACGGTGGAAAACGGCCTCGTCAACCTCGTAGCAACAGGGTCCGATGGCTGGGCCGATAACGGCCAAAAGATCCCCCGGCGCGGAGGAAAAGGTTTCCATGAAAACTTTGGCGGCCCTGGCGGAAATCCCTAAAGCGGTTCCCTTCCATCCGGCGTGAACGGCGCCAACCGCCAGTCCTCGGCGATCGGCAAGGAGTACCGGGACACAGTCAGCCGTCTTTATCCCGATGGGAATTCCGGGTGTTGCCGTAAGGATGCCGTCGTATTCGAGAGGATCGCCCTGCATCCCGCCTTGAAACATCTCATCAAGTACCAGAAGCCGGTCTCCGTGGACCTGATCCACTGTAGCGAGGGTGTGCCCCGGCATGTCGAAGGCAGAGGTCAACAGTTCCCTGTTGCGTGCCAGGTGTTCATCACTGTCACCCACATGCACACCGAAATTGAGATCGGCCAGTCTCCCCTCGCTGACCCCTCCCCATCGGGTGCAAAAGGCATGGGTTATGAACCCGCACTCACCCAGCGCCCGGCATTCCAGATACCGCACGCCGCCCATCCGGGAAAATCTGAATGCGCCTTCGGTTCCGTATCTGTTCTCCTGGTTTTCGGTCATGACGCTATAGCGCCCCCAATTCCGCGCACGCCCTCGCCATATCGCCCGGCAGGGGGGATGAAAAATACATGGGGTTGTCAGTGACAGGATGACGAAAGCGCAGTTCGCTCGAGTGGAGGGCCTGCCGGCGCATCTTTCGAAGTGCCATCTTCCCGGCGTTATTATTCACCATCTCAACTCTTTTCTTTGAATTGCCGTAGACGGCATCCCCGACAACGGGATACCCGATGGCATTCAAATGCACCCGAATCTGGTGTGTCCTGCCCGTTTCAATCCGGACACCAAGGAGGGTGGCGATACCGAACCGCTGCTCGACACGCCAGCGGGTCAGTGATTCCTTTCCCCTCCTGCTCCCGGTGGACATTTTTTTTCTTTCCACGGGATGTCTGCCTATGGGCAGATCGATGACCCCCTCGTCCTCCCGCGGTTCTCCATGCACAAGCACACGGTAGAGCTTCGTAACGAGATGTTCCTTGAATTGCTTAGACAGATTCGCATGGGCCACGTCCGATTTGGCGACCACCATCAGCCCCGAAGTGTTCTTGTCCAGACGATGCACAATGCCGGGCCTTTTAACGCCGCCGATCCCGGAAAGATCGGTGCAGTGAAACAGAAGGGCATTGACCAGGGTACCACTGAGGTTCCCCGCTGCGGGATGCACCACCATCCCGGGGAGCTTGTTCACCACCAGGATATGCGCGTCTTCATGACAAATATCCAGGGGCAGATCCTCCGGGACAAGGTCATATTCCGTCGGCTCCTCCCGTTCAACAAGGATCAGATCACCGGTCTTCAGGCGGTATTTCGGTTTTACATCCATACCGCCGACCCGTATCAGTCCCTCCTCAATAGCCCGCTTGATCTGCGAACGTGTACCGAAGGAGCCCCGTTTAGACAGAAAGACGTCAAGTCGCTCTCCGCTCTGATCAGGGGGCGCCTTCAGCGTGAACTTTTTGTCATCTCGGGATGTTGGTGTCATCTGCATGGTCATCGTAGCATCGGTTGAGAAACGGGGGAAAAGGGACCTGCCGCCTGCGCGTTCCCGCGGTGGGATGATGAAGCGCGTATCAAATCCTCACAGCAACAGGGCTTGGGGCCCCGGAGGTTATGTCTCCCCGGCTATCTGCTTCATGCCGTCCTTGATAAGCTCAAATTCCTCTTCCGCTATCGTCCTCATGTCGAAGAGGACCTTGTCTTCGTAGATTCTCGCAATTATGGGAACTTTCAGCTTCCGTAACCCTCTTTCCAGTCTGCTCGGCGGGATGCTGCGGGAGTGCACGGTAACGACAAACGTGGGGATCTCCTGCGTGGGAAGCGATCCTCCTCCGGCCAGGGACATATCCCCCATAATAGAAAAGGCCATATCTTTCAGAGATAATTGCTCCAGGAGGGCGGCCAGGTCGTGGGCCCGCTTTTCGACCTCGGCAACCGGTTCCGTTAATGACCGCAGCACCGGGATGTCACGGACCGCCCGGTCGAGATCCAGGTAATGCATCATCGTTGCCTCGAGGGCTGCGAGGGTCAATTTGTCTATCCGGAGAGCGCGATTGAGAGGGTTCTTCTTTATCCTTTCCAGGATCGTCTTTTTCCCCAGGATTATTCCGGCCTGCGGGCCTCCGAGGAGCTTATCGCCGCTGACTGTGACGACATCCATGCCCGCCTTCATGACCTCCTGTACCGTCGGTTCCCTTTCAAAGCCATAAGAGTCCAGCGGCACAAAGCAGCCGCTCCCCAGATCGTTCATCACCGGTATCTTGATCCTCTTACCGAGCTCTACCAGCTCGCTCAGGCCTATCTCATCCGTGAAGCCAAGCACCTTGAAGTTGCTCGTGTGAACCTTCAGAATCAGTCCTGTATCTTGGCATACCGCATCTTCATAATCCGAAAGGTGCGTGCGGTTGGTGGTGCCCACCTCTCTGAGGATGGCGCCGCTCTTTTCCATTACCTCGGGTATGCGAAATGCACCCCCTATCTCGATCAGTTCGCCCCGCGAAACGATCGACTCTTTGTGCTCCGAGAGGGTGTTGAGAACGAGGAGAACGGCGGCGGCATTATTATTGACGATAATGGCATCCTCCGCCCCCGATACACAGCAGAGGAGTTCGCGTACGTGATCGTACCTGGTCCCCCGTTTCCCCTCGTCGAGGTTGAATTCCAGGTTTGAGTATCCCCCGCTGATATCAACGATCCGTTGCAGGGCATCCGCGCAGAGGGGGGCTCTGCCCAGGTTCGTATGCAGGATGATGCCGGTAGCGTTTACCACGCGACGCAGGCTGTAGGTGTACAGGGCGAGCAGCCTCTTGCGGACCTCTTGTGCCGCCTCGTCGACGGAGGAGGGGTCGAACCCCTTTCCCCCCCCTTTTTCAGAATCCAGTATGGTACTTCTCATCTCTTCCACCACCTGGCGGCATTTTCTCACCACGATATGCCGTGATACGCCTTCAAATGCACCGCCATTCTCAAGGACGAGAAGGATCTCGTCGATCTTCGGAAGATTTTTCAGCAGTTCTCTGGTCTTGTCATTCATGGTGTCGCGTTACCTTGAGCAATAGATGCCCGGAAGCAAACGGATTCATTATCCAATAGGAACCATTATGGGAAAAGATAAGAAATTGCAAACAAGAAACACCTACCTGTTCAGGCAGAAATCACGAAAGTTGTTAACTGCGGTAAAGAATTCCCTCATCATGATGACCCAATAGTAGCGGCCCCGGTCCGTCAGAGACAATTTACCGCGCTGATAGCGCAGCCCCCCGACCAGCATGAAGACGAGAATTTCCTTCCAGAGATAGCGAACAGCCCTGCCGTGGTATTTTTGCTCCAGGGACGCGACATTCAATTCCATGCCGAACAGTTTCATCAGGAAGTCATAACGCGCCTGCTGCGGGGGCGTAAAATCACGCGACGCCATCAGGGGAAGTTTCCCGTTGTTTGAGATCTCAATATATTTCGGAATATCAAATGTATTCGCGTAGCACCTGCCCTGCATATATCCTATCGAGCCGCTGCCCAGACCGGCATATTCGTCATAGTCCACGATATATTCGTCAATCATGGTGCCCCTCTTGGAAAAACACCACGCGGACGAAAAACGGTACGAGGGGGCAAGTCGCCCTGAGATCATCCGGTAAAAGGCCTCCTCCTTACGGAAATCGACCGTTCCCATCGACCCCTCCACCTTTCTGCGCGTGGAGTCCGAAACCATCAGGGGGTAGTAGGTCACCTGATCCACACCCGTCTGAAGCAGGGTATCCAGGTCCCTGCTCAGGATTTCCTCTGTCTGGACGGGAAAGTTAAAGATCATGTCGGCATTAAGGGTGTCGAACCGTCCCGACATCTCCGCAATCCTTTCGGCAATCGAAGCGCCGCTCCCGTATTTTTCATACCGGCCCATCGCCTTCAGAAGGCCGTCATCAAAGCTCTGTACCCCCACCGAAAGCCTGTTGACACCGATTCTTTTCAGAACGGCAATATGCTCCGGGGTAAGGTGATTGGGATTGGTCTCCACCGAGATGTCTCTGATACTGAAGCAGTCCGCTGCCTGCGCCAGGGTTTTTTCCAGTTCGTCCATCAGGACCGTCGGCGTTCCCCCGCCCACATACACACCGGTAAAGTCGTACCCTGCATCCCGGTAGAGCCGTATTTCCGCTCTGAGGGCATCATGATACCTCCGGCAGAGCTCTTTGTCCAACACGACCCGGTTAAAGGAACAGTAGGGACACAGACTTTCACAGAAGGGAATGTGAATATAAAGGAGCCGGTTGTGATTCGCCTGTCCCCGCGGGAGAGAGGCGCCCACCCCCTCCTCGAATCGCATGGCCCGGGAAAACTCCCGTTTTGTCACGGCTGTTATAATAGTATCTATCAATGCAACTGCGTCCTTCCTGTACCTTCAGGGCTTTGAACTATCAGGATTCTATTATTATTTCAATAGCGTTGAAATAATAATCCCATGATGTTATAGAAATGCCACATCATGGACAGAAAGGCCCTGCGCGAGAACAATGAAGACTTGGAAATTATGGGAAAGCGAAAAGATCAACGAAGATGAGGCACGGCTGCTGCGGAGACGCGCCGATGAGATACCGTTTCCCTTTGATGAAGAGGGGAAGCGGGATATCGAGATCCTCATTGATGCTTTTGTGGGACGGGATGACGCCGTGGGCCTTGCCGCCCCGCAGATAGGAATCAGCAAACAGATTGTCGTATTCAAGAATGGGAAATTCGATGACAGGACGCCGATACGGAAGGGGGGCGGCCAGTACGATGTCCTCGTCAACCCGAGGATCACACAGATACGGGGAGACAAGGAAACGGCACAGGAGGGGTGTCTCTCCTGCCCCGATATAAGCGCCGATGTGGTCAGAGCCACCTCCATTAAGGTGAAAGCGTATGATGAAAGAGGAGAAAAGGTCAACAGGCGCTACCAGGGGTTCCTTGCCCGCGTTGTCCAGCATGAGCTTGACCACCTCGATGGAAAGCTCATTGTCGACCGGGGAACGGCGATCTATTTCCCCAAAGAGAAGGCCCTGTTTTTCGAAAAGATATTCAAAGAGGAGTAGCCTCGCTCAAGAGCAGGCCGCGGATCAGGAGATGGTGGAATGACATATGACACGAATTGCCGCTATTTTGAGAAAGCAGGGGATGCAAATACACGCGATGTGCTGGAGGCCGCCTCGCAGCGCGCCAGGCAGCTTGGTGTTTGCACGGTCCTCGTAGCGACGTGCAGCGGAAAGACTGCGATGGAGGCAATCGATTACCTGGGGCCCGACATGCAGATGATAGCCGTTACACACTATACGGGTTTCATGCGCCCCGACCATCAGGAGATGAAAGACGAGACACGCCGGACTCTGAATGAAAAGGGGGTGCGGGTGTTGACCTGCCAGCACGCCTTCGGGGGAGTGGGGCGCGGTATACGCAGGAAATTGAACACCTACCAGGTTGATGAAATCATGGCATACACCCTCAGGATGTTCGGGCAGGGAACCAAGGTGGCGGTTGAACTGGCACTGATGGCCGCTGACGCAGGCCTGGTGAGAACGGACGAAGATGTAATATCCATAGGAGGAACCGCCACGGGGGCGGATACGGCGCTGCTGCTTCGTCCCGCCAACTCTTCCGATCTTTTCAACCTGAAAGTAAAAGAGATCATCTGTAAGCCCTCAACATTTTGAAGAGAGTCTATATGCCGCTGACCAAAGACCATTTAAACAGATACGCCGATGCCCTGATATGGGGGCTGCTGAAGGCAAGGACAGGACGGTTCAGGCGGGGTGATATTGTCCTGATTCGGTACGATTCGTCCGCCATCAGCCTCGTCGAAGCCCTCTACGACAAGCTGCTGGGCAGAGGCATGCATATAATCGCCCGCGCCGGGCTCAGCGCGCACATGGAGCGCTCCTTCTTCGATAAGGCGAACCGGCGGCAACTTGTGTTCCACCCCCCCGGTGAAAAGGAACTCTACGAATCGCTGAGTGGGAGTGTCTACGTCCATGCCCCCGAGTCCCTTACCCACCTGAAAGATGCGGACCCCCGAAAGATAGCACAGGCGGTGATAGCAAGAAAGGAGCTGCGCGAGATCCTTGACCGGAGAGAGGAGACCGGCGAGTTCGGCTGGACACTCTGTACCTTCCCGACGCGTGAACTCGCAAAAAACGCAAAGCTTACCCTTGAGCAATACACGGAACAGATCATAAAGGCCTGTTTTCTGGACAGCGACAACCCCGCTTCCCGATGGGAAAGCGTATACAGAAGAGCGGATGCGATCAAAAAATGGCTGAACGGGATGGCCGTTTCGTACTACCATGTTGAGTCGGAGCATGTCGATCTTCGGATTCGGCCGGGGAAAAAGAGAAGGTGGATAGGCGTTTCAGGCCACAATATCCCGAGCTTCGAGCTTTTTCTGTCCCCCGACTGGCGGGGAACCGAGGGGCAGTACTTCGCCAACCAGCCCTCATTCAGAAACGGAAATTATGTGAAGGACGTAAAGCTCGTCTTTGAAAAGGGTCGTGCCGTGCAGGTCGAGGCCGCCTCCGGTGAAGACTTTACGCTACAGCAACTGTCCATGGACAGAGGGGCCGGCAGGGTCGGAGAATTTTCCCTTACGGACAGGCGCTTTTCCGGAATCGACACCTTCATGGCTGATACCCTCTTTGACGAGAACTATGGAGGACAGTGGGGAAATTGTCATATAGCCCTTGGCGCGTCGTATTCGGATACGTACGATGGCAATCCCGCCGAACTGACAAAGGGGATGAAAAAGAACCTCGGATTCAATGACTCGGCGCTGCACTGGGACCTGGTAAACACTGAAAAGAAAGTTGTACGGGCGCATCTGTCGGACGGGAAGACCGTCACAATCTATGAAAACGGTGTTTTTTGCCGTTAGGTGTCGCACATGGCAAAACCGACCGATACCACAAAAAAGACAATCAAGCGTACGGGGGCCACCCCATTACTCCGTGAAGGGGAACAGCTGTTGCGGGAGATATTTGAAGGCTCTCCTATACCGGCGTTTGTTATAGATAAAAACCACAGGACCGTTTACTGGAACAGGGCGTTGGAGACGATGAGCGGCATTACGGCCGGCGAGGTGATCGGGTCGAAGGATCACTGGAAGGTTTTCTACCATAAAAACAGGCCCACCATGGCGGATCTTATCGTGGACGAGCGGTACAATGAAATTCCGTACTGGTACCCGGGCAAGTACAACAAGTCAAAATGGATAGAGGATGCCTATGAGGCAACGGATTTTTTCCCGGCACTTGAAGGGGGAGGGAGGTGGCTCCGGTTTACCGCTTCCGCTCTCAGAGATTCGACGGGGACCATCACGGGGGCGGTTGAAACCCTTGAAGACATAACGGACCGCAAGTTTGCCGAGAACGCTCTGAAAGAAAGCGAGGCGCGGTATCGCACCCTGAGTGTCACCGATTCCCTGACGGCGCTGTATAACTCGAGGCATTTCTACGATCAACTGCGACTGGAGATAGAGAGGGCCGAGCGGTATGGTCACCCCCTCTCTCTCCTTCTCCTGGATATCGACAATTTCAAGAGATTCAACGATACGTACGGGCACCTTGAAGGAGATGAGGTCCTCATCCGGCTGGGAGAGGTCATCCGGAGATGCCTGAGAACAACGGACTCCGCGTACCGGTTCGGGGGAGAGGAGTTTACCGTTATCCTGCCGGAAACAGCCGGTGATGCGGCAACCATTCTCGCGGAAAGGATACGGGAAGAGCTTGCAAACGAGGACTTTCACCCCGTGGAAAGCCCGGAGATCGTGCATGAAACGGTGAGCATCGGGGTGGCCCAGTATCTGCCGCGCGAGGGGTCGAGGCCATTTATCAAACGGGCGGATTCCAACATGTACGCCGCCAAGGAGCAGGGGAAAAACCGAGTCTGCTACCCAGACTACATAGATCGGCCCTGACACGCCCGCCGCTGTACGAAAAACCCTTGACAAGATATCCTCCAGACATTATTACCCTGCCTTCCGGTGATCCGGTCACCCGAACGCCGGTTACATGGAGACAGTATGTCCGTTATTCTGAACATCCCGGCCATTGTGAGGATTCTTATTGTCTTCGTCTGTATCCTCATGGCCATCAGGAAAAATATTTCGCTGGGCAATGCCTTCGTCCTGGGAGCGATCCTCATCGGGGTGCTCTTCGGGCTGAGGCCGGGCGCGATGTTCTCCTCAGTCGTCAGTTCTGTCATGATGCCCAAGACACTTTCCCTGGCCGTGATCGTTACCCTTATACTCGTCCTTAGCAGCAGCATGGAGACGGGGGGGCAGATGGCGCGGCTCCTCGACAATTTTCGCGGTCTCGTGGCAAATCCCCGGCTGAACCTCGCCCTGTTTCCCGCCCTGATCGGTCTTCTCCCGATGCCCGGGGGTGCGGTATTTTCCGCACCCATGGTGAAGGATCTGGGAAACCGAAGCGGTCTCAGGCCCGATCAGCTCGGTTTTATTAATTACTGGTACCGCCATATCTGGGAATACTGGTGGCCCCTCTATCCCGGGGTGCTCCTTGCGGTAACCCTGGCGGAAATAAACCTCTGGACGGTTGTGATGATCATGTGGCCGCTTACCGTGATAGCCGTCTCTCTCGGATCGCTTTCCGTGAGGGGGGTCGAATTGAAAAATGCGGCGGGGAAACGGGACATGACCCGCCCCGCGGGCCCGTTTTTGAGGGAACTGATCCCTATCCTCATCGTGATAGGCGGGGGGCTTGGCATGGGAATGCTCCTCTCGGCCATATCCCCCGGGCTTCATATTGCGAAGGAAACGGGGCTGATTGTCGCGCTTGTCCTGTCTATCGTGTATGTCTGGGTCCGTAGCGCGATGACGGGCGACAGTATCCGAAGGGTTATCATGGACCCGCACATCTTAAAGATGTTCTACATGGTTATCGCGATACTGATCTTCAAGGGAACGCTTGAGGACAGCCACGCCGTGGTGGCTATCAGTACGGAGTTTATGGAGTATTCCGTTCCTCTCATCCTGATAACCGTTGTACTCCCCTTCATCGTGGGGGGGATCGCGGGAATAACGATGGCCTTTGTGGGGAGTACCTTTCCCATTATCATCCCGCTCATCCATTCCATGGGTGAGGGGGCCTTCCTGCCGGCCTACGTCGCCCTCGCGCTTGTGAGCGGTTTCATAGGGGTACTGCTCTCCCCCCTCCACCTCTGCCTCATCCTTTCAAACCAGTATTTCGGGGCTGCCTTCGGAAGCGTATACCAGCACCTTCTCCTGCCCTGCCTGTGCCTCTTTGCAACAGGCCTCGCATACTTTTTCTTTGTACACTGGATCATTAACCGGTTCCTGTGATCCGATGGGAACGCTCCTGAAATTCCTTTTCGAAGGGAAGACAGCACAAAGGCGGGGTCGAAACCGACCTCGCCTTTGACTGAAACTGCGAACTGAATTGTTACGATTTGCTTACCGTCCCCCCCCGCCTGATCCGCCGCCGCCACCACCGCCACCACCGCCGCCGCCGCCGGACCCCCCTGATCCGCCGCTACCGCCACCGAATCCGCCGGAGCCGCTTTCGCCCGGTGAACCGAGGCCTTGGGCACTCTTGCCCTCTCCGATTCCGCCGGCGTAGCTCTTTGCAAGGGTATCGACCGCTCCCTGCCGAGCATTGCGCATAAAGGAATCCCTCAATGTTTCCATCTCTTGGGCAGTATACTGGTGCTTAAGGGCCTGGGACACGACATCGGTAACCGACGTGGATGACGCGCCGAGGCGGGCCACATCCCGTGCCGTCCGGAAAGTCTCCGTTGCCAATCCGTCCATCTGGGCCACGTCCTTTTGAGATATTCTTTCCTGTAGCCTGTTTCTCAGAATCTCCACGTCACCCTGCTTCATGCCGGCAGACAGGGTATCCGCTATGATATTCCCCAGCGAACGAGCCTGGACCCTTTCCTTCGTAAGCAACCCCGCCTGTTGATAGGCGAAGGCATAGCGAGATCGGACGGTCTCCATGGCTTGTACAATCGTCTTGCTCTGAACCTTCTTTGCCATCCCCTCATACGCCTTATTCATGATCGGTTCCGCAGGCAACCCCGCCCTTACGGCCCGGATCAGCATCTCCTGCACCCGCTCCGCTTGTTCCTGCTGAAAGTTGTTGTTGAGCATGAGCTGTGTCATCTGTATGGCTTCGTCAGTGTGTATCCCGGCCTGTATCATCTGACGTGTGTTGCTTTGTATCTGTTCGCTTGCCCTCGAGCCGAGACGCTCAACGACCTCATCGGCACATGCCACACCGGCGCACAATAGAAGGGCCATCGCCATCACGTATATTTTATTCATCTCATCATCCCCTTTCTCATAGTATGCCTTTACAACGCAGACGATCACCGACGGTTACAGATCGGGAAAGTACACACAGTTTTCCGAACCGAAATCATCCTGTTCCCGCAACCGGCAGGGAGGCACGAATACCTGTCCGTCCACGATATAGAAGTACCTGAATTCACGTTGCGCGGGCACGGAGTATTCCCATACTCCCCGGTCGTTTTTCGTCGCCGGGTGTGACGCGTACCCATCCAGCGACGAGGCGAAGAAGACTTCTCCCGCAGAAGGGGCCCTCAGATACAAGTGAACCCCGTCGCCCCGTATCGTGTGAAAGTGGGGCGCACAGCCGGTGAAAAGCACAAGCGCGACAACCACAGATGGCAGGAATCTCTTCATCATATGTTCACCATAAGGATGGAATTTTCTCCGCCGAAATCGTCCTGTTCCCTGGTTATAATCGTTGGGTCGGCGTACTTTCGGTCGCCCTCAAGGATATAGGAGAACCGGTGTTCTCCCGGCGGGAGATCCATCGTTACCTCCCAGTACCCACTTTCCCCGATCTTCTCTAGGGGTATCGGTCGCCATTCGTTAAAACTGCCGGCAAGCTCGACCCGCGTCAGATCCGGCCGGTACAGGATAAATCGGTGGGAAACGGTGGTCCTCGCATCGTGCGGATAGGATACAAAAAGAAGAACAACGACCAGCGCCGCCGCAATGGCTGAACCCAGCATGCCCGCGGGGCGCAGAATGGCGCTCCATCGGGGAACGCGAAGGTTCATTTTCTCACGGATGGTGGCGTCGGGAACGGAGACGGTGACATCGGAACGGAGCAGCTTTTCCTGATGCAGAAGGGCGAGGGTCTCTTCCCTGAACGACGCATCGCCGTGCGCCCGCTCGACAAATGCCGCCTTATCGTCGAGATCGAGCTCGTCGTCGATGAACATACTGATCAAAACATTATTCATACCTTTTCTCCCCCAGGATATTTTTCAAGGTTCCCCGCGCCCGGTGAATCTTGACCTTTATGTTTGCCTCACTCGTACCGGTAAGCTCCGCAATCTCCCGATACGAGAGCTCTCCGCTCAGGACGAGCGAGAGCACCTCACGCTCATCCTCCTTGAGCCCCTCCATGGCCCTGATAACCCGTCGGTATTCTTCACGGATCATGACCGTCTGCTCCGGATTAGCCGACCGATCCGGATGCTCTTTCTCAAGCAGGGTCTCTCGTTTTCGCTTTCTTATGCCGTCCAGGAACGCGTTTTTCGCTATCCTGTACAGGAGGGGGACGTTTTGCTCTCCACGGTACCGGTTGAAGTGGCGGGCGAAGGTCTCCTGCATGATATCACTTGACAGGTGATAATCACCCGTCAATCGCATCAGATAGGAGAACAGCTTGTTTGTATGGGCCCTGTAAAATGCACCGCTCCTGTTCATAATATCCGTATAACGCATAATGCCCCCGAAGGTTACAATGCATGTCGATTGTCACGTTTTTGGGGTATACCGTCAAGCAGATAATGCCGGGGCAGGGTACGGGTTTTTATTAGAGGGAATGTGCCCAATACGAAGCCTATAGATAATTCCTATAAACACCTCTGTCCCTATAGTTTATTTGAATTTGACCAGCCGTTCGTTTTTGCGTACTGTCCGTGCAGCGGTCTATGCTTCACAATCATGGAGACCGCGGAGCGCACGAAGGGTTGCATCAGATGGAAAAAATAATCTACATGGATAACGCCGCCACGTCGTGGCCGAAGCCGGAGGCAACCATCACGGCGATGGTGGCGTATGCTCAGGCTGTCGGGGCAAACCCGGGACGCTCGGGACATCGCCTGTCCGTCGATGCCGGGCGTGTTGTCCTGGATACGCGGGAGTCGGTCGCAGAGCTCTTCGGCGTACGTAATCTCCTCAGGGTTGCCTTTACCAAAAACGCGACGGAAGCCCTCAATATAGCCATCCGGGGTCTTTTGAAGCCGGGCGATCATGTAATTACCTCGGGGATGGAACACAACTCGGTCATGCGTCCCCTGCGGACCATCGAAAAGCGGGGTGTCGAACTGTCGATCGTGCCCTGCTCGCCCGCCGGGGAGTTGGACCCTGACGACGTGAGGCGACAGATCAAGGGGAACACGAGGGCGATCTACCTCACCCACGCCTCCAACGTGACGGGGACCATTATGCCCGTCTCGGAAGTCGGAAAGATCGCCCGGGACAGGGGGATTGTTTTTTGTGTCGATGCCGCGCAGACCGCCGGCGTCATCCCGATTGATGTCAAGGCGATGGCTATCGACCTCCTGGCATTCACCGGCCACAAGTCCCTCTTTGGCCCCCAGGGGACGGGTGGCCTGTATCTGGCCGACGGACTGGAAAAGAAAATCGATCCCATCATGACAGGTGGCACCGGCAGCCGATCCGAGTCGGAAGAGCAGCCGGAGTTCCTCCCCGACCGGTACGAATCGGGCACCCCCAACACGATCGGCATTGCCGGTCTTGGCGCCGGCGTCCGGTTTATCCGTTCCGTCGGCATAGAGACGATACGGAAGAAGGAGATGTCCCTCGCGGCGATGCTCATGGCGGGCCTGCAATCCATGCCGGAGGTTACCCTGTACGGGTGCGGCGATGCGACGCGGCAGACGGCGGTGGTCTCCTTCACGATATCGGGGATGAGCCCCTCCGAGGTTTCCATGATCCTTGATGAACAATATTCTATCATGTCCAGGCCGGGCCTCCAGTGTGCCCCGGCCGCGCACAGAACCATAGGGACCTTTTCAGGGGGAACGGTGAGACTCAGTTTGGGATACTTTCTTGAAGAGGACGATATCCGGACCGCCCTTTCGGCCGTGGACCGGATCATTCACACGAAAAAGGGAGCTGCCAGATGATACACGAGATAGATGCCAGAGGACTTGCCTGTCCCCAGCCCGTCATCCTGACGAAAAAGGCGATTGAAGCGGGAGAAGACTGTGTCGTCATCGTCGATAATGAAGCGGCCCGGGACAATGTGTGCCGTATGGCGAAAAGCCAGGGATGCGGGGCGGACGTGGAGGAGGGGGAAGGCTGCTTCCGCATCCGCGTTACGCAGGAAGCAGACCGTAAGGCGAAGGAGCTTTTCGTGCCCGCAGCGGGTCCGACGGTGGTAGTTTTTCCCTCCGACTGCATGGGAAAAGGGGATGATGAACTGGGGAATATCCTGATGCGGGGATTCCTCCACACGCTGGGAGATATCTCCCCGAGGCCCGATGTAATGATATTTTTCAACGCGGGTGTAAAACTGACAACGGAGGGCTCCGAGGTTCTCGAAGACCTCCGCGCCCTGGAGAAAACGGGGGCCCGTTTGCTGGTCTGCGGGACCTGCCTTGATTTCTTCGGACTCAAGGACAAGCTGCAAGCCGGTATCATATCGAATATGTATGACATTGCCGAAACCATGCTGTCCGCGGGGAGGATCGTCAGAATATGACGGACGAAACACCCTTTTGTGTTGTTCTCTTCGACTCGACGAGCGAAGCCCTCCTGGCAGAAAAACTCTTCAAGAAGGCGGGCATCCCCCACAAGGTAATCCCGGTTCCCCGCCATATCAGCTCCGATTGCGGTGTCTGTATACGATTCTCCGACCCCGACACCCAGCGGGTGAGAGCAGCCCTCGATGGCAGGGTCGCTGTTCGTGATATCTCTCCACTTGATTAATCCCCATTTGACATACGGTATATGATGTTTATTATAATCGTGCATTGACGATAGACGATATCTGTGATATTGCCCTGCGCCGATATACGGTAATGGTGCGGAACGCAGGATTTTTCCTGTGTACCATTGCCAAAAAACTTGATAAGAGGGCTCAAACAAGCAATGATAACGGATGCGAGTTCATGCGGGCAGCGTTTCGTGGACGTTGAGGTTCTCGAAAAGATGGATTATGAAACGTGTAAAAAAATGCTGGCAAGGCTTTCAAAGGGGATCGCCCACCCCGCGCGGATCGAAATTGTCCGGATGCTCTCCAACAAGCCCGCTGAAAAGAAGTACATCTGCTCGGATATCGTCAGGGCTCTGCCCCTGGCACAGGCAAGTGTCTCCCAGCACCTGAAGATACTGAAGGAAACGGGCTGGGTATACGGGGAGATTGACGGGGCGCGCGTCAGATGCAGTCTTGTAGGGAACATTATGGAGTATTACAGAGAACTTGTGAGGAAAGCTATTCAGGAGTAAAACATATAAAGGAGAAAAGATAATGTTTAAAGTTTCAGAAAAGGCACAAGAAATGATCAAGAAGGCCCTCGAAGCGAGGGAAGACAAACTCCCTGTCCGGCTGGTATATTCCGGAGGCGGGTGATCCGGGCCCTCACTGGGAATGTCTCTGGATGAGGCAAAGGAAGGCGACAAGATCTTTAAGGAAGACGGCATCACATTTGTAATAGACGAGAAGTTGTTTGAGCAGGTGAAACCTATCAGCATAGAGTTCATCGATTCGGAAAGAGGTTCCGGGTTTTCCATTATCTCCAGCTTGTCGACTGGAGCTTCGTGCGGAGCTTCGTGCGGCGGAGGGTGCAGCAGTTAATAGATAGGCCATGGCTCAAGTCAAGGAATATTGTGTCATACTGACCACATGCGCAAACCAGGAAGAGGCTGAGCGGCTGGCCCGACTTCTCGTTGAATCGCGGCTGGCGGCATGTGTACAGATGACGGGTGTTACGAGTTTTTACGAATGGGACGGTGCCATCAACAGGGACGACGAAAAGTTGCTGTTGATAAAGGCACCGTCCGCTTCATATGGCGACATAGAGGCTTTTATTGCCCGGAACCACAGCTACGATGTCCCGGAGATCATCCAGATCCCGATTCGTGCGGGCAGCAAAACATACCTGAAATGGATCGACACCGTCACCGAATAACGCGGCAGAGCGCATGAGTGTTACGGTTCACGCACTTATGAAAAATCCTGTTTTTTCCAACGAAATATCAATCTGTCTGCCTGCTGTTCGGGTTTGTTGTCGCAGAAGCGCCGCACGGCCGGTGATAGCGTCGTCCGAACGGTAACCGATCATTGTATGCTCAAAGCCTGTATTCTGTTTCCCCGGACCTCTGGAATGTACGTAAACGATCCGGCGCGATGCCCCTCCACGCAGAGAGGGGTCTGCCGAGAACCCAACGGCAGGAGTTCCTCACAGCAATATGAAACGGCACGTTATCGCCCACACCTACTTTTCAATAACTTTGGTAACTTTGATCGGTTATCGCTAATTTATTGCACTCTTGTTTTCGGAGGAAGCTTGTCGGGTAGGAGATTTTAACCCGTACTGCACAAGACGAATGAATGGAAAGGCCAATTTGAACTTATGTTAAATGACACCCAATTCCTTGGACAAAGAGATTTAGTATTCAATTGCGCCAAATCAAAAACTTTGACTGTCGGCCCCTTTTACGCCGCCCATTTCACGCCTTTTGATGAATACTCATAGATCAGTTCAAAGATTTTCGCGCTCTTTTCTTTGAAGAGGGACCTTCCATAGGTATCAGGCAAATCCTGGTCCATAACTTCTTCGACAGCCGTTCTGACGCGCAATTGGCTCTGGCTGTCCTTGTACCAGTCCTGCACAAGGACCTTCGGCTGTTCCTCAATGAGCCGCTTCAATAAATGTTTGGCGGCGTTTTTGACCTTGATATCTTCCGCCCGGGTCATTTTGTCTTTCTTCAAGATATCAAAAAGCTCCAGTTCGTCGTTAGTCAAACCTTCCCTGGTATGGCGTTCGTCTTCCTCCTTCATGCCCTCGGTGTATTTTATCAATTCATCGAAATAATTCTCTGTCGTCATCCCACCGGCATTGTAGCGGTTGATGATTTCCTGAAGGCGTTCGGCAAAATTGCTGCGTGTGCAGTTTTCTTTCAGCATTTGTTCGAGTTTCTTTTCAATGAACTCCCGGAGGCTGGCGATTTCGATATGCTTGTATTCCTTGTCCTTGAACTCCTCCTTGAGCTTGTCAAAGTCGATTTTACTCAAGTCGAGGAGCTTGCCCTTCTGAATAATTTGATATTCCGGCCTCGGTTGACTTAGAAACATGGTGCTGTTGGACGTAATAATGCTCTGATCCAAGAGGTCCGAGACCTTCTGCTTGACCTCATCGATATCAGCTTCTCCGATAATGCTGTCCAGAACCCCCCTCAGATATTGAAAAACGGCAATCATCGGGCAAAAGCGGCCTTCCAGGATTTCCGGTTTGCATGCCTCATAGAGGGATGAAATGGTGTTTTCGAAAACCTTGAACTCTTTCCAGTGGGCATCCTTTTCCAAAAGCCTGTCTGCGAAAAATTTGAAGATGCTGACCTTACTGAAAGTTGCCCCGCCTTCAAGGGTCTTGCCCAAGTCGATCTCCAGCGAGCTACAGAATGCCGTACCCTGTAGAAGAGCATCATCGAGAAGGTCGAAGAGATTGGACTTGTCCTGAACGGGGCTTTCCTGATCCTTGTCATCCCCCATGGCATAGTCCGACAATGCCTTTTTCATGTTGCGGAAGACATTGTAGTAATCGACCACTTCGCCATTGGCTTTGGAAATGCCGTTGATGGTGTGGGATGTCACCCGGTTTGCCCGTGCGATGGTCTGCATGAGCGTGTGATCCTTCATCGGCTTATCGAGGTACAGCGTGGAAACGGTGGGAGCATCAAACCCGGTCAGCCACATGGCGCAGAGAAAAACCAGTTGCAGCTTGTCGTTCGGGTCCTTGAAACGGTATTCGATATCGTGGCCGTTTGGGTCGATCGCGTTGATTTTCTTCCGGTGCGGTTTGATGTCCAGCCCTTGTTTGGCAAAACGCTCCTCTTCTCCGGCGTCCTCGCTGATGACCACGGCCATTTCGACCGTGCGCATGAAGTCCAGCGTCTTTTGCATGCGCTCTTTATAGCCAGCATCGGTTGTCTTACTGACAAGTCCGACCAGGCGCTTCATTTCCTCTTTCCAGTATGTCTGGACCTTGTCGTACATTTTAACGGCTGTGTACTTATCGATGGAGACCACCATCCCCTTGCCGAGATAGCCGCGACAGGGGAAATGGGCGACAATATCCTTGGCGATGGTTTCCAGCCGGTCGTCACGCTTGATGACTTCCATCTCGGTGCTGTACTCTTTTTCCAGCTTTTCCTGCGCCTTGTCGTCGAGATTTTCATCCTCCAGGATCTTGTAGAATTCATCGCTCAGGTTTTCATTCTGGTTCAGGACCTCGGGAACACGCTTCCGATAAAAAAGCGGCACCGTCGCCCCGTCGTCCACAGACTGGATGAAATTGTATTCGCTCACATAATCGCCGAACCAGGCATTGGTTTTGCGCCCCCTGCCAAGTAAGGGCGTGCCGGTAAAAGCGAAATACTGGGCCTTGGGCAACCCGGTACGCATATTTTCAGCCAGGGAGGCGTACTGTGTGCGATGGGCTTCATCGACAATCACGATGATATCGTCCCGGTCGGAGAGCTTCGGGTATTCCTTGCCTTGGTCGAAGCGGAATTTCTGGATCAGTGTAAAGACCAAGCGCTTGTTTCGCCCCAGAAAATCACGCATCTCGGCGGAGTTCTTCGGACGGGCGGCTTCGTTCTTGCTGACCGTCCCCGTATCGAGGAAGTTCCGGTATATCTGGCCGTCCAGGTCTTCACGGTCGGTGACGATCACGAAGGTATAGTTGCCGGTGAACCGGTGAAAAATCTTCCGCGCCAGGAAGATCATGGAGAAGCTCTTGCCCGACCCTTGCGTGTGCCAGAAGACGCCGAGCTTTCCCTTCTTTTCTTCGCGACTCTTGAATGATTCGACGGCCTTGTTCACACCGATGAACTGGTGATTCTGGGCGACGATTTTCACGCTCTCTTTATGGAAGAGGATGAAGTTTTCGATATAGTCGAGGAGGCGCTCCTTGGGAAAAATGCCGTGAATCAGACGTTCCAGGCTGGCGCCTTCATTCTCGATGGTCTTGCGGTCGATCTTTTCGGTTTCATCGTCGGCGCGGAGCCAGTTGAAAAAGAATTCATACCCTGCTGTAAAACTACCCACCTTGGTGGCGATGGCATTGGTGAGGACGCAGAAGGCATTGTATTGGAACAAAAGGGGAATATCCCGTTTATAGTTGGTCAGATTGTCGTCATAGGCATTCCGAACCTTTACGTTGGAGTTTTTGAGTTCGATGAAGACGAGCGGCAGGCCGTTGATATAAATAAGAATATCTGGCCTGCGGGGATAGCGGTCCCCCTTGATCCAGAGCTGCGTCACCGCGCAGAAGTCGTTTTCCGCCGGATGTGCAAAATCGATCACCTTGACCGTGCCGTGCTCGGTCCGGCCCTTTGCGTCCTCGTACTGTACCGTGATGCCGTCGCGGATCAGCCCATAGACTTCCTTATTGGCCAGAATAGGCGACATGGCGTAGCGGCGGGAGATCAGCGTTTCCATGGCCTGGTCGATAACCGGCTCGGGGATATGCCGATTGAGCTTGATCAGATACGTTTTCAGGATATCGCCAAAGACCACGTCCTGTTTGGATGCACGATTGGAGCGGTCGGACAGATTCTCCACATCCTCGGTAAAGCAATTGGGCAGTGTAATATATTTTGTGTAAATTTAAAAAGGTGTAGAAAAAGGCGCTTTTCCTTTAAAAAAGGGTTTATCCCAAAACCTAAATAAAAAGGAGAAAGCGCCATGAAACTGGAAGTGAGTGTA
>JAQULO010000038.1 GCA_028718565.1 Syntrophales bacterium | reverse complement strand
TTGTTTGGACCGAGGACTCATGATTATCCCTCCTTTTGGAAGTCGATGTTCGGTAACATCGAATTATGAGTCAACGATCCTTTTTATTCACCTCCTTCGGTAACATTTAATATGAGGCAATTCGCCCCCTTGTTTGGCATTGACACACAAATACCCTTTCCCGTATACTTTTGCTCCTCTGTAAGACAATCATCCGCAAACAAGGACTCGATATGATAAAGATCAATGAGAATTATCTGAAGCTTCAGTCATCCTATCTTTTCTCCGACATTGCAAAGAGGGTAAATGCCTTCGCCGCATCGAATCCCGACAGACAGATCATCAGGCTCGGGATCGGTGATGTAACGCGCGCCCTCCCCGGGGCATGCATAGCAGCTCTTCACGGAGCCGTGGATGAAATGTCGATCGACAGCACCTTCCGCGGCTACGGCCCGGAGCAGGGATATGAATTCCTGCGCGAGGCCATCGCACAAAACGACTTTCAGGCAGTTGGGGCAGATATCCATCCGGACGAGGTGTTTGTCAGCGACGGCGCGAAGTGTGATACCGGAAATATCCTGGAGATACTCTCCTCCAATTTGACAATCGCCGTCCCCGATCCGGTCTATCCCGTGTACGTCGACACCAACGTCATGGCCGGCAGGACCGGGGGCTGGAGTGACGGGCGATATGAGGGGCTCGTCTACCTCGAAGCCACAGAGGCAAACGGGTATGTCCCGGAGATCCCGAACGAACGGGTTGATCTGATATACCTCTGTTTCCCCAACAACCCCACGGGGGCTACGGCAACGAGGCAGCAGCTCTCGCAGTGGGTCGCGTACGCTAAGGAAAACAAGGCACTCATCCTTTATGACGCCGCCTATGTTGCCTTTATCCGCGATGAATCCCTCCCCCGGAGCATCTATGAAATCGAGGGAGCCCGGGGCGTGGCGATCGAGTTTCGGTCTTTTTCAAAGACCGCGGGATTTACGGGAACCCGGTGCGCGTACACCGTCGTGCCGAAATCTTGTGTCGCCTATGACACGCAAATGAAAGCCCACGATCTCCATTCGCTGTGGAACCGACGACATACGACAAAGTTCAACGGTGTCTCATACCCGGTACAGCGGGCGGCTGAGGCTGTGTATTCGGACGCAGGGAAGGAACAGGTACGGCAGTTGACCGATTATTACCTGAGAAATGCCTCACTGATCCTCGAAAGGATGACGGGGCTCGGATACACCTGCGCCGGGGGCGAAAATTCTCCGTACATCTGGGTCAACGCGCGGATGGATTCCTGGGAGTTTTTCGACCTCCTCCTCAATAAGGCCGCCGTCGTATGCACCCCCGGAAGCGGGTTCGGCGCATGCGGCAGGGGATATATCCGTTTGAGCGCCTTCAACCAGCACGAACAGGTTGAGGTTGCGATGGACAGGATCGAGGAAGTGGTAAGAAAATAAAAAGCTTCCAGGGGTGAGCCGATATCTTTCGAACTGAAACCTGCCGGCAGCATTCTTAAGGATCTCCAATACCGGATTAATGTTTTCAGCGGCTTCTCTGGATTCACGACCAAGATGTTCAGGGTTATTACCGGAGTGCCGGTGCCTGCCAGTTTTGCCACGATGGGCCGATACTGAAACGTTGCTTGCCTTGGCCGAACTTCCCTTCCATTGTGATTCGATCTAGCTCATCCTGCCGATCAAGTTGTCGTGACGCCTTCTATGCTTCCCGGTTCTCAGCGGTTTCCTTCTGGAGTTGACTCAATGAAGGACCGGACAACCGTATTCCCCCACTTAAGATATCTTTTTGTCGGCTTGACACTTTCATACGGAGCAGAATCGGAAAACGCTTGTGATTATTATCAATTTCGTATCGGCACAGAGTACGAAACATACACTTGAGACAAAGCTCGGCCGCGGCAAGGCATCGGCAAATCCTGAGGGGGATATGAAAAAATCGCCATCATAATGTCGAACAACTTTGAGGATTTCCTTATCTAGCACGTGCAAATGTCTATCTTTTAGTTGCATGCATATTTTTCGGGTTTTGTAATGTAAAAGCAATATCTCTGTCATCAATCTGTAATCTTACCTGCGTATATATGGGCATGTATATGGATGAAGGGGAATCAGGTTATCTTCCGATACGACCCTTTCCCTGAAAGCCCCTCTGAAAACGATGAAGAATATTCTTCATCTGGAATCTTTTTTGAGAACAGTTCTTTTATCGCCCGCGTCAATTACGTCGGACTTTGATTTCCCCCGATGGCGTTACTACGAAAGGGGATCAGGAGAAAATAAAAGGTGTTACGAATATCCCGTCGCCAACATACCCATAGCGCCTCCTTATCATCAAGAAAGTGTTCAACTGGCGAAGCTTTATGGGGAGAGTTTTAAGCGAAGATTTTGTGCAAACAATGGTTTTGCAAATGTTGATAGCGCTGTTTTTAGGATTAATCTATGAAAAAGGAGGCTTTCGCGATGTTCAAGACAGGGAGCAAGATAGACGAGGTAAGAATCGACGGCAGTCTTGATGCTCTTAGAAAAGACCTAGAGTACTATAGGGAACTCAACATAAAGGTTGTGGAACTTCCGGTGCACGGTCTTGACGCCATTAAGAATGGCCAACTCGACAGAAAACACACAGAAAGAATCAAAGGGATATTGAGAGACTTCAATTTTGAATACAGCGTCCACTGTCCTAATCCTCTCAACCTCATGGATAGAGACGATCCTGAATTACACCTTTCTGTATTCAGGGCAAGTCTTGAGTTTGCGCGTGAGACAAAATCGCAGATTCTGGTCTATCATTCTGGCCGTTTCATCCCGGAGGAGACATTCCCGGTAAACGGTGATCGCAGACTATCATCTGAGGAGGAGAAAGAACTCCTCGATATTGAGGCAACGTTGCTGCGAACCCTTTCCGAGGAATATTCCGACGTTGTTATCTGCCTCGAAAACGCACGGCCCTATCTTTTTCACAGTCCGTACTGCTATGCCGAGAGGATTGATGCATTAAACAAACAGGTTAAAAGAATAGACAGGGAAAACGTAAGGATAGCCCTTGATATCGGTCATCTCTATATGGCGGCAAGCTTTTATAATTTCGATCCGCTGGAAGCAGTGGCAGATATCGGGAATCTGATAGCCCACACGCATATCCATGATAATTTTGGAAAGGCTGTCCACCATTATGAAAAAATGCAAACCCACCAGCTACCCTTTGGCAGGGGTGATTCTCACATGCCTGTCGGCTGGGGAGAAATTCCTGTTGCCCGGATTATTTCCACCTACATCGACTCTTATCGGGGAATGTTTATAATGGAACTCCGCAGCAGGTATTTCAACTATGTGGAAGAGTCAATGGCAAATCTGGAAGACATATTGGCCAAAGCAGCAAGCTGTAGGCGGGATGTTCAGTTGCCTGAGGAGAAAAGAATTAACCGAGCCTTAACGCAATAGTAATAACTCTGTAACAAACCTTTGTTAGTCTTCAAGTAACGAAAATCGAAGGGGGACAAGAAATGTTGAGGATTGAAAATATTTCAAAACGTTACCCAAATGGGACGCTGGCACTTGAGGGGGTAAATCTTCATGTTGAAGAGGGCGACTTTGTCACCATACTGGGCCCAAGTGGGGCGGGCAAGTCCACCTTGCTAAGGATCATCAACAGGCTGGTAGATCCCACAGGCGGAAGATTGTGCTTTGACGGCGTAGAATTGATAGAGGCCAGCCACGAGGAATTGAGATCGGCAAGAAGAAGGATTGGTTTTATCTTCCAGCAGTTCAACCTGATAAAGAGGATATCCGTCCTTAAGAATGTCCTGGCTGGACGTCTGGGATATGGAAAAACTATGAAAACTCTTTGTTACATATTTTCTAAAGGCGATACAGAGCATGCGATTGATTGTCTGTCAAGTGTCGGAATGGCACAGTACTCACACCAGCGGGCGGACACCTTGAGCGGTGGTCAGCAGCAGAGGGTTGCCATTGCCAAGGCGCTTGTTCAGGAACCGAGATTGATCCTGGCAGACGAGCCCATCGCAAGCATTGACCCGAGAAGCGCCGATGCCGTCATGAAATTGCTGAGAACGGCAAATGAGGAAAAGGGAATCACCGTGATGGTGAACCTCCATTTCGTTGATTATGCAAGGAGATATTCAAAGAGAGTAATAGGTATAAACAACGGAGGGATTGTCTTTGACGGGCCTGTCTCTGACCTTTCGGCATCCCTTGTCAAAGAAATCTACGCCAGTGACAGCAAAAGAAAGTCTGATGATGAACAGGAATTTTATGGCGCAGGACTGGCGGAGGGGTTTGGCCGATCTGAATTTAAACCAGAAGCGGTGATATTAAATTAGCCTTGGAAGGAGGACTGAAAAGATGAAAAAGAATTTGTTAAACTTGGGACTATTTATTTTGCTGGTTGGTTTGACCAGTCTGGCGATGGGAATGGGAAGCAAGCCGCAGAATACGACAAAATGGCCTGAGGTTATCCGGATGGGCCTAATTCCAACCGAATCTGCCACTGAAATTACCGCCCGCTGGCAGCCTCTTCTTGATCATATCGGCAAGAGTCTCGGGGTAAAGGTGAAGGCTTATAACTCCAGCGACTATGCGGCTGTTATTGAGGCGATGCGCTTCAAGCAGATTGAGGCGGCATACTTCGGTCCCAAGTCATATGTGTCGGCCCACGAACGTGCGGGCGCCGAGGCGGTGGCGCGCGAACAGGCAAAGGATGGCTCCACCGGTTATCATGGAATAATCATCACCAAAAAGGGGAGCGGGCTGAAGACTGTTTCCGATATAAAGGGTCTGACCTGGGCATTCAACGACCCGCAGTCTACCTCCGGCTACCTTGTACCGATGACCTTTTTCCTCACGGAACTTAAGGTAAAACCCGAAGATTATTTTAGCAAGGTGATGTTTTCAGGCTCCCACGAGGCAAGCATGATGGCTGTTAAGGTAGGCAATGTGGCTGCCGCCTCCACCAACGACCTTGATCTCGACAGGGCAATAGAGTCAGGCCATATCAAAGCGGACGACTTCAACATTGTATGGACATCCCCAATTATTCCTGGTTCTCCTATATGCGTGAGGGGAGATCTCCCTGAAAGTTTCAGAAAGGCATTCAAGCAGGCCGTCTTGAGTTTTAACGATTCCGGTGCGCTTGACAAGCTCCAGCTCAAGGGGTTTGTGGATACCAAGGACGCAGATTACGACAGCATCAGGAAAATGAATGAAGTCAAGGAGAAACTACTAGCCAAGTAGTCAATCTTCGCCCGTTATTGACACGTTACGCCGGAAGGGGCCCTTGTTGTGAATGTCAACCACGCTGAAGAAATCCTGCTAAGACTCAAAAGAGGCTCTATTCTTGGAAAAAAGAGGCTCTTTTGGTTATTCCTAGTTGTTGTGATTGGGATAGCCTCATACAGGGGAGCTGAGGTGAGTCCTGTAAATTTTGTGCTCGGCATTAAGAATATCGCCATTTATACCGAAGGATTTTTCCCTCCCGACTTCTCCAGGATCGGTATTTTTACCAGGGAGTCTCTTGTCTCCCTCTCCATCGCCATATGGGGAAGCCTGATCGCCTTTGTGTTTTCGATTCCCCTTGCCCTTCTTGCCTCCCGAAATGTATCGCCGAATCTTGCTGTCTATCACCTTTTCAGGAGGATACTTGATATACTGCGGGCGGTCAATGAACTGGTCTTTGCCCTTATGTTCGTCGCCGCTGTGGGTTTGGGGCCGTTTGCGGGGGTGTTGGCCCTGGCTGTGCATACCACGGGTGTTGTTGGGAAACTGATATCGGAGGCGGTTGAAGGTGTCGATAAAGGACAAGTGGAGGCCATAACTGCGACCGGAGCAGGAAAACTCCATATCATATCGTTCGGCATCATTCCTCAGATCATGCCATCTATCGTTTCCTTCAACCTTTACCGTTTTGAGGCCAATGTCAGATCGGCGACCATTGTTGGTTTCTGTGGCGCCGGCGGAATCGGTTACCAGTTGTGGGAGGCCATGCGATCCTTTGAGCAGGGCCAGGTCTTTACGATCCTCTTACTGATGGTGGTCATGGTATCCTTCACCGATTATTTCTGTGCTTTTGCGAGAAAAGTGGCGAGTTGAGTTTATGAATGCATTAAATATGATGGATAAAAAGGCGATAAGAAAGATTGCAAGGAAACTGATGGATAAAGACATAAAAGTAATAGCTCCTCCTGAGAGCGGATTCATCATGATGACCGTGAAAGATTCCTTTGGCACCGGCTTTCATCTTGGCGAGGTTCTGGTGACCAGGGCAGAGGTCGAGGTGGATGGGGAAAGGGGATACGCTATGGCCATGGGAGGTGATCATGCAAAGGTCATGATGATCGCAGTGATCAATGCGGTACTTAAGACCGGAGACAGGGCCAGGATAATAGGGAAGATTAAAACCGAAGAGCGGAAGCTTGTCAAAAAGATTGATGAGGAGAGGGCTCTTATCGCTTCAACAAGGGTGAGTTTTGAGGTGATGCCGTGAAGTCAGGAGAAGATCATCAAACAGTTTCGCTTCTGACGCAGAACATCTTCAGGCTACTCCTTGATGCCATCAGCAGGCCGGGAAGGATATACGAGATAAATCCTGCTGCTGTCGGCGAGTGGGATTGCCCCGTGCCTGGGGTATTTGGCAATGGGGATTCTTTCCTTCTGCCTGTTCTCATGACCCTGCTCGACAAAGAGGTCTCCTTTTACGTCACAGGAAATAAAGGGACCGTACAAGAGATGGCAGAGATCACCGGTGCCCATGCTTCTGTGGTCAGAGATGCAGATTTTGTGCTTGTCCCTCATGAGGCGAAGAGCAAGGTCATCCTTGAGGCGAAAAGAGGTGCCCTGCAATATCCCGATGAAGGCGCCACCATCATCTTCTGCGTGGAGAGGGTGTGTGAAGGGATTGAGAATCGTCCTTGTATAAGGTTGAAAGGACCGAGCATCGCAGATATGCAGAGATTGAGCATAACGGGAATCGATCCTGAGACATTCGCTCATCTGATGTTGATCAATGGAGCATTCCCGCTGGGGGTGGATTCTTTTTTCGTAGATATGGAAGGAAGGGTTGCCGCCATACCCCGTTCCACTACAATTGAAGAGGTAAAAGAATGGGCTACGTAGCGGTAAGAGGTGGAGAGGATGCAATAAAATGCGCGGAGAAGCTCCTCCGTTATCAAAGGCTGAGGGGCGGCGCGAGACCGCTTACAGTAGAGCAGATAGAGGGACAGCTTTATCTTGCGGTAGATCGCGTCATGGGGGAGGGTTCCCTCTACGCACCGGAACTTGCCGCACTCGCAATCAAACAAGCTGTCGGCGACACCATGGAGGCGTCCTTTATCCTGAGGGCATACAGGACGACTAAACAGAGGTTCTGCTGCTCCATCCCGGAGACCACGAAAGAGATGAGGATCGTAAGACGAATCTCTGCCGCCTTCAAAGATATACCGGGAGGACAGCTCCTTGGGGCAACATCGGATTATACCCTCAGGCTCCTTGACTTTGATTTAAAAGACGAATCCCCTCAGGAAATGAGGACATTTATAAGGGATGTGTCGGATATCGCTAGGGAGGGGAATATCCCCGACACCTTCCCTAAGGTGGTGGAGATATTAAGGCAAGAAGGTCTTCTTGTGGAGAGAAAGGATTCAATTGATGATCGATCAATATCCGATATTGCAAGGCAATCGATGACCTTCCCGGAATCGAGGAGTGGAACCCTCCAGGCTATGGCAAGGGGGGAGACAGGGGGATTACTCTTGCTCGCCTATTCCAACATGCGGGGTTATGGGGATATACATCCAACCATCGGAGAGTTGAGAGTAGGGTTTGTGCCGCTGAAGATAATCCACCCCCATACCGGGGAGCCCTATACCGTGGGCGAGGTAAGGGTGACGGAGGCAGAGGTGATTGCAAGGCTTGATGTAGAAGGCGAAACTCAAAAATTTACAATGGGTTACGGTCTCTGTTTCGGTCACAACGAGGTAAAGGCCATATCGATGGCGGTGCTTGACCGAGCCATGCAGGCGAGGAAGCCGGAAATGCCTTCGGAAAAACAGGAATTTGTCCTTTCCCATATCGACGGTATCGAATCCATGGGCTTTTGCAACCACTACAAACTGCCCCACTATGTAACATTCCAGTCCGATCTCGACAGATTGAGAAAGGTGAAGGAGATACATGACACTGAAGGAAATCTTAAGAAAAACCTTTGATAATGGATACAACTTTGCCTTTCTCGATGAGGGGGCGAAAAGGGAAATTCGACGAAAAATATTAAAGGCTGTTGCCATCCCGGGGTACCAAACCCCCTTTGGATCAAGAGAACTCCCCATTGCCAGGGGCTGGGGAACGGGGGGGCTTCAGATAACGCTTTCCATCATCGGGACCGGTGACACACTGAAGGTCATAGACCAAGGGTGCGATGGGAGTGTAAATGCCGTTAATATAAAGAAGTTTATCGGAAGGGTCACAGGCGTAAAGACCACTACCGACACAAACAAGGCATCGATTATCCAGACGAGGCACAGAGTCCCCGAAGAGATAATGACTGAGGATCAGATACTTATTCTTCAGGTTCCCTATCCTGAGGCCTTAAGAACCGTGGAGCCGGAGGAGACGGAGACCAGGAGGATGCATGCAGAGGCTGACTACAGCCGCATGTGGCTTTATCTATACGAAGATATAGTAAGATTCGGTGAAATAAGCATCGGGGCAAGGTATCCCGTTGCGGTAAACGGGCGCTATATCATGGACCCCAGCCCCATACCGAGGTGGGATATCCCGAAGCTTGACAGGGCGGATACCCTGTATCTCTTTGGCGCTGGCAGGGAGAAGCGAATCTATGCGGTTCCTCCCCACACGGAAGTAAAACCTCTTGAGTTTGAAGACTATCTCTTCAGGGTGGAAGATTTCGGGGATGCACGTTGTCGCAGGTGCGGAAGCTGCGATACGTTTCTCGACGAGATCATTGATGATGAGACGGGAAAAAGATTTTATCAATGCTCCGACACCGATTACTGCGATAGGAGAACAGTAGATGGCACCGGTTCTTAAATTGAAAAACATTACAAGATTGTTTGGGAAAGGATGCCCAAGTTGTCTTGAGAGTACGGGGCCTGACGCGGATACCAATGTGTGCTCCCACTGCGGGACTGTCGTGGCCTGTGCCTGCGTTTCCTTGGATCTGTACCACGATGAGATACTGGGAATTATGGGGGAGAGCGGGTCCGGGAAAAGCACGCTCCTTAAAACACTCCATTTCGATATAGCGGTATCTTCAGGTGAGATCTATTTCGAGAACTGCGCGGATATTAACCTGCTGACGATGAGTCCCTTCGAAAAACGGCGTATCAGAAACTTTGAGATGGGCATCGTCTATCAGAATCCCCATCTTGGACTAAAGATGGAGGTAAGCTCCGGTGGAAATGTCGCGGAGAAACTTCTTATGGCGGGCTGGAAAAATATCGACAAAACGAGAAAAAGGTCGCGGTCGCTTCTGAGAGAGACGGAATTCCCAGTGGGGAGAATGGATGAACCCCCAAAAAACCTGAGCGGAGGCGAGCAGCAGAGAGTACAGATCGCGAGAGCGCTTTCCAGCAACCCGAAGGTGCTCTTTCTCGACGAGATGACTACCGGTCTCGATCTTTCGGTACAGGCCCGGATACTGGATATGTTGCGCAGCCTGCAAAAGAGATTTCATGTTTCAATGATTGTCGTCTCTCACGACCTCGGCGTTATCCGACTCCTGGCTCAACGGACAGCGGTTATGAAATATGGCAGGGTTGTGGAGCTTGGACTGACCGATCAGATCCTTGAAGATCCGCGGCATCCATACACGCAACTTCTTGTCAATTCTGAGCTTTAAAAGGTAAAAGTCTCTCGACACGTTAAAAAGCAACATATTTGTGATTCCAGCCTTCCTGTCGCGGGCAGGTTACGGAAATCGTCCATTATTTGAAGGGAGCGTTACTTGCTTGAAGTAAAGAATCTTTCCAAGGTGTTCAGACTCTACACGGTCGGAGATAAGACGATAGAGGGGTTCAGGGATGTCTCCTTGTCAGTAAAGACGGGAGAGTTCTTGGGGATATCCGGACCGAGCGGCGCCGGGAAAAGCTCGCTGCTCAAGTGCATTTACCGGACATACATCCCTACCGGAGGGGAGATATGGTACCACTCAGCAAAGGGAGGATGTGTAAATCTGGCGACTCTTCCGGATTATGAAGTTGCGATACTGCGGGAGAGAGAAATAGGTTACGTGTCACAGTTTTTGAATGTTATCCCGAGGATACCGGTGGTGGATGTTGTAGCGGAACCGCTGATAAGGATGGGTATCGATACGAGAGAGGCCAGGTTAGAAGCCGTAAAAGTTTTAGAGAGACTTCTTGTTTCTTCGGCGCTTTTTGACATTTATCCCGCAACTATGAGCGGGGGCGAGCGACAGAGGGTCAATATCGCAAGGGCGGTTATCGGATGTCCCCGGCTTCTGCTGCTGGATGAACCCACGGCATCCCTTGATAAAAGGTCAATGGCTGCTGTTATTGACCTGTTGAAGAACATAAAAGAAAAGGAGACAACGATGATAGGGATATTCCATGATCCGCTGATCATAGACGGACTTTCAGACAGGGTCTTCAGGATGACGGACTGATTATATGGATACGGTGATCGAAGGTTGTCGTGCGGTTGTCCCTTCCGGTGTTATCGAAGGCGCATCAGTCTATATCAGGGACGGCATTATTGAAGAAGTTTCCCTCAGCGCAATAAGAGGGCGTACAAAGAGGGTACAGGCGGATGGACTGTATCTCCTGCCGGGCTTTGTAGACATCCACAGCGATGCCATAGAAAGGGAGATATCGCCGAGGCCGAATGTTTTCTTCCCTGTAAATGTTGCCCTCTTTGAGCTTGATAAAAGACTCGCCACCTCAGGAATCACCACAATTTTTCATTCCCTTTCCTTTTCCGAAGGTGAAATAGGTATACGGTCAAACAGGACGGTCTACGACATAATAAAAGAGATAAACCGGCTAAAGAGTGCCTTCAGTATCAACACCATGGTGCATGCAAGATATGAGATAACTGATGACGGTGCCATGGCCTATCTTAAAAAGCTTATGAGGGATCGGCAGATAAATCTCCTTTCAATAATGGATCACACTCCGGGTCAGGGACAGTTTCGAGAGATTGCGTCATACAAACATTACTTTGGCAATATGTATAACAAGACCGAATCTGAACTTGACAAGATGATCGAACAGAAAATGGAGTCAAAGGGAAGAGTAAACGGAAATGTTGAAGAGCTTATTCGCACCTGTAGGCAATCGGATGTTCCAATGGCCTCTCATGATGACGACTCCCCGGAAAAGATGGGGTGGCTCAAGGAAAACGGCATAGACATATCAGAATTTCCCGTAAATATGGAGGCGTTGGAGGCTGCACAGGGTGTTGGAATAAAGGTCTGTCTCGGCGCGCCGAACGTCCTACGGGGAAATTCTCAGGCGAACAATCTCAGCGCCAGGGATGCGATCATCAATGGTTGCGGCGATATTCTCTGTTCCGATTATACCCCGATGACGATGCTCCATGCCGTATTCACACTGGTTGATCTCAATATCCTGCCTCTGAGTGAGGCGGTAAAGATGACAAGCCTCAATCCCGCACGTGCAGTCGGTATAGGAATAGAGACGGGGTCAATCGAAGAGGGGAAAAAGGCGGACATGATACTCGTTGGCACGAAAGACGAGGTTCCTACAGTTGTGAGGACCTTTGTTTCAGGGAATGAGGTGTACAGGGATATGCGGTAGGGATATTTCATCCATTCTTCACTGACCCTTCATAAAGAAGTAACAATCCGTTGTTATTATCCGGCTTAGAATTACAAAGAACATTAAAATGAAGGAGTTTAAAACGATGGAATGCCTTATTATCGAAAAAAGAGACTTTGCTGTTGCGAGGTTTTCCGGTTCGATCAGGAAGAACGCCCCTTTCCTTATCAGAAGTATTGTTCATGCTGAGTTCAATGGACGGCAGCCTAAAGTTATCCTCGACCTAGAGAATCTGGATGACAGCAGCAGTATAGCTACACAACTGGCCGTAATTACCGCATTTAAAAAAGAGGTGTGTCTTATGGACGGATTCTTGAAAATCTGCTCATTAAGGCCGCGTATAAGGACCTATCTGCTCAAAAATAGGCTGGACAGGATCTTCGATACCTATGAAAGCTTAGACAGTGCTGAAAAGAGCCCCTGGAAGAGAAAAGGACATGGAGAAAAAAGACAGGATACTGGAGTTGCAGCCTGATATCTTCAGGATCAAAGGACATGAAACGAGCAGCCACAGCTACATCATCAAGGGAGATTATGCAAATCTCCTCATCGATTCAGGCATTGATTCTAATTTTCCTGCCCTTCAGAAGTCTCTTTTGAAGATTGGTTTGAAGATTCGTGATATCGATATAGTAATTAACACCCACGAGCACTTCGACCACATCGGGGCCAACCGCTATTTTCAGGAGTATGCACTCATTGCCGCCCACCGCTTCGCGGCGACAAAGATGATCTTCGACGACAGGTACGTTACACTCTATAAGTCTGCCGACCTGAATGAAATTCCACTGAAGGTTCACCTCTGGTTGGAAAGCAAAAGCCGCTTCGATCTCGGCAACTATAGCCTCAACGTCATACATACCCCCGGTCACACTTCGGGGTCCATATGCCTCTACGAACCTGCGAGAAAGATCCTTTTTACGGGCGATACCGTCTTTGCCGGCGGGACGCTTTCGGACATAGCGGAGTCGGGGAGCGTGGGTGATTATATCAATTCGATGTTGTCACTGAGCACGAGAAAGGTATTCGAGATATACCCCGGCCACGGCAACATATCGACAAATCCTGAGGAAGATATGGAAAAAGCGGTTCAGAATGCAAAGGCCTTCCTGCAAAGTGAAGATGCGGTCGAGGTTACTCGTTTTAAAGAAGGCAACGCGGGCGAGGTAAAAGACAGAGAAGACGGTTAAAAGAACATCGGCTCAAATTAACACTCTTCATAGACAGAGATGGCACAACAGAAGGGCTTTCGGTCGATGCAATCAAAACCGATCCTTTAAAACCCGCCGAATCATTGCAGACCTTATCCTGTATCCCACCAAATATATATTCCAGATGTAATCAAACTTTAATGAAACCGAAACATACCTGTCATCTTTTTTGTCTATAAACTGTCCTCGACACAATGATTATAAATAGGGAGGCTGATTATGAAAGGAGGTGGAGGGTGGTGACAGGGGCGTGAACGCTCCGAGGTTAATTTTACAGGCTGGCGCCCCCAGGCAGATTTTTAATGGGGGAATGTATCGTTTCAACAAAGATCGACTGTATGGTTTAGCTTCATTACCGTGAGGGTGAGAAGGCAAGGGAGAACATCAATGGCCCCCTTCCTCCATTCACGAATGACACAAAAAGGAGAAACTTGAGCATGAAAGCATCTCGTACATTGAAGCATGGTATTTACATCGCAATGGCGGTCATCGCCGTGACAATAGTGCCTGCGCTTGTATCGGCGTCAGGCATAACTGTCTACAAGGATGGAGACAAATACGTAAAACTGGGTGGACGTATGCAGCTCCAGTATTACATGCAGGATCCCGACACGGGAAATTCTTCCGATACAACAACCGATGAACTCTTCTTCCGCCGGTTTCGTCCTTACATTGAGGGAAGTCTTCATAAAGATTGGATGGGTAAATTCCAGTGGGACATGGGAAAGGCGGACGGGGAAAATGAAATTTCTGTCGAGGAGGCCTACTTCCGATATATGGGTTTTGAAAACGTGGATGTGACCATCGGCAACTACGGTTTTCCTTTTTCGAGAGAAGGACTCACCTCCTCCAAAAAGAAACAGCTTGTGGAAACTTCATTCGCCGGAGACCATAACTACGGGACCCCGAGTAACAACGCCGGTATCCACCTGACCGGTCATTTCACGGATAACAAGCTCATTACCTGGGGTCTTTCGGCGGCATCTTCATGCATCGACCCTGACAACAAAAAACTTGATTTCGATACGCCGGTCAACAAAGACAGCGACTTCAACCAGGGCTGGATTGTGGGAGGCCGTGTAGATTATCACCCCTTCGGTGAGCTTGAATTCGCACAGGGCGATTTCTCCCGTGAACTGAAAGCGACCATCGGCGTCGCCGCATTTAACTGGTCCAACGATGATGACAACAACACCTACACAAGTGCCGCCGGAGTTTCCACAAACGCATCAAAGGCGGATGTCGATAGTGTTACCGGTCTTGAAATCAGCGGCGCCTTACGATACGCCGGGTTTTCTGTCGACGCAGAGTACAATATTTTCAGCTCGGATACGGTAGATCCGACGGTAACTAACGGGATCTACGCTAACGGAACCACCGATTTGAAAAATTGGATGGTCTGTGGCGGGTATATGGTTGTTCCCGATGTGCTGGAGGTTGTCGCCGGCTATGAAAGTCAGGATGCCGATAACTACGCCGAAAGCTGGAATAGGACTAGTATGGGATTAAATTGGTTTCTGAAGAAACAGGACATCAAACTTCAGCTTACCTATCGAATGGGTGAAAGCGTGAATGGCATAAAAGATAAAGATTTGAACGAATTTTTTGTTCAGGCCCAATATGTCTTCTAATGCTACACCACACTTCCCTCGTGCGTCTTCGTTTTCGAGGGAAAAATCAGATACTCGTAGCCAGCAGCGAAGAGAGGGACATCAAGTCCTTTTCTTCGCTCGGCGCCTATCTCAACAGTCACGGCTTAAAATGAACTGCTCCGCCGCAAGCAACGGGGTATTTTCAAAAGCATTGAGCGCTCCAAGGGGCAGGGAATAAAAACCCGCAACGATTTAATCAAATCGTAACCGCCTTGTAATAGAACTGTAATATATATATTGTATTCTCACGAAAAATAAATAGAATAGGAGAAAAACGACAATGAGGAAAATGTCAAAAATTCTGTCACTCTGTCTAATGTGTTTGAGTTTTGTGTGCGCCGGATCTGTTTTTGCGGGCGATACCATCGTCATCAAGGGTTCCACAACGGTACTACCTGTTGCCCAGGTCGCGTCCGAGGCGTACATGAAGATGCATCCCGGTGTCAACATCTCGCTCTCAGGGGGAGGTTCCGGTAATGGGGTCAAGGCCCTGATCGACGGTTCGACGAATATTGCCACGGCATCCCGATTCATCAAGCCTGACGAAGTGAAGCTCGCGCAGGAAAAAGGCGTCTACCCCATCCCGCACCGTATCGCCATTGACGCAATCGTCCCGATCGTCCATACCGAGAATCCGGTCACCGAGTTGACAACTGAGCAACTGAGTCTGATATATCAGGGGAAGATCGAAAACTGGAAGGAGGTCGGGGGACAAGATCTGAAGATCATCGTTGTGTCGCGTGACACCAGCTCCGGCACCTACGAGGTATGGGAGGAAAAGATACTCCACAAGGCGAAGGTAACCCCGAAGGCGCAGCTTCAGGCATCGAACGGTGCGGTTTTTCAGGCCGTCTCGAAGAACAGGTATGCGGTCGGGTATATCGGCCTCGGATACCTGAATAAGAGCGTTCGGGGACTTAAGGTAGATGGGATAGAAGCAACCGCCGCAACAGCGCTTTCGAGTGAGTACCCCGTCGCGCGGCCTCTCTTCATGTTCACCAACGGGTGGCCGACGGGAACCGTCTCCGACTTCATCAACTTTGTTGTGAGCAAGGAAGGACAGGATCTTGTCAAAAAAGAGGGGTACGTCCCCCTCTTCTAGCAAGACCAGATAAGAAAAAGGTAAAAAATAAGGGGGCCTGGAGGGTAAGGCCCCCTTTAGCACCACTCTGCCGGGGATAGCATATGTCGAGAAAAGTAAAAGAAATCATCATAAAGAACATCTTCCTCTTATTCGCCCTCATATCCATAGTGATCCTCGGCCTCATCATTCTTTTCCTCTTCATGGAGGGGGTACCGATATTCACGGTGGTATCCGTCAAGGATTTTCTCTTCGGCACGGAGTGGTGTCCGACATACGATCCGCCCGAATTCGGAATATGGTCGCTCATTGTCGGTTCCTTCGTCGTCACGATATTCGCGTCGATTATTGCCGTCCCGCTCGGTGTCCTCTCGGCGATCTATATCGCCGAGATTGCACCCCCCCTGATAAAAGAAATATTCAAACCGGTTGTCGAACTGCTTGCCGGTCTTCCCTCCGTTGTCCTGGGGTTTTTCGGAATGGCGGTTCTGGCACCCTGGATGCAGGAGACTTTCGACCTTCCCACCGGGTTGAACATTGTAAATGCCTCATTCCTGCTGGCGCTTATGGCCGTCCCCACGATATCCAGCATATCGGAGGACGCCCTGTACTCGGTCCCGCAGGAGTTCAAGGAGGCGTCGTACGCGCTGGGGGCGACACGGGTTGAAACCATTGTGAGGGTTATCGTTCCCTCCGCCCTGTCGGGGATATCAACAGCGGTGATACTGGGAATGGCGCGGGCTATCGGTGAAACAATGGTGGTACTGATGGTTGCAGGTGGAGCAACAGCCATCCCCGAGAGTATCTTTGATTCCGTCAGACCGATGCCGGCCAGCATCGCAGCGGAGATGGGAGAGGCACCCTTCAGGAGTTATCATTATCATGCGCTCTTTGCGACGGGGATCGTGCTCTTCTTCCTGACTCTGGGATTCAATCTGATCGCCGATTACGTGTCACACAAATTCAAGGAGGTCGGATCCGCGACATTATGAAGTGGCGCTATCTGAAACAACAACTGTTTTTGGTTGCAGTTCGCATCTCCGCGCTGATCATCGCGGTGGCGATTGGCGGGTTCCTCGTGTACATCTTTGTAAACGGGATCGGCGCGATCAGTTGGGAGTTTCTGACCCAGCCCCCCCGGGACTCTATGACAAAGGGGGGGATCATGCCGGCGATCCTGGGGACCTTCTACTTGACCGCAGGTGCCATTATTATTGCACTCCCCCTCGGCGTCGCCTCGGCTATATACCTGAGTGAATATGCGAAGGGGGGAGTTGTGATCAGGGTCATACGGATTGGTGTCAACTGCCTGGCAGGGGTTCCGTCGATCGTATTCGGGCTGTTCGGTCTGGGACTCTTCGTGGTCTTTTTGCATTTTGGTTCCTGCATCCTCTCCGGAGCACTGACTCTCGGCATCCTGATCCTCCCCACTATTATCGGGGCATCGGAAGAGGCACTAAAAGGGGTGCCGCAGACATTCCGTGAGGCATCCCTCGGGCTTGGCGTTTCCAAATGGCAGACAATTCTTAGGACCGTGCTGCCCAATGCCCTGCCGGGAATCCTGACGGGGTCGATTCTGGGCGTAGGGAGGGCGGCCGGGGAGACGGCTCCCATCATGTTCACCGCCGCGGCATTTTTCACGGCGAAACTACCCACATCGATCTTCGACGAGGTGATGGCACTTCCCTACCACGTGTACGTCCTGGCGACTGCGGGGACCCATATAGAGGAAACGAGGCCCATACAATACGGAACCGTGCTTGTCCTGGTGGCGCTTGTCCTCGGCGTTGACTTGATCGCGATTATTATGCGGAGTTATATCAGAAAGAATAAAGGGTGGTAGCGGTGCGGGACAACAACGTGATAGAGACAAAAAATGTCAATTTTTACTACGGCGATTTCAAGGCGCTGACGGATGTCACCATGAACTTTGAGCGCAACCGGGTGACCGCACTGATCGGACCGTCAGGATGCGGCAAATCGACCCTTCTGAGGTTGCTCAACCGTATGAATGACCTTATAGCCGGAACACGAGTCGAGGGCGAGGTCATATTCGATGGGACAAACATCTATGATCCCCAGATCGACCCCGTCGACGTACGAAGGAAAATTGGCATGGTGTTTCAGAAACCGAATCCCTTTCCGAAATCGATCTTCAACAACATTATCTATGGTCCCCGGCTTTCCGGCACGAAGAGCAAGGCAGAACTGGAAGCACTGGTAGAAAAGAGTCTCAGGCAGGCCTCCCTGTGGAACGAGGTGAAGGATATATTGGGGCAGTCAGCCATGATGCTCTCGGGGGGGCAGCAGCAGAGGCTTTGTATCGCCAGGGCCCTTGCCATGAAGCCGGAGATCCTCCTGATGGATGAACCAACCTCAGCCCTGGACCCTATTTCGACAGCGAAGATCGAAGAATTGATCGAAGAGTTGAAGAAGGATTATACGATCATCATCGTAACCCACAATATGCAGCAGGCCGCCCGGATATCGGATAAAACCGGGTTCTTTTACATCGGGAAGCTCATAGAATATAGCCCAACGGAGAAGCTCTTTACGACGCCGTCGGTCAAGCAGACCGAAGACTACATTACCGGGAGATTCGGCTAACAAACGAAAACGGGGGGAGAGCATGATAGAAAAGACACATACCAGCATACACTACGAAAAGGAGTTGCAGGAGATCAAGGAGGGCCTTCTCTATGAAGGGGCTCTTGTCGAACAGGCGATAGAACACGCCGTGCGCTCTCTTTTGGAGAGAGATTCGGACCTGGCACGCACCGTTATTGCCGGGGATGACCAGATCAATGAGCTTGATGAGAAAATCGAGGGGGCGTGCATCCGCCTCTTGGCGCTCAGACAACCTACTGCAAAGGATCTGAGGCTTATCGCCACCACGATCAAAATCAACGGGCACCTGGAGCGAATCGGAGATATCGCGGTCAATATTGCCAAAAGGGCGATGGACCTGAACGAAGTGCCCCCCGTAAAACCCTACGTCGATCTCCCCCGGATGGCCGATATTACACGGGAAATGGTCAGGGAAAGTCTTGACGCCCTGGTCAATGAGGATTGCGATCTGGCCTGCGCGGTGAGGGAAAAAGACGAGGTCGTGGACAACCTCAATGAACAGATATTCAGGGAACTCCTTACCTTCATGCTGGAAGACCCAAAGACCATCCACCGGGCACTCATGATCACCCAGATATCTAAGAATCTGGAGCGGATCTCCGACCACGCGGAGGGTATCGCCAAGATGGTGATCTATATGGTTACGGGAAAGAATGTACGGCATCTGGACCCCGGCGAAGGAATATGATTGGTTGGTGAGCCCATGAAAAACAATTTATTTTACAAGGTCTTCGGCACATACATCGTTATCACCTTAGTCGCGATGGTGATCGTGGGTGTATACGCAACCAGGCACATTAAGGCCAGGCTCATGGAAGGGATTGAAGGGGATCTCACCTCCTATGCCCGGATGATCAATCTCAGCTTCTCGGAATCCGAAATTGAGCATGCGATAGAAAGCTTATCCACCCTGTCCAATGCCCGGATTACGCTGATTGATTCCGGGGGGATTGTGCTCGCGGACTCAGGTGAAAAAGCCTCCGCAATGGATAATCATCTGAACCGTCCGGAGATCCAGGAAGCGCGGGTAAGGGGCAAGGGCCGATCTGTGAGGTTCAGCAAGACCCTTGGGGTAGATACCCTATACCTCGCTTTCCCCATGAGAGAAGGTTCAGAAATACGGGGATACATACGGCTGGCGCGCCCCCTTGTCGAGGTCAGGCAATCCTTAAGGGACATCAATATACTGATCCTGCAGTCGTTTCTCATCGTCGGGGTCCTGTCGCTTCTCATAGCCTTTGTTTTTACATCCAGACTGGTATCCCCCATCCAGGAGATGGAGCAGTTCACGAAACGCCTGCGAGACGGGGAAGACCCGGGAAGCCTGATGATCGGCTCAAGCGACGAGACGGGACGACTGGCCAGGAACATCAATTACCTGGTAACGGAACTGAAGGAAAGGATTCAGTTGGCCGATGAGGAAAAGGGAAAACTGGAGTCGGTTTTTTCCAGTATGGAAGACGGCATACTGGTGCTCGATACCCAGGGCAGGATAGAGACAACGAACGAGACAACTCAAAAGATCTTCAATCTCAGCTTCGAGGAGATCATCGGCAAGACCCCCCTTGAGGTATTCAGAAACATACGTCTGCAACAGGCGCTTGATCAGTTCAAAAAGACCGGAAGGTCCCTCTCCCAGGAAATTGTTTTGGGAGAGCAGGATCGCATGGTACTGGAAGTCATTATTTCACCGGTCCAGGGGCTTGCGCCGGGGGAAGAAAAAACGATGATCATCCTGCGCAACGTAACCCGCCTCAAAAGGTTGGAACGGGTCCGTGCCGACTTTGTGGCAAATGTAACACATGAGATCAAGACGCCCCTGACGGCCATCCTTGGTTTTATCGAGACCCTGCGGGAAGGGGCCATCGATGAGAAAGAAACGGCGAAGGACTTTCTTGAAACCATTCAGAAACATGCCGAGCGGCTCAATCGCCTGGTGGATGATTTGCTGGTTATCTCCGACGCCGAGTTAGGAGAGATGAGATTTTTCTTTGAATCTGTCTCTTTTGACGGGATTATAGAAAATATTCTGCCCGTTATCGAACCAGGGGCATCAAAGAAGGGTCTCCACATAGAACAGGACATGCCGGTCGGCCTCCCCCCCGTACGGGGCGACAGGGACCGGTTGCACCAGATAGTGTTGAACGTTCTCGATAACGCCGTAAAATTCACGCCCGATGCGGGAACAATTTCGATACAGGGTATCGACGGGAAAGACGGCACGGTCTCCATCAAGATCACCGATACCGGGGTCGGCATACCAAGGGATGAAATTCCCCGTCTGGGGGAGCGCTTCTACCGGGTAGACAAGACCCGTTCAAGAGAACTGGGAGGGACCGGCCTGGGGTTGTCGATCGTCAAGCACCTGATGACTGCCCACGGCGGCGAGATGAAAATCGAGAGTAGGCTCGGGGAAGGAACCACGGTCTCTCTGATCTTCCCCGTCTTCCATGAAGACATCATTGCCTGAAGGGTGCAGTATTATGCCTGAGAAGATACTGGTTGTAGATGATGAAAAAGACCTGGTGGATCTGATCTCCTATAACCTTGAAAAGGATGGGTTTGCCGTCCTAAGGGCCTACGATGGGGAGACAGCACTGAAGCAGATCAGGGGCCACAACCCTCACCTGATGATCCTCGACCTGATGCTTCCGGGAATTCAGGGGATAGACGTATGCAAACGGATACGCAATGATCCGGAACATGCCGCCCTGCCGATCATCATGCTTACGGCAAAGGGGACAGAGGTGGATAAGGTCCTTGGCCTCGAGGTGGGAGCGGACGACTACGTGACGAAACCCTTCAGCGTGAAAGAGCTCCTGGCCCGTGTGCGTTCCCTCCTGCGAAGATCAGCCATGGAAAAAGAGGCCGGGGAGAAAGATATCTTCGTCTACAAGGATCTTCGCATGGATTACGCCTCTCATCTGGTGACTATAAAGGACAAAAGGGTTGATTTGAGCCCCACCGAGTTCAGGCTCCTGAAATTTCTTGCCCTGAAACCGGGAAGAGTTTATACAAGAGACCAACTGCTGGACCGCGTGTGGGGAGACGAGACCTTTGTGGAACCGAGAACCGTCGATGTCCACATCAAACGGCTCAGGGCACAGATAGAGAAAAACAAGGTACGACCTCAGTACGTTCTCACCGTACGAGGGTTCGGATACAAATTTGCCGACATCGAATAACTGAGATACAGCCAAGAAACCACCCGCTATCCTGTGGGACCTCTGTAGACAAGGCAATCCATGTCCATTTTTACAAAGAAAAACACCATCCTAGTCACCTGTTCAAAGGGGATTGCCCCCTTTCTGAAAGAGGAGATCGCCGCTCTGGGCCTGCCCGTCCGATCGGAGCTTGTCGCGGGCATCGAAACGAACGGCACCCTTGAGGACGCCATGCGGCTCAACCTCTGCGTACGAACGGGGCAGAGGGTCCTGTACCTCCTCCGAAGTTTCACCGCGCAGCGGCCCGACGATCTCTACAAAAAGATGGTGGATATTCCGTGGGAAGACTACTTTCTCAAAACCGGGTATATCTGTGTGACCTCCTCCGTCGACAATCCCTCCATCAAAGACACCCGCTTTGCCAATCTGAGGGGGAAGGATGCCATCGTCGACCGGTTCTATAAAAGGTTCGATTCCCGGCCCGATTCGGGTCCGAAGAGAGACCAGTCGGTCATATTCGTCTACTGGAAGGGCGACCAGTGCAGCGTGTACATCGACACCTCGGGCGAATCACTCTCCCGCCGGGGATACCGGGAGATCCCCCTCGCCGCCCCGATGCAGGAAACCCTCGCGGCGGCCGTGATTCTTGCATCCAAGTGGAAGAGTGAAGAGAATTTCATCAACCCCATGTGCGGGAGCGGAACACTCGCCATAGAGGCCGCTCTCATCGCCATGGGGAAAGACCCCGGGTCCATGCGAAACAACCACGGATTCATGCATATACAGGGATTCAGCAGGCCAGACTGGAGAAAGATGAAAGGGTCGGCGGAGAAAACAAAGAGGGCGACCCCCGGAAGAATTATCGCCACGGACAGAGACCCGCGGGCAATCGAAGCGGCCAAGAGCAACGCTGCCGCCGCAGGCGTGAGCCACCTGATCGAGTTCGAGGTCTGCGACTTTTCCGACACGCCTGTTCCGGAGGGCACGGGGGTGATAGTGCTTAATCCGGCGTATGGGGAGCGGTTGGGAGAAATCAAAGAGCTGGAAGACACCTACCGGGGGATAGGAGACTATTTCAAACAGAGGTGTGCCGGCTACCGCGGATACATATTTACAGGAAATATGGAACTGGCAAAACATGTGGGGCTGAGGGCGAAGGCGAAAACACCTTTCTTCAACAGTAATATTGAATGCAGGCTTTTCGGGTATGACCTGTACAGCGGTTCCAGGAAGAATCCGAAACAGACGACTGAATGAAACTTGGGACAATTTCTGGATGCGATTGCCAAAGGGGAAACTACGAACTGACCGTCCACTGAAGCTCACCCACTACCGACTCGTACATTCATATAGAAAATCCCTTGACAAGAGATTTTTAAGATTTAAGACGTACGGTTTTTATTACGTTCTGGGGGGAACACAACAAGAATAAAGAAAGCAATAAATAAATCTGTCACCTTTCCCTTAACTGTGAGGGTCCAGCCCCAGTTGACTCATAATAAAATGTTACCGAAGGGGAAGCGATAGGAGGTAACGTTGACTCATAAAGAATGTTACCCATGTTTGTTATTTATGGAGAAAATCTTCCTCATTTTTTTATCCATAGTT
>JAQULO010000037.1 GCA_028718565.1 Syntrophales bacterium | reverse complement strand
GTGGTCCCGCTCACGTCCTCGCCCTCGATGATCAATTCCTCGTGCAGTTTCTCGCCCGGGCGGAGCCCTGTGTAAACGATCTCGGCGTCCACGCCCAGTTCCTTCCCGCTCAGGCGGATCAGGTTCCTGGCCAGGTCGACGATTTTCACCGGCTCGCCCATGTCGAGGACGAACACCTCGCCGCCCTCCCCCATCGCGCCCGCCTGCAGGATCAGCCCGGCCGCCTCGGGGATCAGCATGAAGTAGCGCGACGCCTCCGCGTGGGTGACGGTCAGCTTCCCCGTGGTCATCAGCTGCCTGCGGAAGATGGGGATCACGCTCCCCACGCTGCCCAGGACGTTGCCGAACCGCACGGCGACGAACACCGTCGCCCCCTGCCGGTTGGCGACGTTGTGGATGACCAGCTCCGCCAGCCGCTTCGTCGCCCCCATCACGTTCGTCGGACGCACCGCCTTGTCCGTCGATACGAGGACGAACCGCACCACCCCGAACTTCGCGGCCGCCTCCGCCACGATCCGCGTCCCCAGCACGTTCGTCTTCACCGCCTCCACGGGGTGGATCTCCATCATCGGCACATGCTTGTACGCCGCCGCGTGGAAGATGATCGAGGGACGATAATTGCGGATGATCTCCTCGACCCTTCCCCGGTCCCGCACGTCGCCGACCACGGGGACCAGTCCCAGGGTCGGGAACTTCTCCCGCATCTCCATCTCGAGGTAGAACAGGGGGCTCTCCGCGACCTCGAACAGGATCAGCCGCACCGGCGACCGCCGCGCGATCTGGCGGCACAGCTCCGAGCCGATCGACCCGGCCGCCCCGGTCACCATGACCGTGCGCCCTGTAATGTGCCGCTCGAGCAGGTCCGCATCAAGCGCCACCGCATCCCGCCCCAGCAGGTCCTCGAGGTCCACGTTCCGCAGCGCGCGGATGCTCACCTTGCCGTCGATCAGGTCGCCGATGCCGGGCAGGATCCGGAACGTGGCGGACACCTCGCGGCAATGCTCCACGATATGGCGCACCACCGAAGCCGGAGCGGACGGGATCGCTATGATGATCTCGTTGACATCGTGTTTCGCGCAGAGATCGGCGATCTTCCCGTGGCCCCCCAGCACTTTCACGCCGTGGATCCGCGTGCCGATCTTCTCCCGGTCGTCGTCGACGAACCCGACCTGTTCCATACCGAGCGATACGTTTTCGTCGATTTCCCTCGCGATCATCTGCCCGGCCGCGCCCGCCCCGACGATCAGGACCCGCCGCTCCGTCCCCCGCCCCCGCCTTCCAAGCGATTCCCTTCCCATACGGATGAGGTACCGGACGCCTAGGACCAGCGCCAGCGTGTTCGCCCAATCCAGAAGGTAGATCGACCTCGGCACATGGGGATGCCCCCACAGCCACCAGACGCCCGCCGCGAAGAGGACCGACCCGAGCGCGGAACCGGCCGCGATCGGCAGCACGTCCCTGATCGACACGTACCGCCACCAGCCGCGGAACTGCCCGGACGCGAGGAACCCGAGCGCCTTGGCGATCACCAGGATCGGGATCGTCTCCAGCATCACGGCGACCATGTCCGGCGGAACATTGAATTCGAACCGGAGCAGCCAGGCGAGGTGGTTCGCCGCGATGAAGATCCCGATGGTCAGGAAAAACTTGACCGTCGTCCGGCCCCGGAGCAGGACATCCAGGAGCGGGGACAGCCAACGGGCGATTTTTTCGCGGAGGGTCATAAAGCTCCTAACTCCACGAGTCTATTCCTGTTCTACTTCCAATGCACGTTCCTTGCCCCATACCCAAAGACCTCCGCAGGCGATCCCCGCGATCACGGAAACCACCAAGGCGATCCGCACCGCGGGACCGGACGGGATGCAGGCGGTTGCTGCCAAACAGGAAGCGACCACCACGAAGAGTTCGATGGAAGTGACTTTCTTATGGGTCATCCCGAGGTCGGTCATCCTCTGGTAAATATGACTGCGGTGAGCCTGGTACCACTTCTCCCGCCGAATCAGCCGCCGGAACAGCGTGAACGTCGTATCCAAGATGAAATTGGCGAACGGCAATACGAGAACAGCGAACGGGACAGGAGTTGACAGCGCCGCCACCACGGATTGCATCCCGTAGAACGCCCCGAGGAACGCGCTTCCCGCATCCCCCATGAAGATCCTCGCCGGGGGCCAGTTGTGCACGAGGAACCCCATCGAAGCCGCCGCCACGACCAGATTCGCGACCGCCCAGCCAGACTGGCCGTAATAGGCAAAGACAAGGAAAAAGAAGGAGGACGCCACGGTGGACTCCCCACCCGCAAGCCCGTCGATCCCGTCCATGAAGTTGTACAGGTTGAGCATCCAGACAACCCAGAACGCGGCCGGTATGACCCACGCCCACCTGGGCAACACCCATTTCCACAAGGAAACATCCGGAAGAAGGTGCGCGAGGAAAAACAGTAGCAACAAAGCCGAAACGAACTGGACCAGGAACCGGAACAGGGGGGAGAGATTCCGCAGGTCGTCGTAGAAACCAAGGAGGAACATGACAAGGGCGAACAGGAACGTGTACGGAAGTCCACTTTGACCGTTCGCTTCTCCCGCAGCGAGAAACACCCACCCACCGAACGCTAGCGCCGCCGCCGCGACCAGCGGGACGCCCCCCATCCTCGGCGTGGGCAAAGCATGGGAGCTGCGCTCGTTGGGCACGTCCACTACACCTATACGATGCGCCAGCCGAATGGAATACCAAACCCCCGCGGCGGAAACCCCGAGGGAAGCGGCCGCAAGGCCCAACGTCAATGGACCGAAACCTTGTACCAACACACTGTCCTTTCAATCCCTTCCTCAAGGGAATGGGGGGGAGAAAAGCCAATCTCCTTTTCGATCTTCGCGGAACTCACCCGGAACGAAGAGGTAAGTTCAGGCCGATCATCATTTCCCCAACGCAGCATCCAGAAAGCAACGCCTCATCTGTACGTACAGCATGGCGAGACCTATGCCACCGGATACAATGCCACCAAAAAGCAAGGGGATGCCAATATATGGCTCGGCTATAATCGATAGGTTGCGGGTAAGCCTCCCCACGTCCAAAAGACACGATGCTCCTTCAGGGAAAGCATAGTATTTAACTGAGCCTAACTTTGCAGCACACCCTGCGTACATTGCGATCTGGACCCAACTCACTACCGCAAAATACCCGACGGAATACAGTGCTAACGCGGGAAACAGTACACGCGCCGCACCAAATTGCAGGAGCCATAGCAACCCTAGTGAATAGATAAAACCCATCGGTCCCGTTAGTATGTGCAGGTACCAGCCGGGCGTATTATTACCTATACCAGTCTGCGCAAGAGATAGCAGTACGTGGTGTACGAGCCCGGCAACAAACATTGAGATGATCAACACTGGTGCCCAACTGATATCACCCGGGCGCGTTCTGTAAATTCTTGCGAAGTAGGCGAAAAGAGGTGCCAGCAATAGAATCGCGAGTGGAGCATGAAATCCCTCATTGAATCGCGCCAGCGACAAAGTTCCGCCCCATGTAGTCGTAGCGACCACGGCGGCTAATCCGCGGGCCAGTCCATATCCGCTAAAATTTTCAGCCAGTCCTTTAATAAGTCCCCCTTGCCGGGCTATTTGTAACTGATCGGACCCACCTGAAAACACACCGGTCGCTATAAACTTGTAAATATACCAAGGGGATCCAATCAATAGAGATAGCGCGAGCATTACTGCAAGCCCCATCCTGTCTCTTCGGAAAAACAGAAATAGTGCCACACCCACGGTGATGGGAATGAAAAAAGCTTTAGTTAACAAGCCAATTCCGAGCAATACGCCGAGCACAACAAAATCACGAGGACGTGCCTCTACACCTATAGAACCGATGCGCAGCAGCATCCACCATACCCCCCCCATGGTCAGGAGGCATAACGAATCGCTGCCCAAACGCGCCATCTCCGGGAAAAACATCGGTACGAGGAAAGGCCAGGCAGCGGCGATTGCAGCTACCATCCCTGCATCCTTTTTCGGCCAGTATCTAATGATTGCAGCTACACCCAGCACATATCCAGTAAATGCAAACACCCATGACACTGAACGTAATAAGAACATCTGTGTTGGCCAACTCCAATGACGCGACATCGAGTAAATCGGTGCCAGCAACGCATAGTAAAGAGGAGGGTGTTGTAACTCCACGTTAGCCAGATCGCTTGGCGCAAAGTTGCGCGGTGTGTTCAGCGTGATAGAAGCCTCTCTGGACAATGGCAGCGAGAAGAATTTCCTGTAGGTTATTCCACCTCTAAGGTCGTCGAAAGGACTAATACTTGAATATGCTGTTGGTAGATACTTACGATAAATAATTACATCAAGTGATATATTTTTCTCACTGAAAACTGACATTGTTCCAGCATCTGCAATCTGTTGGATGTAAGAGTAGTGAGCTATCTCATCGGCCCCTTCCATCGGTGGAAGTACTGCGAGCGAACCAAAACCTGTCACAAGCGTAGACAACATCAGTACATAGGCTATGCGCAATGGCCTGAAAGTGCTATTATCCATATGTATCTTCTTTATCTATGTTTCAATTCTCAATAAGGTGATTACGGCGAACATGGCCCGGAACGCTTCATTGTAGCGCTGCTCCAGGAATCTTACGGGTTGATACATCCACCCAGGCAAAAAATTTCTCAGCGACACACCCCCGGAAAGCAGGTAGGCAAAAGGCATGATCGGAAGAATGCTCACAATCCGCCACTGCGGGTGCCTTGCTTCAAACAAGGCCCGATCTCGCTGAAAAATAATCCAAGGAAGGGCACCATTCGCACCCGAGAGCGGACCGGAGAGCGGAATCCGCCACTCGCGGGCATCGGGCTCGAAGAGTTCATGGTGCAGGTGCTGATATACCCACCGGGACCAGGTTGTATTCCATGGCTCAATCATCACGACCCTCCCCCCTGGCCGAATGACACGGGCGGCTTCGTGAAAGAAGGAACTGCAATCGGGTATATGATGCAGTACATCCGTCATCACGATGCCATCAAGTGAGGCTTCGGCCATGGCAATGGCCTGCGCATCGATAACCCGCTCCACGCCTGGTGTCGAGAACAGCTCGCTCGTAATGAGCTGCGGGACAAATTCCTTCAGGAAACCTGCCCCGGATCCCAATTCCAAAACCCGTGCATCGGACGGAAAGTGTGTTGCAATGTCGCGGTACCATTCTTCATAGAGTTTTCTCAGAAAGGGTTTGGAGCGGATGATTTGCAGCCGCAGTGCCGTGGTTTGCGGATCATCAATATCCATCCCCCGCGTCAGAGGGTGGGCAAGCCATCGGTGAAGAAAACCTGCCATGACGTTAGAAAAACTTGATACGCCGTGAAGCGAAAATCACCATTCTCAATAGTAAGACACCATGGCTCCAGCGGGAAATATTGGTTTCCCCATAGCGGCGCGAGTGATAACGAATGGGCAATTCTAGAATTTTCAGGTTGAGCTTTGCCGCACCAAATAAAAGATCGAAATCGCCGAACGGGTCAAAGTTGCCAAAATGCGCGCGATTCGCGACCAAACGCTCATAGTCCTTGCGCCAAATCACCTTGGTGCCGCAAAGCGTATCCCGTATTGGCTGGCCCAAAAGCCAGCTAAATGCAGCAGCAAAAAATTTGTTCCCAACAACATTAAAGAACCGCATCGCTTCGTCTTCCATGGGGTAGACCAGACGCACACCGTTGATGAATTCACCTTTCCCGGAGACTATCGCCTCATAAAAACGGGGGAGGTCTTCTGGAAGCACCGTCATGTCCGCATCCAGAATCATCAGGATATCCCCGGTCGCGGCGGCAAAACCTGTGCGAACGGCATCTCCCTTCCCTTTTCCGGGTTGCTTCAGCACACGACAGTTGCGCTCCGGATGAGCCGCTATTGCCCGCTCAATTGCGCCATAGGTATCGTCCTTTGAGTTCCCTTCAACAAAGATGATCTCTGTTTGGGGGCCCAGTTCCGGGATTCGGTCAAACAACTCGTCAATGTGCCCCTCCTCATTGCGAGCGGCCACCACGACGGTGCAGGTTGGCTCGCCCGGTGCCGGTTTCCCGGCCGGTCGCCCGACCACGACATTGGCCAGCCCAAGCCAGCGAAATGGAATGACCTTAGCAAAAAAGCGATTGAACCAGTCCGCTCCGGGCACGGGGAGCGGCACAACCATCTCAGACCAGTCGTGCAGCAGTTCAAAACCTTCGAGGATCAGCAGGTTACGAATATCCGCAACCGTAAGCCAGTTTTGAGAGAGCATTGGGGTTGCCAATTGAAGCCTTTGTGCTATTTGCAGCGGCATCTGCCAAAGATGGCTGTAAAAGTTCAGGACCAGACGCGTCCCCGGATGACAGTATGGCTGGAGGCCCGCCAGTGTGGTTTGGACATCCCAAAGGTCGTGGACAAGATCTGACAGAACAATATAGTCAAACTTGTCATCGCCAAGCTCAAGTGCTTCGGCGGCCATTACCTCAAAGCGCAGGCATGGGTACCTATTGCGCGCCTTTTCTATGGCGGAAGGCGAAAAATCAATTCCAAGCCCATCCTCAGGCTGCAATGAGGCAAGAAGGTCGCCGCATCCACAACCCAGCTCAAGAACCCGTGCACCCTTGGGAATTACGAATCCATACACTCGCTGCAGCCAGCGATGGTAGTAGCCCCCCCAGGATCGCGATGTATTTCGCCACTTCTGCTCCCAATGCTCAGCACGGCTGATTTGTCGAGAATGTTTCAGAAGTATTTTATTTGAGTGATTCATTGCTTCCTCAATAACGATTCAGGATTTAAATCCTCATTTTATGTGTTCTTGATACGTTTCACGGAGCATCTCCCGCAGCCTCATAAATTTGTAAGGAATGACCCGCGAAAGAAAAGCACCATTGCCCACAAATCCGTCAGTGACCATTAACGATAATCTCCAAAAGAGGAGCCTTAAGTTGAAGGGAAGGGCCTCAAAAAGGTGCGGGATCCAAATAATTTTATTAATCAAGCTCCAGAAAAAAGAAGGGACCGCTATTCGCTTGCGCTTCACATTTAAAAGCTGTGCGGTTTGTCGAATCAAATCATCAAGGGTTGGAGCAATGCCCGAGCTCAAATGAAATAAGGTGTTGATGGGGATGGGTGTGGTACCAGTACGCACCAATATTTCCGCAACATCATTGACATGCACTACTTCGATTCGGCCGGGCCAGTTGAGCCGGGCGAATAAGGTATGTCGGCGCAGACTTTCTACAATGGCTTCCATAAGGCCTCCGGAGCGATACCCCGCACCAATAATTGTCGGAAGCCGCAGAATGATCCATTCATATCCCATTAAGTCGGCACCGCTCTTCACGTTGGCTTCAGCCTTCAATTTTGAAATGCCGTAAGCGGTCCGGGGATGACAGGGATAATCTTCAGATAGAGGCATGTTATCCGGGAACGATCTGTCAACAGCAGCTAGGGTGCTAGTGAAAACCATGCGAGCCCTTTTAAGTCGTCGCGACAGCGCGCTGAGCAACATTTGTGTCCCGATGTCATTAACATCATTAAGATGAATGTCTTTTGATTCGGTCTCTCCAAAAGCAGCAAGATGATATAGGACATCAAAGGGTTTGATATGGTCTGAAAAATCCGCGGGGAGTTTTAAGAGGTCGGCATAAACAATATCAAATCCGAACAAAGCCAGTTCATCCGCCCGCTTTTTTTCTTTGGCGTGCTTCGGAAGGGGTGGGAAAAGTAGTTGGACATTTGACTGTCCAAAACGTTTTGACAGGGTTTGAGCCAGCCGGCTGCCAATAAATCCTGATGCTCCAGTGACTAAGGATCTCAAATAAAATTCCCTTTCTTGATGAGTGAAGAAAGCTCTAGTCGAGGAAAACGAACTGGTTCCATTAGCCTCGACGTTGGCAGAGAGTGGGAACTGCGCTCGTTGGGGACGTCCATCACTCCGATGCATTCCGCGATGCGGATAGAAACCCACACCCCCGCAGCGGAAATTACAAGAGAGAGTGCGGTGAACCCGAAAGTTACTGGACCGAAAGCTTGTACCACCGTACCGACCAATAGATCAATTTGCCTTCGCGAAATAGCCCGCGAGCAGTTCCCGATAGGAACCGATCACGTGCTGAAATGTATACTTGCTTTCAACCACCATTCTCGCCCGACGTCCCATTTCATCAAGCCGGCTACGGTCCGCCCGCGCCTCTCGGATTGTCTCTACCATAATTCCCGGTTGATTCGGAGGGACGATCCAGCCGACATTCTCCTCCCTGACAACCATCGCAAACTCCGAATCGTCATCTACAGCCCCAATGACCGGTTTCCCGGCAGCGAATATGTTGTACATCCTGCTTGGGACACCGACACCGGACATTCCAGGAACGAGCGCCGAAATCGCAATGTCGCACGCATTGAGAAAAGCCTGCTGGTCGCTGCGAGGCCTGCTGGGGAGAATCGTCACGTTCCCCAACCCATGCGCCTTGACTGCCTCCTCCAGCCATTTCTTTTTGGCACCGAAGCCGATGAAGAGGAAATGGACACTGTCGTCGATCGTGCTCATCCTTATGGCCGCTTCCAGCAAACATTCGATTCCATGAACGTTCCCCATATTCCCTGCATACTGGAGGACGAATTTTTCTTTAAGGCCCAACTCACCCAGAAATGTATCCCTGATGGAGGAATCCGAAGTGATTTGTTCAATATCGGCCCAATTCCGAATGGTCGTAATCTTTCCCGTCGAAATCTTTCCACCCAATTTCTTTCTTACCAGAGCATCCATATCCCGACCCAGGACGCAGATGGTTTCCATCTCCTCGTACAAGACCTTCGTCAACCAGTTTAATATCCGAACAGGCAATGCCTCTTTTGGAAACATCCCGGCGGCAACAAGGGTTTCCGGATAAACGTCCTGGAGGAGCAGGACACATTTCGCCCCGCGCACCTTGCAAGCGATTGCAATAAAGAAAGGCAGAACCGGGGGATTCGTGGCCACCAGGACCACGTCGTGGTGGCGGAACAATAAAAGGGAATGGGAAAATATCGACAGGCTGATCGTGACGAGATTCATCAACTTGAGAAAAAAAACGTTTACGTCGAACGTGGTTCCCCTGCACCGCCTGATGGTCACCCCGCGATGGACTTCGCGGACAGGGGCCCTCACTCCCCGCGAATTATACGTGGGTTGCCCGCAAAGAACATGAACGGGAAAGTGAGGAGAAAGCCCTTCGGCGATCCGGGTGAGGAAATACCCCGTTCCCGTTTCCTCCGGGTAATACACCTCGGAGACGATCCACACCTTACCTTGCGTTGAAGCGCTCACAATCCGGTCGGAACAGGACCCTTCGCGCTCTTCGCCACGATCCCGCTTGCGGCGGCCGACATTCCCGGTGGAAACTCGGCATCTCTTCGGATCTCTTCCCAGTGTTCCCGAAACCACCGGATGGTATTTTGAAGCCCGGTTTCGAACTCCATCCGTGGCTCATATCCCAATAGATCCTTTGCGCGGTCCACACACGCCAACAGACGTTTCTTGGTGTCCCAAACCCTCCGCTCTGCCCGGACGATTCCGGCCATATTGCCCGTCAGTTCATTGATCCTCTCCGCCATCTTCAGGATATTGACTTCGCTCCCGGAAGCGATGTTCATCTCCTGCCCCACAGCGCGTTCGAAGTAGCCAGCCCGGAGCAGGGCGTCAACGATATCTGCTACGTATGTGAAGTCGCGTGTCTCTTCGCCACCCCCCGTAAAGGGCAACGGCAAGCCGGAAAGAGCACGATAGATGAAATTCGGAATTACGTTGCGGTACTGGCCGGGGACCTCCCCCGGCCCGTAGGAATTGAAGAACCGGGTCTTTACAACATGAAGCCCGAAATGGTGATGGAAGAAATTCGCATAGAGTTCCCCAAGCATTTTCGTTATCTGATAAGGGGTCGTCAGGTGCATGGACATGAACTCTTCCTTCAGCGGCAGGGGGGCCGCGTGCCCGTAGATCGAGCAGCCTGACGAAGCGTAGACCAGTCGACCTGTTCCGCACATCTGCGCGTACTGGAACACCAGCAAGGTTCCCAACCCGTTGACCATCAAGTCGCGCTGAGGATAATCGACCGAGTTCTGATTGGCAAAAAACGCCGCCAGATGGTAGACGATGTCAGGCTTGTCGGTGAAGACGCGCTTCAGGGCCACTTCATCCGTAACTGATCCTTCGACGAACAGAACGTTCGGCAGGGAGGGAATGTTCCACTCGTAAGCCGCCGAGAGATCATCGAAAACGATGACCTTTTTTGCCTTCAACCCGGCAAGCGTTCGTGTAAGATTCGATCCGATCGCTCCAGCTCCTCCGGTGATCAGAATCGTTTTCCCTTCCAGATGTCTCTTGTAATCCTCCATGGCGCAATCTCCGTCCGTTATTTGTTGTAGACCTTCCGCGTCCAAGCAACATACCGCCGGACTCCTTCCCGGATGTCGATCTTTGGATCGTGCCTCAAGTCTCTCCTCGCCTTCGAGAAATCCACCACCTTTACTCTGGTCGTGAACCCCTCCTCTCCCTTGTATTCCGCAAGAACCGGACTGGCGCCGGTTGCCTCCAGCACGATCTCCGCCAATTCTTCGATCCCGATAGCCCAATCCTCCCGGCTGCCGATGTTGTAGACTTCTCCAGGCTTGAAGTTCTCGACGATATTCGCGAATGTCGTACAGGTGTCGTCCACGTAGTCGAAGATCCGCTTGTGACCGCGGTACACGGAGAACTTTTCACCGGTCAACGACCGATAGACAAAGATCGGTATCACTCCCCGGTACGGGCTGTAATACTCATGAGGGCCGTAGCACCCCACGGGACGCACCCTGACCGTTTCGCTGCCGAACATCGAAGCGTGGTTCAGGCACTGCATCTCACCGGCCCACTTGGTGATGGCGTAGTCGTTCATCTGCATTATCGGGATGCGTTCCATGACATCCTCGGACATGAGCTGGTCGTAGTCGCCGTAGACCTCCGCGCTGGAGAAGAAGATCATCCGGAAAGGATGCCGCTCCTGCAGCCGGAGGATGTTCTTCGTGCCGATGACGTTCGTTCTCCACAGATTGTCGTAATGATCCTCACCGTTCCATCGCCCATACTCAGCGGCCAGGTGGTACACGTAATCAAACTTGTGCTTGCGGAAGATCGCCTCCATCTGCTGGTAGACGCTCGTGTCCGCGCGCACATGCAACGGGTCCTCGCCTTGGAGGATGTCGCAAGTCCACACATCGTGGCCGCGGGATCGCAGCTCACGCGTGAGGTTCGTTCCGATGAATCCTCTCCCGCCCGTCACAAGGACCAGTGCCATCCCATCCGCCTCCTGATATTCTTCTGAAAAACCTCGCGGCCCGCTACTTCAGGACCGCGCAAAGACGTCCACAATACGCTCCGACGCCTGACCATCTCCATACGGGTTATTCACCAACTCTCCCGGCGATGCCCCGTAACCAACACCACCTTATGCTCATCCAGCGACGACGCCAGCCCTTCCGGCAGAGGGGGCAGGTTCGTTACACACACGCGGGAGTTGAACTGTCCCGGCCTGCGGCCAAATTCCGCGATCATCAAAGCGAGCTTGATCGCCTCCGGACGGGTATCGAGGATCGTGAGAATTTTTTTCCTTGCATCATCTATTTTGGGATCAGGAGATAGGTCTTGCCCGAAAGGTGTACATGATGTCGTGAAGCATCGCTGCCCATCGCGAGAAATAGAAGAGGTGCGTGAGACGTTTCGAGCGGAATGCGGCCAACGCCGGGTAGTTCCAAAACCCCCGCCTGAGGGTAAAGTCCCTTTTCAGCAACTGCTGATCCCCGATGACTGAAATCTCTTCCCTTCCAGGTATATACCCGTATGCTTCCGCCATCCGGAGGTGGCCGACCGATCTCCAATCGACCCCCATCAACCCCGAAACCACCGCATCGAACGCCCCCAGGGAGTTCGATGCAACGAACCAGTCCAACTCAACGGGGGTGCCAGCCATGGGGCCATTATCGTCGAGACCGAACTTTCCATCCAGAAATGCGTATCGGAACTTCAGCGCCTCGCAGACCTGTCCGATGATTTCGTCGAATACGTAATGGTTCTGGAGGCGCATCACGTCTGGAAGACAGCCCCACTGGTTCTTGAACGCAAGGGTGACCTTGGTCATGCAGTGGACTTTGGGAAGCGGGCAGGTGATCGAAAAATCGATCTCATCGAAGAAGATCTCCGGTAGCCGGAGGGGGTACGCTCTCCCCTTCGCCCGAAGCACCACTTCCCGTGACGGCAACTCGGAGAGGTTCACGACTTTCACGTTTGGATATGCCTGCTCCAGATCATAGAACCCCATGGCGCGCATCGCGCTGGTCATTGAGAAACTGTTGTATCCGCCCTCGCCCTCACCGATATAAATTAACGTGGCCTCGTTGATCTCTCTGAGCGCAGCAACAATTCCCTCCACGAACTCCTTTCTCGTCGTTACGCCAGTTTTATATGTTGGATACGTGAGGTTCGGTTTGATGAATACAGCCCGGGCGTTCCTGAAATCCTCCGTTAAGGAAAGTTCGCCGCTTGCACAGAGGACTTGGCTTTTGAAAAGGCTGAAATCCTTTTCCAGTTTCCCAAGAAATACCGAAGACCTCATTATTCTGCTTCCCGCATTCCACTCTCTTTATGATGAACCGAATGTTTCGATGTCCTTATCGCCTTCGACAACACCTCTATTGTCCTTTTCGCATTGATATCCCACGAATATTGTGAGGCGCGGGTTCGAGCCCTCGTGGACATTGCGTCCCGTTCCTTTTCGCCCCAATGGAGGACTTCCATGATTTTTTCCGATAAAAACTTGCTGTCGGTTGGTGGATAATAAATGGCGGTGTCCCCAAAGATCTCCGGTAAACACGGATTATTCGCAACTATGCTGATACACCCATTAGACATCGCTTCCAAAGCAACCAATCCGAAAGATTCCACGCGGCTCGTCATGACGAAAATCGAACAGTTTTTATAGCACCACGTAAGTTGAGCCTCATCCAAACCCCCTGTCCATAGGACTTTAGAGGACAAACCCTGATCTTCCACCAAGCGATGCAACTTCCTCTTGTATCGAATCATGCCGGGCGAAAATTCTCCGGCGATAACCAATCCCTTCACTAATGATTTCTCCGCGATATCTTTCATCGCGTTGATTATGTCCTCCAACCCCCTGGCTGGACGAATAGAACCGCAAGTAAAGAGGAAGTTTTTCTTCCAATCTTTGGGAATACTGCTTGGAGGATCTCCTTCTTTATTCAATAGACGGCCGTCATTCCCGTGGTAGATCAACGTAACTTTACTCGAAGGAATATTCCATTGTTTTATTATAAATTCACGTACAAAGTTGGATATTACAACAACTTGGTCTGATTTCCTTACTGCCTTTTTAGCGACAATATATTGAATAAATTTTATAATTCTTACCTTGATGCTATCTTCAGAAAAATTATCAACAAATGGCTCCATGTTTGTTACCATGCAAATAACCGGGACACTCCCGTGATACATATATCTTTCCATTGGTATTAAAATAGCATCTGGAGAAAATGCATCTAATTGTTTCTTCAGTAGCTTATCTACCCGACCTAAAAGAAAATTACTAATGATACCGTATGGGTTGCATTCTACGTAGTTGGCCTTTGGATATGGCAAAAGCCACTTATTAACATTTAAAGATTTAGGGAACGCACAAAGTAGTTTTTCCACATCGCAGTGCGACGCCAATAATGGGATTGTATTGATAAGATATTTTTTATACCCTCCGCTTATTCCGCCTGCGGTAATATTCAGGAGGGCAACTCTCACACTATTTACCGGCAAATCCAACACGGGTCTCTCGAATGGCCAAACCCCACCTCCGTCCCCCATATCCCGAATGACATGGGGGGCTTATCTATTTCAGCATTTCCACATAAATATCACGGTAGCATTTTGCAATATGTTCGGGTTTAAACCGTTCTACATTCTTCCTACCGTTATTTATTAAAATAGTACGATAATCTTTGTCCTCAATAATTCGGGTAATACCATCTTTAATGGCAGACACACTGAATGGATCTACCATACATGCCGCATCTCCTGCAACCTCTGGCATCGAATAAATGTTGCCGGTGATTACAGGACGCCCAACAGCATTTGCCTCCAATATCGGCATTCCAAAACCCTCATATGTAGAAATAAATGTAACAAGATCACATTCCTTGTATTTATTTATCATTTCGGCTTCCGAAATATTTGAAGAATTAATATATTCTATCTGATAGTCAGAGAGTAATTTTTTATGTTCAGGTGTTAGTTTTCCAATCAGGTCCAAACGACATGTAACTCCTTTTAATGCTTCAAACAATCGAATTAAATTCTTGTTATTGCCAGTTCCTACCTGAAGAATAAGTGGCTTAGATGAATTGAACTCTTTTTCTATAAAAACATACCTTGCCGAGATACAAGCGTGAATAACTATTATTTTCCCGGGATCACATCTTACAACCTTCAATAATTCATCTTTTGTTGCCTGTGATATAACACTGATCTTTGCTACCCTCTTTTCTGGTATTACATACCATAATAATCGTACGAGTTTTCTTGATATTCTACTTTCATGTTGTGTAAATACACAATCCAGGACGGTTAATATTGTCTTTTTCTTACAAAGTAAATAACTGATATAGTGAACATCCCCCGCAATATGATTGATGTCACCCTGCCGGAAGGACGCTTCGATAAAGTTATATATTCTTTTATAGATGCCTGAGCTTATATATTTCGAGATGGCAACTTCACATTCGACACCATCCGGCATCGCCCCCCGGATCGCCTGAAACAATCCTTCGACACTGTAATTATTATCGAATGGTTTACGTTGAAAAAAAACGACTTTCACTACATTAATTTCTCGTATTTATTGGAACAACTAGATTCGTGGCCGTCATGCTCGACTTTTTCATCCCTTTTTATAAAATCGCCTTTCTAAAAGAAAATATCACGCGGTTCTCCGGCACTTGTCACCAATGAACTTCTCAAACGACATCACAGCCCCATTTCGTATCATCCTCCTGATAAAGCTCATTAAACGCGGATAACCTCGCATTTTTGCACGGACAACCCGCGGAATGATTCTGTACGACGGAAGGATCCCCTTAAAAACCGAATAATCGAACCAGATGTACTGCTTTTCGATTTCCGACCGTGGAAATTCCGGCAGTTCGAGAACGGCATTGCATCTTTCTATGTCGTTCTTCCGAAACCCGCTATCTAGCAGGCCTCGGCTCTTGCAAAGAGAATATAGCCGCGTACCCGGGTACGGGTAAAAAATAGATGTCTGGTGTCCATCCGGGCAGCAAGCACGGTTCACCCACACGGTCATATTGAAATCAGCGATGGTTTCACCGGGAATGCCGATGAGGTTGTAAATTTGCACACGCAACCCGTTGGCTTTGGCCTGTGCAACAGTGCGAAGAACATCTTCGTTAGAATATCTCCGCTGTAAAATCTCCCGTCGTACTCGTTCGCTCCCGGACTCCAGCCCTATGTTAATGAACTTGAAATTGGCCATCGCCATCGCAGCGAAGCTTTTCTCGAAATCACAGTTAGGAGTGACCCGAATGTTGGTACCAAACGCAATTGGATTCGGTCTACTATCGTTAAACTCTTGCAACTTCTTGCAAAGCTCCAAGATCCATTCCCGGTCCAGGCCAATTGTTTCGATCTCCAGATACATTTCCTCGACATCAGGATATCGTTCAGCGAGATCCTGAACTTCAATCAGGATGCGATCCGGAGAACGGAACCTCACATAAGAACCTTCTGCTAATCGTTTGAGTACATGGTTGCTGCAGTAGGTGCACTCGAAGGGGCATCCCCGCCCCAAGAGAACGGAAAAACGAAGCTTTCGAAAAGGGCGGATCCAATCCATCCACATCTCGCGATCGGGATGAGGGAGATCATTTATGTTCTTGAGAAAAGGTCTCGTGGAGTTTTTTTCAACTCCCCGCTCGCCCTTGATCCAAAGGTTTGCAATGCCACTTGGGGCCGCCCCTGTTTCAAGGCAGGCCACAAGTTCGAGCGTCGGGAATTCCCCCTCTCCAACACATAGCGCATCAAACGGCCCGGCAATGACGTCTTCCGGGTTTACAGAAGCGTGGGGACCACCAATTAATTGGTAGATTCCGGGATGTCGCTCGGCAATCGAGCCAGCAAGCTCCGCGATAAATTCATACTGCGTGCTGACAGCAGTATAACAAATGAGTTGGGGGGGGAATTCGCAAACTCTTTGCTCCAATAGTCTTAGACCATGTTTCTTGTGATGAGGGCTTAAAACAACCAATCGCGTCCGATGACCATGCTGGGTTAGAACAGCAGAAATATACGAGATCCCGAGTTGAATGTACTCTGGAAACTCCAACGGCTTCTGCTTAGAATAGGTCTGGTCCTGTGAATATACAAAAAGAACATTCATACAAGATTTCCAATATAGTTAATCATACATTTTCAATTTCGGATAGATACTGTATATGTATCAATAAATACATATAATTCCACACTAAATTTTAGATAATACAAATTTTCTCTCGGATAGTACTGGAATAATAAAATATCGTGTGGCAATATACAGTACGGTAGCTTCGAATAATGGTCCTACGACGGCTGTGACGAACGAATCATCTGGACGCAGCCCTATAAAGATCCCTGTGAAAACCACCGGAAGATAAGCGAGCTTACACTCCTGAACATGCCGTATCGATATATCAGTGAAAATTGCAAATATGGAACCTAAACACAGGCATGACAGAATTACGTATAGCCATCCCCCATTCCAGTACGCCTCACCGAAAAGGCCTGGCAAAGTGGCGTTATTTGCACTTCCCGTGACAATCTCGTTAAATTCATTGCCTCGGGTCATGATCGGCTTCTCCGGGTACAGGACCCTTGGCACAACTATAAATGGAATCAGGGAGTAAGTGTCTCCCGGATTGCCGGCATCGTAGGAATTCATCACAAATGTTTGGGCATTTGCGTAATTAAGTCGCATCCACCAATCTTCGACGTACGGCAACTGACCGAGGGCATCCAACCGCCCTACTTGGGCGTACTCCGACATAGTTGTTGATAGTTCTCTCAGGCTTTGCGTACCCTCTGCGCGAACGAAAAGTCGACCAAAACTAACAAACGGAGAGAGAATGAATATATATATAAGTCCGATCAAAACACAGCCGGAAAGGAATTTATTTATTCTTGGATCACACAAGAATTTACCCAACAGGATCATTAATAATACTACTATAACTTCCAACTTGCTCCACGACATTAAGCCAACCGCTAACTCCGTAGCGATAAATAAATAAAGCGGAATCTTGTAGTTTATTGATCCATTGTGGACGATTACGAACAACACGATTATGGCAATAGAAGTAAACCGAGAAATACTTAGAATGCTACCAGGCAAGACCCAACCCAGAAAACCCATCCGATATGGAATAACAAGTAGGTATTTTGCAGATATTCCGATCACCAACAGGACAAAGAGTAGCCGCTTCATTTCGATGATGTTGAATATGGTCGAGTACGCTGTCCTCTGCCTGGGAATAAACGCCATACCAACCTGATATCCGAGCAAGACAAAGGCAATCCCTGCTGCGTTCAACATATTCGTCCGCAGTAGATCATGCTCTCCAACTGGGTAAAACTGATCAGCATACCAGACGCTCTCCGGGGTTCCGAAATGATACAGTAATGGGCCAAATCCGTAATAAACTGCACAAACTCCGAGAAACCAAGGAAGCGGCGACCAGATCAGATACGAATTTCTCCAAACTATCCAGTATCCTGCCCCAAGGAGGGCGAGGAGAAGCAGCGAAGGAAACACCCTGTTCGCTAAAGAAAACGCGGAAAGATCGCCGAAAGTAATGCTGAGGACATATGCGGTCCACAGCAACAAACAGAAAAAAAACAACAGAGAAATCGCCGGATCACACTTTTGCTTCAATATTGCAGACACCTCTCCTAAACAGCTCCAGCTCGAACCCTGTCAATGACATTGAGAACCATCAGTAATCGCATGGGAGTGCACACCTTAAATGGGGAAGTTTCCAATACATGATTTCATGTCTGCCCATCATCTTTCCGAAGAACAATGATCATGTTGGGCGAGAGCACCGCGCTGCCATGCCCCATCAGGACATGTCGAACGAATGAGAAAACCAAAATCCGCATAAGACGAACCGCCATGCGTCGAGCAGCCCGTAATGGCCCGAGACCCCACACGGGTAGAGCAGGCGAACGGACTTGGCAGACTTCTAGGCCCGCTTCCATGGCCAACTGACGGGCGGCGTTGGACCCCAGCAACGTGCGATGAGTGAGATCGCCACGATGAATCACACCTGAGAATGGACTATCGCCACTGGGAAAACGAACAATCAACAGTCCCCCTGACTTGAGCGCTTCTTTGGCATCGCCCAGGAAAGACCGAATGGCATCAAGTTCCATGTGCTCGATAACATCGAAAGCCACTATCAGATCAAGTTTTCCCGATCCGCAGGCATTCGAAAAATCAGACTCCGAAGCGATGACATCAAATCCCGCCTCTGCGGCACGCTGCTGCAGCTCCGGAATGACCTCACGGCCCACCCAATGTCCACCGGCTTTTCGCACCCACCCTGCAAACACGCCGTTGCCATAGCCTATCTCCCCTACCCTCAGGCCGAGAATAGAGGCAATACCGCTGGCGTGGAGCTCTTGAGTGTAATAGAGATCATCCTCATGCCCAAAACGGCCAAAATCAGCGCCGTGCCAACTCTTCCACCTCACATAACAGTCCGTCATTGGTCCACCGTAGAAGCTTTGCGCGCTTTGATGAGTTGCTCGATATGCCGTAGCACGCTCTCGGCCCGTTGCGGTATCGAATAGGCGGGCACCGCCCGCGCATGTGCCCTGGCCGCCATCGACTGCCTCCCGGCCTCATCGGGCAGCCAGCGCCGCACAAGGTTGGCAAGCTCAGTCGCATCACCCCAGAGCGGAACCTCGTTTTGTTCGTCATAAACGGTGGCAACGTAGTCGGTACGTTGGTGCAGGAAAAAACAGTGGGCGGCCGCCAGTTCATAAGTGCGGGTCGTGTCCTCATCACCTGGTTGCCTGACACCGCGGATCACCACTTCGCGGGTAACTGGAGCTATTGCAATCTTGGCCGAGCGCAGAAACTCGCCATAGGCTTGCCCCGTTCTGGACCCGACATACTGCCAATGCCGGGGGAGCTGATGACGGTGGGCTTCCCATCCTGAGCCAGCGACCGCAAGTGAGACGCGATCGTCACCGAGCACATCGGCAAATGAGCGCATCAGCCGGTGATACTCCGGCCGCCAAGTACTGCACAGGGCCACGTCATAGGCCTGCGATGGCGAAGGGCCGGCCCAATAATGCACCCCCGGGTCATAGCCGTGCGGTACACAGACACAAGGGTTGCGGTAGCAATAAATCGACTGCCAGATCTGCGGATGAAACGGCTTGGACGAAATGACCAGGTCATAGCAACCCATTGCTTCTTGAAGCTGATGACCATGGGCATGGGGTGACATATCGGGAAACACATTGATCACAGGAATTCCCGAACATCGAATTTCTTCAACCAGATCTGCGCCGATGCCCGCCCCCTTGTAAACCACGACCCCATCAGGACAGAACCCTCTCATGGCGCGGAGAATCGCACTTTTCAGCTCCCACACCTGTAGAGGACGCAGCAATCGGTTGGCGATGCGTAATGGGAGTCCGCGATAGTGTGGCAGGAAGTGATCTTCGGCGACATCACTGACGATCACGCCTGGCTGCAGCGCGAGCGCCTCACGCAAAGATCGCGCACTGGAACCTTGCCACGAATCCCCAACAAAAAGAATTCGCGTCATGGCGCGTGTTTATCTGAGGATTGCAGGATGGGAAGACTATCTAACGGCTGATGATGAATAGATCGTTCGGTTAATGGTGATGTCCTCATGATGTTTGCCGATCACCGGCGACGCATTGTCGAAGATGAAGCCATCCCGTGGTAGCAACATCTATCGCCACCAACTTACCATCCTCACCGCGTATCAATCCCACAAGAGCCGCCAAACATGGTAGTGCAATGAGTGCGCGAATAACGTAGTGGATTTCACCTGCAGCCACGACCAGTGCGGGGATTGAAACGGCGCCAATGACCACCAAGACGTTGCGACCGGATAGAACGGTACCACCCCAAGATCGCCAAACCATAATCAGCGAGATCAAGAATAGTCCCCACATGGTCAGGGCACGGGCAATCGCAGCCCCCGCTATGCCGAGCCAAGGGATCGTGATTGATGCAATCAAATACAATACAAACAGTCCCGCCAGTGAAGTGTTTCGGTTAAACTTGCCATCCGTATCGATCTGCAGCAAATGATTCTGTGCTGAAGCCGAAACCGTGATCAGACCCAAAATGAGGACCGCGAGTGAGGGAGCACTTGCACGATAGACTGCACCGAAAATTATACCAAGCACCTCCGGCCCGAAACATGTCAGCAACAATGCGACACAACCGGAAACCAGCAACTGCACGTCGGAAAATCTTCGTGCAACGGCGACGGCCTGTGTTTTCTGACCACGCCCCCATTCCGAGGTTAAATGCGGCGCTACCCCGCTGACCCAAAGCATGACGCCTTGCATTGCCCCAAAGAATAACGTCAACGCCACGGTGTATTGCGCTACGCCTTCATCACCCAAGTGTGCACGCACCAAGGGCAGCTCACCGCGTGACCATACCAAGGCCCCAAGCAACCCGGTGAGCCACATGTTGACGGCATACGCTCGGATCTTTGACCATGGCAAATCAACAGCTTCAGCATCAGCCGACCCTGCCAATCGCGTCGTATTCTGCCGGACCCCGAACCCGCACGCGAAAAGCGACGATAAGGCCATCGCGGAAAACAATAGCTCCGGAAAACCACTATCGGTTGGAATTAACAACACTGCGGGGATAACCAGCGCGATAGACGTTAAGTTCGCACTCAAGATCAAGTCAAATCGTTGATGACCGGAAAGAGCGGCGGTTTGCATGGACCACCAGCCGGTGGTTATAGCCCAAGCGGCAAGCAGTGTATAACCCAACGGTGTCAGTATCAGACCGGAAAAAATGCCTCCGGCAACTACCACGAGCCCTGATAATACCGGCAGGATCAGCGCCCATGGCAACCAACGCCGCAGGAAAACCGCGCGGCGTGACGGATCATGTTCATATTCGGCAATGTAGCGACTAGCAACTCCATTGATACCGAAGGCACATATCATGAAAGCCATGTCCACGAGCCACTGCGCGTATACAAATTGTCCGAAGTCGGTAGATGAAAGGCGCCTGGCCAAGATTGCCATCAACAAAAACCGGCCGCCCGAAATACTGATGGCAGCCGATGCGGACATCATGGATTTACGAATCAGCGACATACGGCCCACTTACCGACCGGCCTGACCCTCACACTCCACTGATCTATGCCACACGGATAGCATTGGATGTATCGAATGCCATGTTGTCATGTAAAAACCATTGACGTGCATCATCATGCACAATCACAAAGTTGGCTTCAAAAAATCTTTCCAGTTCGGGGTGCCACTCTGAATAGAATTCAACACGACTGGAGGTAACTTTTCCAATCGCATAAGGCAAACCCGCGACGAGATCAAATACATCTTTCAAAAAATTGCGCGAAAATACCCACCGATGGTTGTATTCGAACTGAAGTACGCGAATGAGTTCGTGCCGAAGAGCATCCTGAGCGCCACGCAGCACTTCCATGTCGTGACCTTCTGTATCACATTTCAGCAGGTGAACCATCTTGATGCTGTTTTCCTGAAAATAATGGTCGACGGTATCGGTGACGATGACGATCGATTGCGTGCAGACTGCCGTCGAATCTTGATGCAACGAATTGATCCCGACTCCATCGCCCACAATGAACATGGAAGCACCACCTCGCGAAGAGGACATGGCCAAGCATTCCGGCTTGATGACAGCGGCAGTGGCGCGTTGGTCAGTCTTAATCATGTCAAGCATGCGCTCGTAGGTTGAGGGGACCGGCTCGAACGCGTGGACATCCAGTTGGCCCAGGCACCCTAATCGCTCAGCAACATCAAGTAATGACCGCAGCCAATCACCGATATTGGCGCCGATATCAAACACAACAACGCGACCTCTATTATCGTCACAACATGCCTTCAGCACACAGGACTGCACCCATTTTTCGCCGTTCTCGCTGATACGATCCGTCACGTCGTTACGAGCGGTCATATAGGCCCATCGGCCAAGCCGAAAAAGGGCTGTACGACCAAGCAGCCTCGAACCAAAAGTGGCAAGAAAATAAATCGGATTACGCATCACAGACAACGACTTTCATCGTTTTCTTCGAAAGACGAAATACCCGCATCCGAAAATAAGCGCAAAAATGCTGGCCAGCATGGTGCCTCTAACTCTCTGAGGTTTGAATTTTCGGTCCGGAACCCGTGGCGCGTCGATCACCCGGAACCCGAACTGCTCCCGATTGCGGGCCATCATCTCTCGTTCGACTTCCTGGCCCAATAGGGAGTAGAGCCGATCGCGATTCAGGGCGTCGACCGTCTTCCCGATCTGCTCCTCGATGAACTTCTTGTTCTTCGTTGCCCGGTCGAGCGCCTCTTCCTGAAGGCGGCTTTTTCCTTCATCGAGAAAATACTTCACGATGTTAGCGGAACCTTCCGCAGAGGGAGATTCAAAGGAAACGGAAACTGTTCCTGTCTTTTTGTTAACGGATATATTCAGGCGACCCCTCGCTGCGCGTATGGCGTCCCAGTCGCCGGGGGGCTTCGGTCCCTTTTCGTTACCAAATAGACGATCCGTCCACGCAGGTTTCACCTTTCCGGTCACGGGATCGAACTTATCCGCAAGGATGATCGGCCACAGGTTGTATTTCCTGAATACCCGAACGGCGAGGTCGTTGCTTTTGAAGAGGGATTCCAGATCTTCAACACTGGATGGGCCGCCGACATTTATTCCGAAAGAGGCAAGCGCACCCAAGGCGGGGTTTTGTCTTCTCTCGTCTTTTTCCGGGGTGATGACCGCGGTTGCCTGGTAGATGTTCGGTTTTGTGAACATGTAAAGGAGCGTGGCTACGCCTGCCGCCAAGGAAAGCA
>JAQULO010000036.1 GCA_028718565.1 Syntrophales bacterium | reverse complement strand
TGAACTCCTCATCTTCTTTTGCAACATTTTGGGTTTCTATGTATTCCATGATCATTTCATCGGTAATGTTTCCGGAACTGGCAACGAAAAAACCTCGCGCCCAAAAATGCCAACCCCAGCATTGGCGCTTCAGGTGGCTGTATTCTTGTAACAGTTTCCTCGAACTCTTACCCTTGATGCGTTGCACCAGCCGACTGGAGGATATATGCGGAGGACACGAAACAAACAAATGTACACGCTCTTTACCTATATGACCTTTGATAATATCCACTTCCAGTTCGGCGCATATATCCCTCACGATTTGCCGAAGTCGTACTGCAATCTCACCTCGCAACAACTGCTTCCGGTATTTCGTGATCCATACCAAATGATATTTGATGTCGAATCGGGTATGTCCTGTCCTTCTGTAGTACTCCATACCCATTTCTTACTAAAGTTGTCGCCTGAAGGCGAGGGATTTAATATCCCAAAACGAGACTATTAAAAGCGATCATGAGGTATATAACGAAAATCAAATCTGGGAGGGTAACCCTACGTCAATACGATTAAAAATTCAAATAAAACTTAATCAACGTTAGAAAAACATAATCCGTGCGGTTTATGACAGATCGCCAGGAGGTGACCAGTGAGACGGGCAGGGCCCGGCCCACCTGTGCGCTGTACACGGAGAGGAAGATGCGATTTGAAGAGACTTATGGCGTGTGAAAATCTTAGCAATGCAACACCTCAAAAACACAAGAGTTCTCTCTGTGATCGAAATGACAAATTGTGAGAGTACGCCTCTTTTCAAGAGCCCCTTTGTTGGCAACAGGAAAAAGCTGTGCGCTATCGGCAAAAGATATCCATCGCGCTGAATGATTCCGCATCGAACAGTCCCCTGTCGCTCATCTTCATCCGGGGGATCACGAGGAGTGCCATGAATGACAGCGTCATGAAGGGCGCCCGCAGTCTTGTTGACCCCATTGCCTTGGCCATCCGGTCAAGTCGTGTATATCCGTTCGCCACACTGACATAATCCTTGTCGCTCATGATCCCGGCTATCGGCAGGGGGAGCAAGACCTCTCTGTTCCCCGAAACGGCGGCCATGCCTCCGCCATTTGCAATGACAAGATTCACAGCCCTGGATATATCCTGATCCGAAACCCCGATGGACACAATGTTGTGCGAATCATGCGCCACACTTGAGACGATCGCACCTGTTCGCAGGCCAAAGCCTCTGACAAAGCCCACGGCTGGCATTGCCTCACTGTAACGGTTCACGACCGCCAGCTTGAGGATGTCCCGCTCAGGGTCCGATACCACATGACCGTCTATTACCTTCGGAGCAGCAACCAGTTTATCCGTAACAAGACTGCCATCCACAGCCCCTATCACGTTTACCATCTCCCCGTTGCAGGGGACTGCAAATGAAACTGCCTCTTTTGGATTCGCATGAAAGTTGTTGATGATCCGTGGGGCCTCATGGGGTATCAACGAGACACCTTTACGCGCCACGATCCTGCCGTCTACGCAAGTCTCCAGGATATTGAAATCGGCGAGGTTGTCGACCCTGATAAAATCCGCAGGATCACCAATGCGGAGCAGCCCCACAGCCAGGTTATAGTGCAGGACCGGATTGACCGACGCGACCTTCAGGACTTTCATGACATCGACGCCGCAGGCAAGAGCACCCTTAACCATCTCATTGATGTGTCCGTTGAGCAGATCATCGGGATGTTTGTCATCGCTACAGAACATGCAGCTTTCGTAGTGCCGGTCAAGGAGGGGAAGAAATTCATCGAAGATATCGGCGGCGGACCCTTTCCGTATCTGGACCTTCATCCCCTTTTCGATGTCTTCAAGGGCCTCATCGTATGACAGGCATTCGTGGTTTGTCGATATCCCGGCGCTTACGTACCGTGCGAGATCATCTCCACGGAGACCGGGGGCATGACCGTCCACCGGTTTGGAGCAGGCTGCGGCGCTACGGATCTTCTCCATAAGCTCCGTATCGCCCTGTATCACGCCGGGGAAATTCATCACCTCCGCCAGATATCCCACCTCCTGCGCCTTCAGGAGCACATCGATCTCTTCCGCATCCAGGGTTGCCCCGGAAGTCTCGAAGGGCGTTGCCGGGACACAGGAGGGCGCCCCGAAGCAGAACTTCACCGGGGCTCTCCGGGCATCTTCTATCATATACCGTACCCCTTCAATCCCCAGCACATTGGCGATCTCATGAGGATCGGATACCGTGGCAACCGTGCCGTGCACGGTCGCTATCCTGGAAAATTCGGCAGGGGGCAGCATCGAGCTTTCGATATGGACGTGGGCATCGACAAGACCGGGCATGATGTACATACCATCACCGGTCTCCTCACGGATGATATCGGCTATCCTTCCCTCCGAAATCACCAGGGTTCCGGGATAGATTTCGGAATGCATCACATCAACAATGTTTCCAGAGATTCTTTTCATCCTGTAACACCCTGAGGATGTCGGCGGCGGGGAGATGGCGGAGGCCCCAGGAGTCGAACCCGCCGGACAGACCCATTCCCCGCAATCCCCGATCGCGATCGGGGATTGCGGATGGGGGTAGATCGGCCCCTGTTCATTTGAAGAAATCGTAGACTTTACTTATAATGTTCTTCTTTTGCCCTGGCTCCTCCGTCGTTTCGGGAGGTGCGGCGGGCGGGGTTACAGCAACGGGGGCAACCGGACCGGACTCCTCTCCGGGGGACTCGGGAGCGGGACGCTCGCGTTCTCCGGGCCTCGCCTGTCGCGGCCGTCTTCTCCTCCGGGCCGGTTTTCGGGCAACTGGCTTGGCCTCCTCCTCGGCGCTCTCAACTGCGGCCTCGGTAACGAGCGGTTCTCTCTTCACCGTCTTGGACTGAAATTCACCCCACATGAGGGCCTGATCCCCCGAGATAATCACGGAAACACCATGGAGCGCCTCCAGTTTGCTTATCTGGCTTCTCTTATGGTTGAGGAGATACGCGGTCACCTCCGGCGGAAGCGTAACGGCAATCTCCGAAGACTGCTCCTTTACCGCCTCGGCCTTGATCCTCCGGAGCGCCCTGAGTGCCAGATATTCCACGGATGGTCTCATGCCGCTCCCCCTGCAATAGGGGCATAGCGAATAGCTGATCTCCTGTATCGTCGACTGCTTCTTCTGGCGGGACAGCTCCAACATGCCGAACCGGGATATTTTTGCCATCTGTATCCTGGACCTGTCAGCCTTCATCGCATCCCTGAAGGTTTTCTCCACCTGGCTAATGTGAGTCTTATTGATCATGTCGATGAAATCGACTACAATAAGTCCCCCCAGGTCCCTTAATCGGAGCTGCCTGGCTATCTCTTCCGCCGCTTCAAGATTTGTCTTGTACGCGGTATCCTCCACATCCCGCCTCTTCAGACGGCCCGAGTTGACGTCGATGGTGATCCCCGCCTCTGTGGGTTCTATGACAATAGAGCCTCCCGATTTCAAATTGACGCGCGGCTGATATATCTCGTTTATCTGGTCTTCGATATTGTACTGATCAAACAGCGGCGTCTCTTCCCTGTAGAGCTTTATCATCCTCACATTACGCGGCGAAACGGTTTTGCAGTAGTCCCTCATCTTCCTGGCTGTCTCTGGATCATCAACAAGTATCTCGGTAATTTCTGATGTATAGTAATCCCTGAAAGCCCGGATGGCAAAATCGGTCTCCAGATATATAAGTCCGGGGCCAGTCGTCTTCTCTGACTTCTCCTCTATGTCCTTCCACAACCTGATCAACATCTGATAGTCACGGGCCAACTCCTGCTTCGTCCTGTTCATGCCGGCGGTACGGACTATAAAACCCATATCTTCTTTCTCAGTTATCTGGCTCACCACCAACTTGAGCCTCTGTCGATCCGCCTCATTCTCTATCTTGCGGGAGATGCCGTTGCCCGCTCTGTTGGGCATGAGAACGAGGTAGCGGCCCGGAAGCGATATATGCGTCGTCAGCATGGCGCCCTTGGACCCCTTTTCTTCCCGCATGACCTGTACCAGTAGCTTGCTCCCCACGGTGAGCTTTCTGTTCTCACCTAAGTATTCGGGGGCAACGTCTCGCAACGGAAGAAACCCGCTCTTGCCGACTCCATATTCCACGAAGGCCGCGCGCAGCCCCTGCTGGACGTTCTGGACAACACCGTTGTATATGTTACCGGTTGTCGGTTCCCTGACAGACGTCCGTATGTTGTAGTCCACAAGATGACCGTCCTCAAGGACGGCCATCCGGCTTTCCTCCTCATCTATCGTATTAATAAGCATTTTTTTGGTCATCATCATCCTCTTTCTGTAGACATATTATTCAAACCCGCTCTCAGAAAAGCGAGTCTCGTCTTATTTTTTGCAGTATAGATTTGTTAAAACACATCAGGAGAGCCCTTCCCCTCTCTGATGATTTCCGGGATATCACCCACAAGGCTCACAACTGTCGAAAGCTCCGGAGACAGTATCCCTCCGTCTATAACCAAGTCTACGGAGTGTCCAAATTTTTCCTCTATGATCTCCGGGTCCGTCAGGATCTCCCCCTCGGGCACTTTTACCGTGGTGCTGATTATCGGCCCCCCAAATTCCCTGACAAGGGAAAGGCATACCTCATTGTCCGGTATCCGTATCCCCACCTCCTTCCTCTTCGGCAGCAGGATTTTCGGGACAAGCCTGGATGCCCCAAGTATGAAGGTATATGGACCGGGGAGCAGTCGTTTCATGATTTTGTACGCATAGTTGGTCACCACAGCGTAGTTGCTTATATCACTGAGGTCGGCACAGATAAAGCTGAAAGGCTGCGTCTGTATCCTCCTCTTTATCTCATAAATCTTCTCGATCCCCCGTTTATTGAACAAGTCGCACCCCATCCCATACGCCGTGTCCGTGGGATAGACCACGATGCCGCCTTCACCCAGCACCTGGGCAGCCCTTTTTATCAGCCGCATCTGGGGATTTTTGTCATGTATCTTCAGTAACATCGCCGCTATCCCCTCCTCCTCAACAGTGCCTTAATCTCGGAGCCACCCAGGATGAGCGAACTGAAGGCAAATACGGCAAGTCCAACCGCTATCGTGACGACCAGAAACAACAGTCTCTCGCCGAAGGCCCCGGCGCTGTCCCATCCGAGCCTTGCACCCGCTATACCTATAGAAACCCCCATAATCCCTGCTGCAAAAATTGTCCTGGTTACGGATGTCCAGAAATCCTTCTGAAGGAACTTCCCCAACCTCCTGGCTAATATCACGACAAGGGCAACAATATTCACCGCGGAGGCAATCGAGGTGGCAAGCGCAAGGCCACTATGTCTCATCGGAAACATCAGCAGAGCGCTCATGACAACGTTCACAAGAAGTGATACGACCGCGATCTTTACAGGGGTTCTGGTATCCTGCAGGGCGTAAAAGGCGGACACGACAACCCGTATGCATGAAAAGGCCCACAGGCCGACAGCGTAATACAGCAGGGCCTGGGCGGTCAAGACCGTCGAGGCGGCATCGAACTGTCCCCGCTGGAAGAGAACCGATATGATCGGAACGCGAAGGATAATCAGGGCCACCGTCGCCGGTATCGTGACAAACAGAATCAGCCTCAGCGAAAATGATACCGTCCCCTTCAGTCTCTCATAGTCCTCCCCGGCTGCCTGCTCAGAGAAACTGGGGAGCGCCGCCGTTCCCACCGCAATCGCGAAGACGCCGAGAGGAAGCTCTACCACCCTGTCTGCGTAGTAAAGATACGATACGCTGCCTCCGGGGAGGAGAGATGCCAGAATGGTGTTTATAAATATGCTTACCTGATAGACGGTGGCGCCGAACACAGCCGGAAGCATCAAGCGTTCTATCTTCTTTATTCCAGGATGGCTGAAATGAAAGTTCGGCTTCAGTCGCACTCCCACCTTGATCAAAAAGGGGAATTGCATGGCAAGCTGTAGAATTCCTCCTGCCATCACCCCCACAGCCAGGGACAGTATCGGATCGGCAAAAAAATCCTTCAGGGCGAATACGGAGGCTATCATGCAGATATTGAGGACCACCGGGGCCAGGGCCGGGGCCGCAAAGTGCCGCAGGGAATTGAGAATGCCCATACACAACGCCACTAGTGATATAAAGAATATGTAGGGAAACATGGTACGGGTAAGGAACACCGTCAACTCGTACTTGTCGGGAACGTCACTAAATCCGGGAGCCATGCCCATGACGATCCAGGGAGAAAGCAGTATGCCGGCAACCGAGACAAGCGCCAGGACAATGGAGAGAAGGGTGAAGGCGATACCGGCAAGTTCGATGGCCTCCTCTTTTGACCTTTTTTTGAGATACTCGGTAAAGACCGGGATAAAGGCTACGGTAAGAGACCCCTCCGCGAGCAGGCGCCGGAGGAGATTGGGGATCCTGAAGGCAACGAAAAAGGCGTCGGTGGCCAGCCCGGCCCCGAAAAATCCCGCAACCACCATATCCCGGATGAAGCCGAACACCCGACTGACCAGGGTGGCAAGTCCAACAACCCACGCCGCCTTCACGACACGGGTATTTTCTGTTTCTTTATGTGAAATCAAATTTCGTGAGTTACCCTACTTTTCCACCCTGTACTCATCTATGATCGTATACCCGGCATCTCCAAATACCCTGTGAAGCTCATCAACCTTGTCCGTATTCACTCGGACAAGTGCGGATCGAACGCCGTGGTTATTTTCGTCTATGGTGGAAATAATGGAGACTATCGCAAGCCCCATACCGTTTATGATACTCTCTATCTTTGCTATCTCACCCGGGTTACTGGGAAGCCCGAGCTCCACGCGGCAGCTTGGAGTACTGTATTCCCCCATGAAATCCAGGAGCACATTCAACAGATCACAGGTGGTAATCAGGCCGACCAGCTCGTCACCGGCCACAACGGGCAGGCTGTTAACATGTTTTTCATTGATCAGCCTGGCCGCCTCCTCAATCGTCGTCCCAGGTGTCGTTGTGAAAACCTTCCTGGTCATAACCGTCTTCGTCTTCATCTCCGAGAGGAGATATTTAAGCTCGTGGACGGAGAGAGTGCTGGCCGGAGAAGGAGAATTAACTCTTATATCTCTGTCTGTAATAATGCCTACCAGCTTGCTTCCCTCGACAACGAGAAGCTGGTCAATTTTGTGCTCCTTTAAGAGATTCTTTACCTTGAGAATGCTCGTATCCTGGGTCACCGTTATCAGATTTCTCGACATACGTTTCCCTACAAAAATACCACAACCTCCGGTATCAGGCGTTTAAGGGGTAATCTTCGCCAATTTTCTGGTTCTCTTCTTAAGCCGGTTTATCCTCCTCCTGAGACGGGCATTACCCGTCTTGTCCCCTTTCTCCTTCAGCTCCACCTTCTTCTGTTTGATCACCGCCATCTTTTCTTTCAGGGACGATATCGTCTCTGCGCTTTTTTCGGGTGCCCCTCCAGTCTTCTTCGCCGGCGCCTTTGGCGCTTTTTTGGGGGGTGTGGTTTCAGGGGAAGCCGCTGCTTCTTCCGGCACTGTTGTAGATTCGGGAAAGGCCTTTTCCACCGTCTGCGAGGGGCCACCCTGCGCAGCCCTGATAGCGCTTATCAGCTCGGCTTTTTTCATGGCGCTAAGCCCCTCAATCTTCCCGGTCTCCCGAGCGATCTCCTTCAGTTCAGCCACCGTGCACTCCTCTAGCTTTTTTCCGTTCGTCATAGTGTTCCTCCCTTAAGATTGACAGCTTGGTAAAAACAGGTCTTTTCATAGAACAATTTCTCGACCTATAGCACAAGAGGGTTTTTAAAATCAAATACAATCAGAGAGATAGGGGCATGAGCCGGAATGTGTAGAGGGACCCGTCCGTCAGAAGGCACAACCTAAGCAGCTTTGTCCTTTTTCAAATTATGATAATCCTGTATATCATGCGCACTATGGGAACGCTGTCGACTGAGATACAATCACTGCGAAAGAAGGTGCGCTCCGGCGCAGAAAGAGCACTTACGCCCGATCAGCGCCCCATCACCGGAGAACTCGGCCTGATAGACAGAATGCTTCGGAAAGATCCCAGCAGCCAGGAAGCGCTGGCGCGGCTTGCCCGGCTGGAGAAGAGGGTCGAGGCCTCCATCAGAAAGAGGGAGGCCCGTCAGAATCATCTGCCGGAGATCACCTACCCCATCGCTCTGCCCATCACACAAAGAAAAGATGAGATAATAGAGGCCATACGCAGCAACCAGGTTGTCGTTATCACAGGAGAAACCGGGTCTGGAAAGACCACTCAGATCCCGAAGATGTGCCTGGAGGCGGGGCGGGGCATCGACGGTCTTGTCGGATGCACCCAGCCCCGGCGGATCGCCACGATAACGGTCGCCAAGAGGATCGCCGACGAGTTGAATGAAGAGGTGGAAAGATCCGTCGGTTACAAGATACGTTTCCAGGATAAAACAAACAGGGATATCCACATCAAGCTGATGACCGACGGCGTCCTCCTCATGGAGACACAGTCGGACCGATTCCTGAACGCCTACGATACCCTGATCATCGACGAGGCGCACGAGAGGAGCACAAATATAGACTTTCTCCTGGGCATTCTCAAAGGTCTTCTTGGCAGGAGGAAGGATCTAAAGCTGATCATAACGTCCGCGACCATAGACCCGGGGACATTCTCAAAGGCGTTCGGCAACGCTCCCATCATCGAGGTATCGGGACGCATGTATCCGGTGGCGGTACGGTACCGACCGATTGATCAGAAGTCAGATGAGGATGAGGCATCCCACGTGGATGCGGCAGTCAGTGTGGTGGATGAACTGGAAAGAGAGGGGCCGCCGGGTGATATCCTGATCTTCATGCCGACACAGCAGGACATCGTGGACACCTGCGCCGCCCTCACCGGGCGAACACGCAGCGATGCAACGGTTCTTCCCCTCTTCGGACGTCTCTCATCTTCCCAGCAGCAACGCGTTTTCGCGCGCACGCGCACGAGAAAGATCGTTGTCGCCACCAACGTGGCCGAGACCTCCATCACAATCCCCGGCATCCGCTACGTAATCGATACCGGTCTGGCACGGATATCCGAATACAACCCCGGCACACGGACCGGAAGGCTCCCCGTGAAGGCCATATCGAAGAGCAGCGCCATCCAGAGAAAGGGCAGGTGCGGACGGGTGCAGGACGGGATATGCGTCCGTCTCTACGCCGAAGAGGACTACGAGAGCAGGCCCTTCTTTACCCCCCCGGAGATCCTCCGCTCCAATCTGGCCGAGGTCATTCTCCGTATGATCGCCCTGAAGATAGGCGATATCGCCTCATTCCCCTTCATAGATCGGCCCAATCCCGCCACTATCCGGGACGGATTCGCCCTCCTCCGGGAACTGGGCGCCGTCAAGACGGAGGGAAACAAGACCTTCCTGACAGAGAGTGGCCGGGCCATGTCGCGCCTTCCCCTCGATCCTAGGATCGCGCGCATGATCATCGATTCCGAGAAAGAGGGGTGCCTGGAGGAGGTCATCATCATAGCCTCCGCCCTGTCCATTCAGGACCCTAGGGAGCGACCCCTCGAAAAGAAACAGGAGGCCGACAGGATGCACAAGGCCTTCGCAAACCCCGCCTCCGACTTTATCACGCTCCTTAACATCTGGAACCGGTATCAGGAGGTCAGCCAAGAGCTGAAGACACAGAACCGTATACGCCGGTTCTGCAAGGATCACTTCCTGTCGTACAGGAGAATGCGGGAATGGGAGGATGTCTACGAACAGATATCACAGATCCTCAAAGAGGCGGGGATCCTCAAGGGGGCGGGCAAACGGCTGCGGGGAGATGAACTATACGAGGGAATACACAAGGCCATACTGGGCGGCTACATCTCGAGCATCGGGATCAAGAAGGAAAAAAATATCTACCAGATGGCAAAGGGGAAGGAGGCCATGATCTTCCCCGGTTCAGGACTCTTCAACCGCGGGGGGGACTGGATCGTCTCAGCGGAACTGGTTGAAACATCGAAGCTGTTTGCCAGGTTGAACGCCGTTATACGGCCCGACTGGCTGGAGGAGATCGGAGACGACCTGTGCAGCCGCACCTACCTGGAGGCACACTGGGAAAAGAGTAGGGGCGAGGTGGTCGCCAGCGAGCAGGTCAAGCTCCACGGCCTGATCATCGTGCCGGGAAGGTCCGTTTCGTACGGCCGCATCAATCCCGTGGAGGCCTCAAAGATATTCATCCGAAGCGCCCTCGTGGAGGGGGATATAAGGAACCCACCTCCCTTTCTCATGCATAACCGGGGGCTGATCGAAGAAGTAACCGACATGGAGGACAAGATACGCAGGAGAAACATCCTGGTCAGCGAGGATATCCTCACACGATTCTACGAGGAGCGTATCGGCATCACCTACAATATTCAGACCCTTAAAAAACTGATAAAGGACCGGGGCACAGACAGATTCCTCCGCATGAACAAGGAAGAGATCATGGGCTATTATCCGGAGGAAGAGATCGCCCAGTATCCGGATGAGATAACTCTGGGCACCAGGGTCCTGCCCTGTTCATACCATTTCGAACCCGGACAGGAAAGTGACGGGATAACCATACGCATTCCCTCCGATGCAGCTTCACAGCTCCCCCTGGAGGCGGCAGACTGGCATATCCCCGCCCTCCTCAGAGAGAAGGTGATGGTCCTCGTAAAGGGTCTGCCCAAGGAGTACCGCAAAAAACTGGTCCCCATTCCGCAGACTGTGGAGAGCATCCTGCACGATATCAAAAACGACGGCGGAGCCCTGATAACTTCCCTGGCACGCTTCATACACGAACGATTCAACATCAGCATACCGGCCTCGGCATGGCCAATAGAAAGCATCCCCGATCACCTCAAGATGCGCTTTTCCGTCGTGAACGAGCGGGGTGAGGAGGTGCGCTCCGGCCGGGATATCGGCCTGCTGCGGGGAGATGCCCCCGCCGGAGGGGAATCGCCGGCGTTCAAGTCGGCGAAGAAGCGATGGGAACAAGAGGGGATCACCGCGTGGAATTTCGAGGACCTCCCCGAAAGCATCGACCTGGGCGCAGCCGGAGATTCGGCGTACCCGGCACTGGAAAGGGGAAAAGACGGCCGCATCAATATCCGCCTCTTTGGCGACAAGGAGAAAGCCGCGACCACAAACAGACAGGGAGTCGCCGGGCTCTACGAACTGTACTTCAGGAAGAATATGAAATTTCTAAAAAAACACCTCACCCTGCCGCAGGAACTGCAGAAGGTGGCCTCCTCCTGCGGTGGAGCCGGGCGGATCGAGCAGGCGCTGTATCAAAAGACCATACAAACTCTTTTTGAGCGCGATATACGAAAGAGGGAGGTTTTTATCGCACACTCAGAATCAGCGGAACGCGCCCTCCTCCCGCAGGCTCAGGAACTGTTGCAAAGCGTTATACCGGCAATCAAGGCGTGCGGAGAGGCTGGGGAGACGCTTCGGCGGCTGGGGCTTGCCAACAGGTCCAACCGGGCCGTACAGGACTTTATCACCGACCTCAGAAGAGATATCAGCCGACTGATGCCGGAGAATTTCGTGGAGATCTATGAAAGTGATAGGTTAAACGATATACCGAGGTATCTGAGAGCTGTCATGATTCGTGCCGGACGGGGCATAACGCACCTCGAAAAAGACGCTGTCAAGGCCGGAAAAATCAAGCCCTTTATCGACAAGCTGGAAGAAATGCCGGGGCAAACACCCCTTCCATCCGAAGAGAGGAAACACGCGATTGAAGAGTACGCGTGGATGGTGGAGGAGTACAAGATATCGGTCTTCGCCCCGGAGATGAAGACCACCCGACCCGTATCCCCGAAAAGACTGAAAGAGATGATAGAAATTATTGATAGAATGATTTAGAAAACCTCGGAACACGTTGAGTACACGGTAATTCGCATATCAGCTGTTTTCCCCGGCCCGGGAAAGAGGAAGGTGTAACACCAGGAAAGGCCGTGTAGGTCCGCCGTTCGTCACCTGCTCAGAAAAGCGCTTCAATCTATAACTTCCACAGCTTTTCTGAGCAGCACAAAGGGGTCAATTCACTTGTTACAAAACCGGACATTTCTATTTGTTGCCAACAAAAATAAATTTTTTCTTGACAACTACCGCATCTTGACTTTAAGATGCTTTAAACGGGCTTTTTTCAAAATTTCAAGGAGGACCCAAGGTGCTATGCCCTAAAGCCATCTCTTAAGAATCTGGAAATCTTTTAGACACTTGGATGTATCTCTCAGAGCATACGAGTTACTTAGTCAGGAATTCTTTTTGGACGGAGGGCCCCAGATGATCCCACTGCTTATAAACACTCCTGAGACAATGTTCAAGATCAGGGTGGTAACCGCAAAGGATGCTTCCGCAAGAACTCTGGAGCGTTTGCAGGCAATAGGCGTCCTCCATATAGAAGAACCCCAGGAATTAGATCCCGCCGATATAACAGCAATAGAAGAAAAACGAACGCTCATCCGGAAAATATCCGTCAACATCAACGACATCCTATCGAATGTAAGGGGGGAGCACCGGGTACTCATACCGGAAGACGCACCTGCTCAATCCCTCGACGGGATTTTGCATCGGACCGGCAGGCTGCGCGACAGGTGTGCCCGCCTTCGTGAGGATGCGACAAAACTGGAAACCGATATCTCCAATATGGAGGGGCTGGGCAGATACCTGGATATTCTGGCACAGGAGATAAACCTCCCGCTGAGGGACCTCAACTATTCCGGAAACTACGTGTCGGCCAGGGTATTCGTATTTCCGGCGGAGACCTCCAGGACATTCCTTGAAAAAGCCGACCAGCATATCCTTCAACATGTCATCGCCTCTTCAAAAGAGGAAACTGTGCTCTATACCATTGCCAGAACCACCAGTCAGAATATGGTGGAGGCACTGGCACGCGACTTGGGAGCCTTGCCCCTTGAGATACCCGATGAAGAATTAACCCTGAGGGACTTTAGCGCGAAGAGGGAGGATATCATCGGGAGAAAGAAGCGGAAGATCGAGGAGGTAGAGACGGAAATAGAAACAATTACCTCGGAAAACCTGGAAAGGATCGCCCTTTACAGAGAAACCGTCTCCAGGGAAGATGAGATGCTGTCCGCTATCGAACAGATGTCACAAACCCACTATGTCTCGCTGATTGAAGGCTGGGTTCCCCAGACCAAAACCGATTTCATCATATCAGAGATACATAAATCGATGGACAATGCATTTGTCGATTCACGCCAGCCGGTGCCTTCTGACGAACCCCCGACAAGGCTGCAGAATCCGCGTGGCATCAGGCCATTTGAGGTGATCGTCAGCCTCTTCAGCCTGCCAAAGTACGGCGGGTGGGACCCGACACCGAGTGTGGCCTATTTCTTTGCCTTCTTTTTCGGGCTCATGCTGTGTGACGTTGTCTACGCCGTAGGTCTGCTGATTCTTGCCCGGTTTGTCCTTGACAAACTCGTTGATGACCCCTCCACCGAGGGGGTTGATCTGTTCCGCAAGGTACTGTACATAAGCGGGGGAATCGCCCTCATCTTCGGCGCCCTTTCAGGGACCTATCTGGGGGATTTTCTGTATATGTATTTCGGGATCAGCCTACAGTCAATCGCGCTAGTGAAATGGGTTCAGACACAACTCTCAGACCCCATATCCTTTATCAATCTTTCGCTGATAATCGGTCTTATACATGTAAATATCGCTCACGTCCTGGGCCTCGTAAAGGGGGTACAGGAGGGGGATAAGGGGATGATTGTCAGCAAGGCGGGCCTGTTTCTTGTGGAGATGTTCGGCATTCCCTACCTGTTCAAGGCCATGTTAGGCATTGAACTCATCCCACTTCCCGCCTGGGCATACGGCGTGCTGGCCTATCCCATGACCGTAGGGCTGATCCTCATCGTCGTCGGTGCATTTATGCAAATGGGAGCTCTGGGAAGTGTGTTCTGGATCTTCGATCTTACCGGCATACTGGGCGACATCATGTCATATTCCAGGTTGGCCGGGGTCGGTCTTGCCACCTTTTACCTCGCGTCCTCCTTCAATCTGCTCTCCGACTGGGTCTCATCCACGGTATCGTCCGTCATTCCAGGCCTGTTGGGGGCCATATTGGCATTTGCCATAGGGATGGTAATGCTGCTCATCTTCCATGTGTTCAACCTGTTTCTCAGCAGCCTGGCCGCTTTTATACATTCTCTCAGGCTCTGCTTTGTTGAGTTTCTGTTGAAGTTTTATGAGGGGGGCGGAAAACAATATAATCCGTTTCATCTGAGTGTGAGAAGAGAAATAATAGTAGGCAAAAAATTCTAGAGAGAGGTGAAGAAATGACATTGATTCAAGCCTTGGCTACATTTGGTGGTGCTATGGCACTCGCGGGGGGTCTTGCAGGATCAGCTATAGGGATTGCCAATGCCGCCTCTTCCGGGGTGGCCACCCTGTCCGAGGAACCGGGGCAGTTGAGAAACGTGATCGTCCTGGCATCCCTTCCCATGACACAGAGTTTCTACGGTCTTATCATTCTGATCATCATCCTTACGGTGGTCTTGCCGAAGATCGCCGTCGCCGGCGCTGGCGAGGGAATTATGGTGTTGGGCATCGGCATTATGGCTGGATTCGCCGAGCTCTTCTCTGCGATATTTCAGGGATCTGTGTGCGCCTCGGGTATAGCGCTCCTGCCGAAGACAAAGGGTCGGATACTGACGGCTTCCATGATGCTCGCCGTCTTTGTGGAACTGATAGGCGTACTCGGCCTGGTCTTTACCATCATGGCACTCAGTATACTAAAGCTCATGTAAGAGGGTGAACAGTATGGAAACCGACAAGATAAGAGCGGCTATCCTCGAAAAAGCGCACAAAGAGGGGGAAGAAATCGTGTTGAGCGCCAAGGCAAAGGCCAACGACCTGATGGCACAGGCGAAGCAGCAGAAAAAAAAGCGGTTCGAAGAGGAGAAAAACCGTACCATATCGGAGGCACAGCGTGAGGCATCGAGGATACTGGCACAATCCTCTCTCAAGGCACGGCAGGAGATACTCAAGGAACAAGACGCCGTCATCAAAGAGATTATAGCCAAGACAAAGGAAAATCTGGCCGAGAAGACAACCGACGGAAAGGCCTTTGCCATCCTCATCAAGGAAGCGGTGGCGGCCTTTGAGTCGGAAGAAAAACTCAGGATCCTGGTATCCCAGAGAGATGTTGCCATCGCCCGTGAGATTGTCAAAGAGGATGACGGTCTGAAAGGACAGGTAGCGGAGGTCGTGGAACGTGATTGTCTGGGGGGTGTTATAGCAGAATCGATGGACGGCATGGTAAGCATTGACAACACGTTTGATGTGAGACTGGGGATGCTGACACCGAAGATCATGCCCGAACTGGGCAGCAAACTTTTCGGAGAGACCAAACAGTGAACCTGATAAGCGCGCGATACGCATTCATGTCGGCCTATCTCAAAGGCGAGGAGTCCCGGTCTGTAACCTCCGAACAGATCGGTGAGGTGTTGCAGAGGTCCGCGACCATGCAGGATGCCCTTGAAATCATCGGGGACACCGATATCGGCGAATACCTGCTCGACCAGCCGATTAAGACCTTTGATGACGCAGATGAGCATCTGTGGATGTACCTGGACGAATGTCTGGGGCGTCTCGATGGCTTCGATATGCCCCCTGATATGTCGCACATAGCGCACCTGTACGCGGAGAAGTACGATGTCCTGAATATCAGGATAGCGCTGAGGGTGATCCTGAAAAAAGTACCCTCCTCTATGGTGCCGATCGGCAAGATCTGTGGCGGAGGGTACCTGCACGATATGTCTACCGCGCGTGAGAGGGAGGAACTGTCCTCGATCCTCGCGGCATGCAATCTGGGGGACTACATCCAGACCATAGAGGAAATCACCGAAAAGGATTCTCAATCCGTATCAGAGGGAGAAGTTGCCCTGCAAAACCTGTATCATCAGAAGGTGCTGGAAGCATTCAGGGGTATGGCCGATGGACATCTCCTCGAAAAGGCCTTCAGGATCGGTATCGATATGGTAAACCTCCAGACTGTCTTCCGATCATCCCTCGGAGGGAATCACACCGCAGGCGTGCCGGTCCTCAGCGGAGGGCGTATGCTCTCGGAGGGTATCGTACAGGAGTTGCTCACGCTGAAGATGGCCGAGATAACAGGAAGACTGGAAAATACAGGATACCATGTGATGGCGCAGGAGGTATCCAAGAGGTATGAAAAAGGCGCTGAGATCACGGAGGCAGACAAGGTGGTGGAGAAACACAGGTCCAGGATTCTCAAGGATATTCTCTCTCCCAGGATATTGTCCACCTCCAATATGTTATGGTATCTGCTCCTCAAGGAACTGGAAATACGGAATCTGAGATTGACCTTTAAAATGCTCGCAGACGGGATACCGCCGGCGGAGATAAAGGATCTGGTAATCGCGGCATGACCGAAAATATACACATAGCCATCATAGGAAACAGGGACCAGACAGCTCTGATGAGGCTTGCCGGCGTTGAGAAGTGCCGGATCATAGAAGAGGGGGATGACACCCGTGAGAAGGTCAAAGAGGCCCTGATGGAGCTGGCGGATGATAGTTCCGTCGGAATCATCGTGCTGCCGGAAGACTGGGGCAGGGATGCGGCAGACACGATCAGACACATAAAGGAGAGCAAGAGGAGCTCGGCCATAGTGATAGAGATCCCTTCAGGGTTTAAAGCCAAAGAGCAGGATGTGAAGGAATATTATAAGACATACACGAAGAAACTGATAGGATTTAACGTGAACATCTGATGATGAAACCGTTTGGGATTCACACTGTAGACCCAATACACTACCAAAGTGAGGCATGACCTATGGGGAAGATCTGGAAAATTTCAGGGCCCGTTGTAATCGCCGAAGACATGAGAGGATCTCAGGTATACGAGGTCGTCGATGTGGGTGATGAAAGACTTACGGGGGAGATCATCGGTCTTGAGAGGGATAAAGCGGTCATCCAGGTATACGAGGATACTGTGGGGCTGAAGGTTGGAGAGCCGGTGACCGGAACCGGTGAGATACTCATGGTGGAACTGGGGCCCGGACTTGTCGGGAATATCTATGACGGCGTTCAGAGGTCCCTCGTCACCATGATGGACGATATCGGCGATTTTCTGGTTCGCGGGGTGCGGACTGACGCCCTCAACCGGAAAAAGAAATGGCACTTCACCCCCACCGTGAAGGTGGGCGACGCGCTACAGGAGGGAGACATCATCGGGTCTGTTCCGGAGACCGGCCTCATAGAACACAGGATCATGGTGCCCATAGGGACGCAGGGAACCCTCCTGGAGATATCGGAAGGGGATTTCACCATAGAAGAAACCGTCGCGCTCCTGGAGCACGACGGTGAAAAGAAACCTCTGACCCTCATGCAGAAGTGGCCCGCACGAAAACCCAGGATATATAAACAGAGATATAATCCCGAAGACCTCCTGGTGACCGGCACGAGAATCATCGACTACCTGTTCCCCCTGGCACTTGGGGGGAAAGCTGCCATCCCCGGAGGATTCGGAACCGGCAAGACCGTCACCCTGCAGCAGATGGCTCGGTGGTCCCAGACACAACTGAACATCTATGTCGGGTGCGGCGAGCGGGGAAACGAGATGGCGGACGTCCTCCACAGCTTCAAAAAGCTGAAAGACCCAGCGACGGGCAAACTCCTGCAGGAAAAGGAGATCTTTATCGCCAACACGTCGAATATGCCCGTTGTCGCGAGGGAGATCAGTATCTTTATCGGCATTACCATGGCCGAATACTTCAGGGATATGGGGTATGACGTCCTCCTCGTGGCCGACTCGACATCCCGATGGGCCGAGGCAATGAGAGAGATCGGCGCCAGACTTGAGGAAACACCGGGGGAAGAGGGGTTCCCCACTTATCTGGGTTCCCGGCTCTCGGCCTTCTACGAAAGATCGGGGAGGGTCAAGAGCGTAGGCAGCCCGGAACGGATGGGGTCGGCTACTGTAATCGGCTCCGTCAGTCCCCCGGGTGCGGACTTCAGTGAACCGGTAACCCAGGCAACCCTCAGGATCGTCGATGTTCTCTACTCGCTGGATGTCGCCCTCGCCAACAAGAGACACTTCCCGACCATCAACTGGCTCCAGAGCTACAGCCTCTACACCGATTCGGTTGACACGTGGTGGAGCAAGATCAGTCCCGATTACAGTGATATCAGAAACAAGGCCCTGATCACGCTCCAGCACGAAGCGGAGCTGGAGGAGATCGTCCGGCTCGTCGGGCCAGAGGCCCTGCCAGAAGACGACAAACTGGTGCTTCTCGCGGCGCGCATGATCAGGGAAGACTTTCTGATGCAGAGCGCGTATCACCCTGTCGACACCTACACACAGCCCACCAGGGCACACACCATGATCAGCGCCATCATGAAATTCTACGACCTGGCGAAGGAAGCGACTGAATCAGGGATGCTGGTAAGTGAGATAGCCTCTTCAAAGATGCTGCCCCGCATATCACGGATGAAAGATATACCGAACGATGAATTCGATGCATACATGAAAAAGTTATGGTCTGATATGGATAAGAACCCCTTTGTGTAAGGAGGAGGAGCGTAATGGATTCTCTGCAGTTATTTACGAGACAGACAAAGGCGATCAGCACCGCACGAAGGTCGCTCCTTGTCATTGAGAGCATTCCCGGCATCAGATATAGTGAGATCGTGGAGGTACTGCTCGGCACCGGGGAGACGCGGATCGGGCAGGTGATAGAAGTCGGCAAGGAAACCACCGTCGTTCAGGTCTTTGGAGGGGTTAGCGAGGTTGATCTCCTGAACAGCAAGGTAAAATACAAGGGGGAGACACTGAAACTTCCCGTATCGGGAGACATCATGGGGAGGATCTTTGACGGGAGCGGTAATCCCATAGACGGCGGCCCCCCGATCGTGGCGGACAAGTATCTGGATATAAACGGAGTGCCGGCAAATCCGGCGTCGCGTATGCCCCCGGCGGAATTCATCGAGACCGGGATCTCCGCGATAGACGGACTCAATGTCCTGGTACGCGGGCAGAAACTGCCCATCTTCAGCGGATCGGGCCTGCCGCACAACAAGATTGCCGCTCAGATCCTGCGACAGGCGTCTCTGAAGGGAAAATCGGAAGAATTCGCGATCGTCTTCGGTGCGATCGGCGTCAGCTACGATGATGCGGGCTACTTTATCTCGAACCTGGAAGAGACCGGGGCGCTCAGCCGCACCGTCGCCTTCATCAATACGGCATCATCACCCGTCATCGAGAGGCTGTCGACGCCGCGTCTGGCGCTGACGGCTGCGGAATACCTGGCATGGGAACATGACATGCATGTCCTGGTAATACTGACGGACATCACCAACTACTGCGATGCACTGCGCGAGCTTGCCGCGATGAGGGGCGAGATACCGAGCCGGAGGGGGTATCCGGGGTATATGTACACGGACCTGGCCTCCCTGTATGAGAGGGCCGGAAGGATAAGCGGCAAGGAGGGTTCCGTGACCATTATCCCCATCCTGACGATGCCCGATGACGACATAACGCACCCGATAGCCGACCTGACGGGGTATATTACCGAGGGACAGATCGTCCTGTCGCGGTCGCTGGAACGGAAGAGAATATATCCCCCCATCGATGTTTTCCTCTCTCTTTCGCGAATGATGAAAGAGGGAATCGGCGAGGGAAATACGAGGGAAGACCACAACAACGCGTTCATGCAGTCATATGCCGTCTATGCGGAGGGGAACTACCTCAGAGAGATATCCACCGTTATCGGCTCCGAGGCGCTGAGCGACCGTGACAGGCTATATCTCTCCGCCGCGGACAGGTTCGAAGAAGAATTTATATCACAGAGCGAAAAGGAGAGAAGGACCGTCGAAGAAACGCTTGGGCGGGCGTGGGACATCTTCTCCATGCTCCCCACGGAAGATCTCAAGCTCATCCAGGAAGAATACATAAAGAAATATCTTCCGAAGGCTCCGAAAAGCGGCACAGGAGAGGAAACCAAGTAGACAAGAGAGGTGCCATGTCAACAAAGGTACAGGTAACACGGCCAACAAAGATCGAGCTTGCGCGCCTGAAACGTCGCCTGAAGCTCGCCACTAGGATCCAGAAGATCGTCAAGGACCGGCTCTCCATACTGATCATGGAATTCCTCGACACCGTCAAGGAATGCTCGTCCGTCAAAGAGCGGTTGCTCGCGGAGTTCAAGGAGGCCTACCGGGCGCTCTCCGTTACCACGGGGTACCATGGGTACGCGTTCCTGGAAAAAGAACTCCTCGCATCCCGGATGGCACTCACGATCGGCACCGCCACCCGGAATGTCGCAGGGGTAAAGATCCCCGTTTTTGAAACGGAAGATACGGAGATGCCGGGCTCTTTTATGAGGAAGACGCCTGACACCTCTTCATTGGTCGACAACAGCACCAGCCTCTCACGAAAGTGTCTGAAGACCACCATCGAACTGGCCGAGCTTCAGAATTCCCTGGAGCTCCTGGGGACGGAGATCAACAAGGTCAAGAGAATAAACAACGCGCTGGAATATATCGTTATGCCGGGACTCGAGGCCACGATAAAATACCTGACGATGAAGTTCGAGGAGCGGGACCGTGAAGAGACGGCCCGGCTCAAATACGTCAAGCTGCTGATCGAACAGAGAGAGGCGTATGCGTATTGATCCAGGCCCGGACAGTGTATTTGAGAACTGTCTGAAGAGTGATGTGAAGACGCTCAATGCCCACCTGCCGCGCAGACGAAAGGCATTGAGCGAGCTACAGGGGGAAGAACGCCCCCACGTTGAATGTGGTGATGGAAGCACACACGTTTTTAGGAAAAAAGAGCTTGAATATCTGGCACAAATAGTAGACAATGAAGACAAGGAAACACTGCTCCTGCCGATTATCATAGAGGTAGGCCACGGTGAGGGTCGTATGATGGTACGGTCAAAAACGGGGATCGAAGCGAAGATATTTTCGCGGATGCTGGAGATGCCCATAGCCTGTAGGTCTGACATGATAACGATCTTTAGACCGCAGTTACAGGTTTTGAGAAGAGTGTTGAAGACAACCACGCAGTATGTCTTCACCACGTGAGAAATACGGCAATAGACTAACACGAAAAGGAGGCTCGCCATGAAAGTATTCGCGGACAGACTGATCAACGTTCTGGAAAAACACAGAAGAGAAATCGCGCAGCAATGGTGCAAGGCCGTAAGGCAAAATCCCCGAACACCATCATTCAACAACTCCTCCGAGGAAGAAATTCTCAGCAGAGCTGATTCCTTTTACAAAAATGTGATTAAGATGTACTATAGCGAAAAGCCCTACACCGAGGTGCGCAAGTACTTCTCAGAGTATGCCGATCTCAGTTACAATAACAAGATACCGCTGCACGAAACCCTCTATGCCCTCATCATGATGAGGAGGCACATGTGGCTTTACGCCGATTTTCAGGCCCCTTTCCTCAGCGCCATGGATCACCGGCAGGCGGTCGAAACGTTAAACAAGACCATCCGCATATTCGACCATGGTATTTACATAATAACCCGGAGATACGGTGAGCTCGAGAAGGGGTAAGGAGAGACTGCTATGCCGGCGGAAATACGAGGCACGATAAGAGACATAGAAAAAGAAGCAGAAAAGCTGATAGAGAAGGCCCGAACAGAGGCGCGGGGCATCCTGGAAGATGCCAACAAGAAGGCGCGTGAGGTCCTGTCAGCGGAGCTGATCGTGGACAAATTCAAGACCGAGCGCGATGGGATTCTCTCCATGGCCCGGGAAGAGGCGGACAAGGGGATAGAAGAATCACGAAAGGCGTCCGCTGGAATCCGATCAGCCTCTTCCGGAAAGATAGATGCATTCTCGCGATCGATGGCGGATCAGGTGCGAGGAATTAGTTAGTGTCCATCCGGAAACGCCGGTTTTGGAGCCGATTTTTTAGCAATTCCCATTCAAGATCCGTCCGATGAGTCGGACTGGAGAAGATATTTCTGTTATGATGAGCCCATTTTACCTCCCACACCAGTCAATTTCAGGGCAGCGTAGGCCGCCCCGGGGGCGTGTGAGGGTAATTCCCCCACTCTCATGCCGGTACCACCCTGATTCCTCGGAGGAGATTGAAGGCCATCTGTCGGAACATCGCGTCTCTGGCATTTTTGATCAACCTCGGGAACCTGGCCTTAAAGGCATTGTTATGAAGATGAGAGAGGCCGAAATATTGTTCGACGATATAACGAACCTTCGAGATGGACTTGTTGCGATCTATTTCATACTCAGTAAGCTCCGTGCCTGTTGTTGCTTTTCTCATGATGCCGTCTGCGATCTTGTTCAGAGAGAGAAAACCCCTGATCGGTTCACCGAAGTATCCTTTATCGGCATACACCTTCTTGATGGGCTCTGTGGTATGGCAACTGCCGGCGACACAAAGGGGAAGATAGGGGCTGTCATGGTGGGATGCCGGGGTTATCTCGGTGGCAAGAACAAACCCATACCGGGTATCGACAGAGGCATGTTCCTTCAGACCATAGTGAGGTTTATCATTCTTAACCGTCCAGTCGGATTCAAGATCTCGGGAGAACTTGAGAGGATTTCCCTTTTTATCCCGTTTACCCTCGGGCGTCTGTCGTTTCTGTCTTTCCTCCTTCAGTTTCTCGGTACTGATAGGATGACTGGCGGACTGAATCAGACGGGCGTCAATAGCGATGCCCTCGTTGATGGTTAGACCCTTGGAGGCGAATTGAGAGAGCAGTTCATGATTGATCATGCGCATAGTCTCTTTAGGCAACCTTCCCCTGAAGCGGGAGAAAGTAGAATGATCAGGGGCGGGGTCATCGAAGGAGAGCCCCAGGAACTTCTTGAAGGAGATCCGATCGTTGATCTGGGTTTCCAGTTCGGAGTCGGAATCGATCTTGAACCACTGCTGGATCAGGAGGCATTTCATGAGGATCAGAGGAGGATAGGCATCATTTCCTGCAGCACTTTTTCCGACAGGATAGTCTCTCATGATCAGATCATCGATTTTGGACCAATTCACGATGTTGTTGATCTGTTCCATTCTTTTAATAGCCCGGTTCTTTTCGATCGAGGAGAAAAGAGAGAGATCTGTAAAGGTGAGATTGGTTTTCATTTTCTTGAAGCCCATAGTTCCTCCAGAGTCTATTTATTTGAAGGAAATATGGCATAAAAGTAAACAAATGTAAAATATTATTAATATGTTATCTTTGCGCAACAGCATTTTTCAGCGCACAATCTATGCTTAAAAATGGAAAAATGAACGAGGTCGTGCAAAGGTCTCGAATAAAAGGGCAGCGATATTTTGCTTACAGCGTTTCGGAGTTAATTTTGTTGCGTTGTATTGTTCTTTCTCAATTTAAGGCATAGTTATCCCGCCACATTCAAGAATAACGGCACCATCGATTAT
>JAQULO010000035.1 GCA_028718565.1 Syntrophales bacterium | reverse complement strand
GGTGGCACAGAATTCATCCAGTATGGCTGTTTTTTCATGACGGGAGGCGTTTTTATATCGTAAATAGACTGCCTCCCGATACTCTTGTTTGGACCGAGGACTCATGATTATCCCTCCTTTTGGAAGTTGATGTTCGGTAACATCGAATTATGAGTCAACGATCCTTTTTATTCACCTCCTTCGGTAACATTTAATATGAGGCAATTCGATGTTCGAAAGATGTTTGACGAATATATACTTTTTGAGTATAAGCTCGGAGCTTACCGTAGGGCCTACTTAAGGGAGTGACACATGATCAGAATACTCTTGATCGGAAACGGCGCCAGGGAGCATGTGATAGCAGAAACGATCAAGCGGTCGGTTCACGACACCGCGCTCTTTTCCTGCATGAAATCCAACAACCCCGGCATAGCATCCCTTTCAGACGACGTGCTGACGGGAAGCTATGGTGACCGGGAAGAGATCGCGCGATTCGCAAAGAAACACAGGGTCGATTTCGCAATAATCGGCCCGGAAGACCCCCTGAACAACGGCATTGTCGATTTTCTGAAAAAGAAGGGGATTCCGTCCGTCGGCCCTACACAGAGCCTGGCACGGCTGGAAACATCAAAAACCTTCACGCGGAATCTGCTGGAAAAATACGACATCCCGGGGAATGCCCGCTTCAGGGCCTTCTCTTCTATCGCGGGGATCGAAGCCTTCATCGGGGGGCTCGACGGCGTTGTCATTAAACCGGACGGTCTCACCGGCGGCAAGGGGGTAATGGTTCAGGGAGACCACTTTCAGACAAAGGGCGAAGCACTGGAACAGTGCCGGATGATTCTGGAGGGGCATGCCTCGGTGATCGTCGAGGAGAAGTTCGAAGGGGAAGAGTTTTCCCTTCAGTGCCTGTGCGACGGCACAACGGTCGTGGCGACCCCTCCCGTACAGGACCACAAGAGAAGATTTGCAGGTGACAGGGGACCGAACACGGGGGGGATGGGGTCATATTCCCTGGGAGATCACTCCCTTCCCTTCCTGAGGGAGGAGGATATCGCCCAGGGGCTTGCCATTACGCGCAGGGTTGCGGAGGCGATCCACAAGGAAACAGGTGAATATTACAAGGGTGTCATGTATGGAGGATTTATCGTGACACGGGAGGGAGTCAGGCTGCTCGAATACAACGCACGGTTCGGCGATCCGGAGGCAATGAATATCCTTCCCCTCCTGAAAACGGATTTTGTGGATGTCTGCCGGTCCGTCATCGACGGGACCCTGAAGGACCTGAATATGGCCTTTGAGAACAAGGCGACGGTCTGCAAGTACATCGTCCCCAAGGGATACGGTTTTCCCGCGGATCACCCCGATGCGCTCTCAACCTCCGCGAAGATCGAGGTGTCAGATACCGGGGATGCTCGGTTATACTACTCATCCGTCGACAAGAGGGAGGACGGCCTCTACATGACAACGTCACGGGCGATAGGGGTGGTGGGAATCGCCGACACCCTGGAGGGCGCCGAGAGGATGGCGGAGGGGGCGATAGCGGCAATACGGGGACCGATAGACCATCGTCCCGATATTGGAACACAGGCACTGATAGACAAGAGAATCCAGCACATGAAAGGGATACGGGGATAATACACGATGAGCAACACGATAAAAAAGGTGTTGATAAGCGTAACGGACAAGACGGGAATCGTTGACTTCGCACGTGAACTTAAAAACTTTGACGTGGAGATACTCTCCACCGGGGGAACGGCCGCACAGCTGAGAAAGTCCGGCATAAACGTCACCGACGTTTCTGATTACACAGGGTTCCCGGAGATGATGGATGGCAGGCTCAAAACCCTCCACCCGAAGATCCACGGTGGCCTCCTTGCCCTGCGGGACGATGAGGGACATGTCAAATCGGCCAGGGAGCACGGCATCGACATGATAGACATGGTCGTCATCAATCTCTACCGTTTTGAAGACACGGTGGCGAAGGAAGGATGCACGCTGGAAGAGGCCATCGAAAACATAGATATCGGAGGACCCACCATGCTGCGGGCGGCGGCGAAAAACCACCGCTTTGTGTCTGTGGTCACCGATCCGGAAGACTATCCCGTGATCATCAGAGAAATGCAGGAGACGGGAGGCAGTATCTCAGAGGTGACCAACTTCGCCCTCGCGACAAAGACCTTTCAACTTACGGCACGCTACGACGGTGCAATCTCCAACTACCTCGGAGCCAGGGGACAGAAGGGGGAAATAAAAAAATTCCCGGACACCTTTACCATGCAGTTCGACAGGACCCAAGACCTGCGGTATGGGGAAAATCCGCACCAGGACGCGGCCTTCTACAGAGAAAAGAACGCGTCGGTTTCTTCCATAGCATCGGCAAAACAACTACATGGGAAAGAGCTTTCATACAACAATATCATGGACAGCGATGCGGCATGGCAGATGGCGTGCGACTTTGACCTGCCGACCGCGGTCATCATGAAGCATTCAAATCCCTGCGGAGCGGCAACGTCGGGCGGCAGCCTCAAGGATGCGTACGTCAAAGCCATGGCAACCGATCCGGTCTCGGCCTTTGGCGGCATTGTCAGTTTCAACCGTCCCGTTGACAAGGCTGTCGCGGAGGAACTCGCCAAGACCTTTCTGGAGGTCATTATCGCACCCGGGTTTAACAAAGATGCCCTCGACATACTGACCGCCAAGAAAAATGTGCGGCTCCTCCAGATTCAAACACCGGCTGCAGGCCAACCTACGGACCTCGATTTCAGAAGGGTCGTGGGGGGGCTTCTCATACAGGAGCGTGATCCGGGAAGAGACGACATCATGAAAGCGAAGGTGGTGACCAAGCGGGCACCCACGGCGGAGGAATACCAGGCCCTCGATTTCGCCTGGAGGGTGGTCAAGAACGTGAAATCCAACGCCATCGTTTTCGCGGCCAAGGATCAGCTGATCGGCGTGGGTGCGGGACAGATGAGCAGGGTGGATTCGGTGTATATCGCAAAGATGAAGGCGAATCTTCCCACGCAGGGGACCGTCCTTGCGTCCGATGCCTTCTTCCCCTTCAGGGACGGAGTCGACATGGCGGCAAAGGCAGGTGTGACGGCCATCGTACAACCCGGTGGATCAATACGTGACGAAGAGGCGATACAGGCGGCGGACGAGCACGGCATCGCCATGATTTTTACCGGTACGAGACATTTCAGACACTAGACTTCCGCACGTTATCTGTTAACAACGAATGGACATGTCCGGGTCTGTACCACTCAGAAAAGCTGCGATAGTCGTAGACTGAAGCAGCTTTTCTGAGCGAGTGACGAGCGGCGGATCTACGCTGCCTTCCCTTTTTCGACTCCTTCAACTTTCCTTGGGCATCATAATAGGCCAACCAGCTCGGAAGCTGGGGATAAGCCGCAACGCAGTGAAGAAGCACGTTTCGGATCAGGGATATCTGGAGCGCGACCCATTGAATGTATAGTGGAGGGCGATGTGGGATTCGAACCCACGACCTTTGGCTTCGGAGGCCAACGCTCTATCCAACTGAGCTAATCGCCCTTGTATCTGTCCTGAAATAGTCCCGCAGTGGGAAGGCCGAACACTATTCCAATATGGGATTATTTTCAAATGATTTTTGGGGGAGCTCCCGTATTATTTTTATTACGTGCCCGCTCCGGTTCATGCTGTAGAAATGCAGGCCCGACACGTCGTTTCCCAGGAGGTTCTCGCTCTGGAGGAGGGCGTGTTCCGTGCCGTATTTCTCCACCTCTTCGTTTTGCTTACTTACTTTCGACAGTTTGTCTTGCAGGCGCGGGGGTATCTTTGCACCGCAGAGCGCAGCGACGCGCGATATCTGTTTGTAGTTGAAGATCGGGAAGATCCCCGGAATGATGGGAACGCGTATCCCTGCCGATATCGCATTGTCCCGAAACCTGTAGAAGTCTTCGTTGTTGAAGAACATCTGGGTTATGATGAAGTCCGCTCCCGCATCGACCTTTTTTTTCAGATTGACGAGGTCATGCTCCATATCCGGCGACTCCGGGTGGACCTCGGGGTAACCAGCGACCCCTATGGAAAAATCGCCTTTCAATTTGATGAATTCTACGAGCTCGTTGGCGTATTTGAAGCCGCCTTTCGTCTCGATGACACGCTCCTCGCCCTTCGGAGGGTCCCCCCGCAGGGCGAGGATGTTTTCTATCCCCCCCTCTTGCAGCTTGTCCAGTTGCTCTCGAATATCGGCCCTGGTTGACTGGACGCATGTCAGGTGGGCGAGTGTTTCCCTAGCGAATTCGTTCCTGATGGTGGAGGCGATCTCCACGGTCTTTTCCCTCGTGCCCCCTCCGGCGCCGTAAGTGACGGAGATAAAGTCAGGATTCAGCTCCGCAAGCTCCCGAACCGCGCGGTACAGTTCCTCAATGTTGCCATCCCGGGAGGGTGGAAAGACCTCAAAAGAGAGAACGGTTTTTCTTCCGCCGAATATGTTCCCTATCTTCATTGAATAGCCTCTGCGTTTTTTTCGGTTCATAAATGTCATCTGAAAGAGCGGTTGTCAACCTCTTTTCTGATGGGGTATCTATCTGCACCAAGATGTTGACATTTGAGAGAAAGAATGGCAGGGAGAACATCACAGGGAGAACATCAGGGGAGGGAGATGGCATAAGGCATCTTTAAGGAATCTGGATGAAAAAGATAGCAACTATCGACAGATATTTGGATTATCCTCCTGTCAGGGATCTATATCCTGACATAGTACTTGATACGCTCAAACCGCCTCTCACAATGTGGGATATGACAAAGTCCGCAATCAGGGTCGTCCTTTTTTCCGACTATGACGGTTTCTGTGCGGAAGGGACGAGACAAATCTTCTTTATGGCGTTCCTCAAACTGATATTTTTTAAGAAGATCATTCTGGTGTGCCGACCGAGATTGAAGCCCCCCCCCAAGAGCTTGCTCAAATACATCAGGGAGTGGCTAAAGATACAGGTCTTCAAGATGGGGGTAAATCACTTCATCGTCATATCGAACAGCGAGGTAGAGGCATATCATAAATACTGGGGAATCAAGAAGGAAAGGATGACATACATACCTTTCAAGGTAAACAGTTCTGACTTGCTGTCAAAAATGGAAATTGGAGAAGAGAACTTCATATACTCAGGAGGAGACAGTCTCAGAGATTACAAAACATTATTTAAGGCCGTCGAAGGCTTGGATATTAAAGTCAATATCGTAACAAACCTTGATTTCGGCACGAATCCCGTCCCCGGCAATGTCTGTATAATCAACAACTCAGGAACGTTTAGTGAGTTCTATACCCCGTGTTCACGAGCATGTTTTGCCGTCTTCCCGATAGAATCGGGGTATATTAGGAGCGCCGGTCAGGGTTCGTACCTGGGGGCGATGTTTCTCGGAAAGGCAGTGATTGTATCGGACACCCCGGGAGTCAGGGATATCATTGATAACGGGATCAATGGAATCATTGTCCCTCCCGGTGATGCGAAGTTGCTTCGTGAAAAGATTCTCATATTATGGGAAGACAGAACCCTTCGGCACCGCCTAGGCAGGACCGCCCAAACGCAGGCCCGAGAATATTACACCCACGACAGATACATTGATAATATATATAAGGTGTTTCAAAAGACACTCACGACATAGACCAATCTGCGGTCAGCAGGCAGAATGAGCGGTTTCTCAACCTCAGCATAAGGGAATCCCTCTCCTTGGGGGGGTGCGGATAAGCAGTGCTTCCTGTTATGCCGCTTGGGATTATTAACGCGGTTTTGCGGGGGAAGAGCTTAATGTACAATGGGAATGTTGTAAAAAGTGAAAGAGAGGAGGAGAGAATCAGGAGTTTACTGAGCTTGATTCCGGGCAGATCACCATCAGTTCTCGATATCGGGGCACGGGAAGGGTATATCTCCGTTCAATTAACCGATCATTTTGACTCGGTAACCGCCCTCGATCTGGAAAAACCCAACATTGTGAATGATAACGTTACCTGTGTTCAAGGAGATGTCACCAACCTGCAATTTCCCGACAAGAGCTTTCATACCGTTTTTTGTTCCGAGGTCCTTGAACATATCCCTCAAGATTTATTACATAAAGCATGCAATGAAATACAGCGTGTCGCACAGAAACATATCATCATAGGGGTCCCCTACCGGCAGGACATCCGGGTTGGGAGAACAACCTGTTATACCTGCGGCATGAAAAATCCCCCCTGGGGACATGTAAATACATTTGACGAAACAAAGATAACGTCTCTTTTTTCAGAGGTATCCTGTGAGAAGATACGTTTTCACGGTGATAACACGGAACACACCAATTTCCTTTCCGCTCTTCTCACGGACCTGGCCGGCAACCCTTATGGAGATTATTCACAACTGGAGAACTGCATCTATTGCGGCAACTCGCTCAAGCCCCCCCCCGAAAGAAATCTATTACAAAAAGTATGTACCAGGTTAGCCTTCTACATTAACGGGATACAATCATACTTTGTTCGCCACCATCCTGTCTGGATAAACATCCTCTTTAGAGTCCACTGAAACAGTTAGGTCACTGTGCATCATGCCTACAAGCGTGACCGGGGACTGCGTCCCATTCATAACAGAAAGGCAGACCGTATAGCGGGACATCCTTTCATCTCCATCCTCGCGTATCACCTGTTAACCTATATCAGGCAACATTTGCTCAAGGTCGGCACCAATCATCGGAGGACCACTGCTTGTTCCCCGCTTCAGACGCACATAGCTCCAGCACACTTCTTTCCCTGCGGATGGGAAGAGCGACCCGCAAGGACCCCGTTCTGGGCGGTGAGGACGACGTGGTAATTAGATAAATCTGCGGACGGGAACGCCTTCCTGTGACAGATATTCCTTTATCTGGGGCACGGTGTAGCGCTGGTAATGAACCATTGAGGCAATAAGCGCCGCATCCGCGCCCGATTTTTTGAAGACGTCACTCAGGTGCCGGGGTTCTCCCGCACCTCCGGACGCGATGACCGGTATGGAAACGGCTCCGGATATCAAAGAGGTCAGGGTGATCTCATACCCCGCGTTCGTGCCGTCCGCGTCGATTGAATTAAGACAGATTTCGCCGGCCCCCAGCCCTTCGGCCCGCTTTGCCCACTGGGCGGCGTCCATCCCCACCGGTGTTCTCCCGCCATGTATGTATACCTCATAACCGGAGGGGATGGCCGGGGTTTTTTCGACTTTTTTTGCGTCCATCCCCAGTACGATGCATTGGTTCCCGAATGCCTTGGCCCCCTTGTAGATGAGGTCAGGGTCCTGGACGGCGGCGGTATTGATGCTGATCTTTTCAGCCCCGGCGGCCAGCACGCGGTGCATATCATCCAGGGAGCGGAGTCCTCCCCCCACCGAGAAGGGGATGAATATCTCTTTTGCCACGCCCTCGACAACGTCTATAATGATGTCCCTTTTATCGGATGAGGCGGTGATATCGTAAAAAACGAGTTCATCCACACCCTGCTCGTAGTATTGGGCCGCCATGGCAACCGGGTCGCCTATGTCGACATTCCCCTTGAACTTGATGCCCTTGGTCGTTTTCCCCTCTCTGACATCCAGGCAGATGATGATTCTCTTGCTCAGCATAGTTATACCCTGCCGTTCCAGCTACAGAAATTTTTCAGTATTCGCAGACCGTGCCGACCGCTCTTTTCGAGGTGAAATTGTGTTGCGATGACATTTTTACGGCCGATTGCGGACGCAAAGGGGACCCCGTAGTCGGTCTTCGCTATGACATCCTCCTGCTTTTCAGGGGATGGGTAGTACGAGTGCACAAAGTAGAATTGCGCCCTCGAGTCCACCCCTTCAAGTACGGGATGGGGGCGTGCAATGGATATATCGTTCCACCCCATATGCGGAATCTTGAGGTCTGCAGACCGGAACCTCTTCGCACTGCCGGGGATAATCCCCAGGCAGGGGGTGCCGTCATCCTCCTCACTTTCCTCCAGTATAATCTGTGCGCCCAGGCATATCCCGAGGAACGGCTTCCCCTGCCCGATGGTTTCGCGGATCACGCCGTCAAGGCCTTCGCGCCGTATGATCTCCATTGCCTCTCCTGCGGCGCCAACGCCCGGGAATATCACCCGTTCGGATGCAAAAATCTCGTCGTGTTGCTTGGTGATCCGGCACGCTACACCGAGGTGTCCCAGGGCCCGTGCGACCGATGTCAGATTTCCAGCCCCGTAATCGATAATAGCAATCATTGTTTCTTCGCCATTTCCAGGGAGTTCATGATCCGCTCCGCGATAACATTGATTCCTTCACCCAGAAGAAATGCAACCGGGAGTGGTTTGAGATACCCGTCGCTCCACGAAACGTTGTACTCGTTGATGATATCTCTGATAGGGTTAAGCTTATCGCCGAGCACTGCTTTTTTCTCTGAGGAGTTCAGGGCCTCCTTAAAAATTACGTGGAGAAGCAATATCCGGTGTATAGCGGTCCCTCCTTCGATGAGCGGTATAATAACAAGTGGCGCGTTATCGGATTTCCCGATTCCCGCGTACGCGTCTCCGGTGCTCACTATCGTTTTCTTCGCGCCACTGAGAGGGATCGGAGACTCCGCCCGTGATTTCATATGGAGGGAGATACCCCCTCTTCTCTCTATCGATATGGTGGTCCGGTCTGTCGGCTTTCCTTCATCGTCAAGGTCGCTGATGGCATACAGCGTGTAGCCCCGCACATTGGACGTGACCTTCTGCAGCCTCCCGATGGTGAGACTGCCCTTGCTTGTCAGGTTTTCGAGCGAGAAGCCAAGGTCCTTCAGAAAATCAAAGATCACACCCCGTACGGCCTCCTCTTTTCTACTGGTCCCCACCGTGACCGTTTTTGCCTGGTGCCTGATTGCGTCAATGGGGCGGGCCAGTTCATCTATGGCCCTGCCCAGCGAGATGTCCAGCATGTCGAGGGGCGAAGAAGAAACCTGTTGTTCCTTGAAGTCGATACGAAACTCTTCCAGGGGCAACCTCCCGGAGGCGTATTTGAGCAGGAGCGTGATATCCGATGCCACATCAATCCCCATGGACGAAAAAAAACCAAGGTTTTTGCGGGCATGAAACGATGTAGAAAACTCGTCTATCAATTTGTGCAGACCGGGATCCGTCAGCTTTTCAACGAGAAGGCCTTCCCTTGCGTCCAGTTCATCCGTTTTTAGCAACAGCCTCTTTCTGAAGTCGCGGATAAACTCCCCATCTTCATTGATGGTGCAGGCCGCATAGTAGCCCCACAGATGTCCCGCGAGGGTGTTCAGGATAACGGATATCGGGAAAGATGCCTTCGGCACGTGAATCACCGAATCGGCGATGCCGTCGAAGGCCCTCTCTCCCTCGTCCGCGATGACAACCACCGATGCCGAGTGGGCCTTGAAGATAGAGACATCCTTGACGATATCCTCGAGAACATAGTTTGGTGTTCCGGCGACGCACGCAAGGATCAAGGGTTCTGAAGAGAGGTCGATATGTTTTTTGTCCTCGACGATATCCGATGAGATCGTCTTGTAACACAGTTCGCTCAGCTTGATCCGTATCTCATCCGCAGCAACCTTGTTGGGGCCGCTCCCCACAACCGCCCAGTATCTCTTTTTTCCGGCGACGGACCGGGCGGTTTCCGAGATATGTTCTTTTCCCGCAATCACGCGATTCATCGCGTCTGGGGCCTGCTCAAGGTTCTCCAACACCTCGGCCGTCAGATTATCCGGGAGGGTGCCGAGGGTCTGGGCCATATAGAGGGTCAGGACATATCCCGCAACGATCTGGGAATAAAATGCCTTTGTCGACGCCACGGACATCTCTATGTCCCGCCCGTCGCTTGTATAAAAGACGCCGTCCGCCACATGGGTGATATCGGATTGTCTCCGGTTGACAATGGCGATCAGGTGAGCCCCCCGCTCCTTTGCCATGGCCACGGCCCTGTTGGTGTCGGTTGTTGTCCCGGATTGTGTCACCGCGATAACGAGCGTGTCCGTCAGGTCCTCCTCGAGGCAGAACCCGCTCAATTCAGATGCCGCTTTCGCCTCAATAGCAAGCCTCGGGCCCTTTATATACTTCGAGAATGCCCCGGCGATCGCCGCTCCCGCTATGGCCGCCGTCCCCTGTCCTATCACGAAGATATTTCGTATGTCTCCCCGCGTCAGGGCGTCGTGCAACCTCCGGGGTATAATATCATCCCCCAGATTGAAGGTGACGCTCGCGCTGCCGTTTCGACTGTACTCTATACGGTACTTACCTCGCAGGGTCTTTTTTACGGAAAGGGGCGCGTCCGCGATTTCCTTCAGGAGAAAGTGGGGATACCCTTTGCGGTCGATATCCCTCGTGGTGATCTGGGCCTTCTGGATCTTTCTATCCCCGATTTGGAGGGGGTGCCCGTCATAACTGGAGGCACGCATCCCGCCGCCGCCCTCCAGCACATAGACCTGTCCCTTTGTCTCGGGCCTGCCGGGTATCCGTTCGGCCTCTCCATCCATCTTGATGAAGCGGGGGGTAAGCTCCACCAGACCGTATACCTCTGAAGAGAAGATGTACTGGTTGTTGCACAGACCGATATAGAGAGACTGGCCGCTTCCCCTCAGGGCGAGGAAGACCTTCCCCGGTTCCAGGTTACTCTGCATGGCGATGGCGTGGGATCCCTCAAAATCGTTCAGGGCCAATCGGAATGCCTCCTGAAGATCATCTCCCCCGTTGAGATACTTTTCTACCTGAAGGGCGATGATCTTGGTGTCCGTGGTCATCCGATGGTCTATGACCTCCTCCCCGTCCGCCTCGATTGATGTCCGAAGGGAGCGGTAGTTGTCGATGTCCCCGTTGAGCGCGACATGGATCGCCCAGTTGCCGGAGCCATAGCGGGGATAATGCTTGACGGGGAGCGGAATCCCGGAAGAGGCGTCAATGCCGGTGGCAAGGCTGAAATTATTCACGGGGTGGCAGTTTTCCACATTGATGGCCCCTACGGAGGCCCAGCGTGTGTGGGCGAGGAGCGTCTCGTGCCCTGTCCCTCCACCCATGCATGTTCTGAGTATTTCATCCGATTGGATACTGTCGCGCAGGTACCGGGTGTTTTCGCCCAATGCCCCGGTGATGGAGGCCCGCTTGTAGGTAAAGGTCATCAACTGCGGGGCAGTGCCTGAGGATAGCCCGGACAGCGTGATGGAGCCGTCCAGCAGGTCGCCGGGAGCGGTTCTCTTCAGGAAATCCTCGTATAGCCCGTCGGCTTTCAGTGTCTTTATACTGTTGTCCAGCGACGTTCGGTTCTCTGGACAGAATGATATCTCTATCCCCGCAGAGTCCCTTCCCCGGACCTCTATCCTGTCCAGTGCATTGAGAAGCAGATTGACCCGCCAGTATATGCCGAGACCTTTTTCGGACAGGCCCTTGTGCGCCGGCCCCGCAAGGCACATGGTTTTTTCCACATTGGCCAGGATATCCTTCTCCAGCGCCCACGCGGCGTCCTTCAGGATCTCGAGGGATTCGTTGATGAGCTCCATCTCGCCCGTGGAAAGCCCGCCCGCGGTCTCCTCTATCAGGATATCTTCCCCCGACAGGAAGGAGTCCATTGCCTTCGACAAGGCGGTAAAAGCTGAGCTTCCATTTTGGGAGAAGAGGCCCAGCGGGTCCTTTTTAAGGTCGAGGATGAGCCCTTCCAGGGTGTGCAACAGCTCCCGGCCTCCCAGATATTCCTGTGGGTCCATTGAGCCGGCGAGGAGGGTTTTAAGATTGTTTTTCCTGATTTTTTCAAAGAGAGAGGGGAGGGTATCAGCAGCGTCACCCGCTCTTTGCTGCGGTTTGATCGCGAGGATGCCGGACAGCCCGCAGGGCAGGATTGCCGGGGTTGCCGGGAAAACAATGATAGACCTCTCCGGGGCGTGACGCGGATCACGGCCGACAAGAACACGCCACCGTTTCAGTCGTTGCAACACAAGTGGTACATCTCCAAGTTTGAACATGCCTGGTGTCCTGCGTACAGGTTCTCCCGTTGCCTCTGACAGGCCGGTCCCCTTAGCTCTTATCGGTTTTGTACTTTAAAGCTGCCCGTATAAATTCCGTGAAGAGCGGATGGGGCCTTCTCGGTTTTGATTTGAATTCGGGGTGAAACTGACAGCCCAGAAACCACGGATGCTCAGCAATCTCCACTATCTCGACAAGGTCACCACCGGGGGCGGCCCCGCTTATGCGCAACCCTTCCTTCGTAAGAACATCTTTGTAGTCGTTGTTGAATTCATACCGGTGCCGGTGCCGTTCACTGATCTCCTTTTGCCCGTACGCCTCAGACGCGAAGGAGGATTTTTCAAGCAGACAGGGATAGGCCCCCAGCCGCATGGTGCCCCCTTTGTCAGAGATGTTTCTCTGCTCGGGGAGGAAATCGATCACAGGATACGGAGTATCTCCGTCGAATTCAGAGCTATTGGCCTTCTCCAGCTTGCAGACATTCCGCGCGTATTCAATCACCGCCATCTGCATGCCGAGACAGATTCCAAAGAACGGGATACCCTGTGTCCGCGCGTGGGTGACCGCCTGGATCATTCCCTCTATGCCCCGTTTCCCGAATCCTCCCGGCACCAGTATCCCGTCGATACCGTCAAACTGACTGTCGATCCCCTTCTGCTCTATCTGTTCCGAGTCGATGAAACGGAGCGTGACGCGGCAGTCGTTGGGGAGGCCACCGTGGACCAGAGCCTCATTCAGACTCTTGTAGGAATCCGTCCAGTCTATATATTTCCCCACTATGGCGATGACCACCTCGTGAGAGGGATTTTTCAGTTTGCGTATCACCTCTTCCCAGTCCCCGAGGTGGGGCTGTCCGGTCCAGATATTGAGAAGATCGACGATCTTTTGATCCACGCCTTCCTGATGGTATATGATGGGGACCTCGTAGATGTACTCCACGTCCTTGGCGGTAAAGACCGCCCCAACCTCCACGTTGCAGAAGAGGGAGATCTTCTCCCGGATCTCTTTCGACAGAAAATCTTCCGTTCGGCACAGGAGGATATCGGGCTGGATGCCGATCTCCCGGAGGGCCTTTACGCTGTGCTGGGTGGGTTTTGTCTTCACTTCCCCGGCGGCCTTGAGGTAGGGAACCCAGGTTAGATGAACGAATATCGCGTTTTGTTTCCCCGCTTCATTCTTGAATTGACGTATGGCCTCCAGAAAGGGGAGGCTTTCTATATCCCCGACGGTTCCTCCGATCTCCACGATGGCCACATCGCATTCGTTTGCCGCCGCCTTGATGTAATCCTTTATCTCATTGGTAATATGGGGGATTACCTGAACGGTGCCCCCCAGATACTCCCCCCGCCGTTCCTTTGATATGACGGAGAAGTACACCTGCCCCGTGGTCAGGTTGTTTTTCCGGCCGAGGTGGCTGTCGGTAAATCGCTCGTAATGCCCCAGGTCCAGATCGGTTTCCGTGCCGTCATCGGTCACGAAGACCTCTCCATGCTGAAATGGATTCATCGTGCCAGGGTCGACGTTGATATAGGGATCAAGTTTTTGATGAGAGACTCTAAGCCCGCGGCATTCCAGGATAGCCCCTATGGAGGCCGCCGCAAGGCCTTTGCCGAGAGAGGAAAGCACACCCCCGGTGATAAAGATAAATTTTGTTCGCATATATTTGCCTTCCCTTATTTATGTTGCCGTAAATAAACATGAGGGCCGACTTATGTCAACATGCTTTTTTCTCGAAGTGTCCGGCCTTTCCCGACCTGCTGCTGTCAGGCGGCCGCCATCTTAATCGGGAAGATCGGCATAATCGGTCTGAATGGCTCCGCGGGGACAGACGGCGGTGCATGAGTAGCAAAGAAGGCACTTCGAATCGTCTATGGTGAATACCTCCCCATTGCGCATTATCGCCTGCTGTGGGCAGTTCTCGATACATTTATCACAGAGGATACAGGTGCCGCAGCTGATGCACCGTTCAACATCACCTGTCTCACCGCCGAAATATACGGTATTGATCCTGCTTTTGGGGACCGGGTTCTTTCCCGGGTATAGAAAATCTTCATCGTTGAGGGAGGCGTGGATCTGCATGGCCGCCAGACGCCCCATCCCGATCGCGTCGCTTATGAGCCCGGGCGCGATGAGGTCCCCTGCCCCGTACACCTTTGGATCGCTGCTCCGGAAAGACTTCTTGTCCGTCACCATGTAGCCACGCTCATCCAAAAAGACCGATTCGGGCAGGAACGAAGAATCTGGTATCTCTCCGATGCTGAAGAAGATCACATCGGCCCTGATGCTGGTTTTGTCGGTGAGATGGATATTTTTGCTGGTCACCTTCTCTATCTTTTTCGGCCACAGGATCTGCGTTCCCAGACTGGTGGCCATGTCCAGTTCCTTACCGAATGCCAGAGGTTTCTGGATATCGATGGCGGTCACCTTTTTAGCGCCCAGCCGCCAGGACTCACAGGCCATGTCCATTCCGACGTTTCCCGCGCCTATGATGACTACCTCGCAGCCGCTCAGGTCCCTCGGTTTCCCGTCGTTGATATCCATAAGAAACTGTAGACCAGACAGTATCCTTTCTCCGCCCGGATACGGGATCCTCTTTGTCAGGTGCGCGCCTGTCGCGACCAGGACGGCACCACTCTCGTCATAGAGTTTCTGAAAAGTATCCCGATCTACCACCTGGTTCTTTCTCAGCTCTATCGGCAGGGAAAAGATCCTGGCCATATCCTTATCCAAGGACTCCTCGGAGAGTCGCTCTTTTGGTATTGCCCGCCGGACCTTTCCGCCGGGATCACCGCCGGAGTCGTATACCCTGACGCGGTACCCGCGCCTCGAGAGTTGCCATGCCGCTGAGAGGCCGGCAGGACCGGCACCTATGATTGAGATCAACTCCTCCCCCGTTTTTTTGGGAGCTATAGGCGCAAAATCGGGGTAGTATTCCCTAGCCAGCCGCTGGACCTCAACAGGGCCATCCACCATATTCCTGCTGCACCCGTCCATGCAGGGGGCAGGACAAACCGTCCCGCAGACAGACATCCTGAAGGGTGTAAACTCATCCATGAAAAGCTGGGCTTCTCTGATTTTGCCGTCTTTGATCAGGTTCAGAAAGACCGGCGTGGGGATTCCTGTCGGACAGTTATAGGCACACGGCGGGGTGAGATTGACGTGGAGGGGCTTTCGTGTTTTTATGTTTATCCCCGGGGTGTAGAGTTTACCGAACGGCCGGGCGCCCTTCTTGGTGATTTTGATGAATTCTTCGGGAGAGATGTGTTTCAGATCGAGCCCCATATCACGGGCGTATTCTGCCAGCGCTTCCTCGAGAAACGCCCTGTCCGCATCGTCGATATCCACAAAGATCGCGCCGATTCCCAACTGATGGGCTTCGACACGCCCCCTTACATAGATTTCTCCTCCATGTATGCCGGTACCGACACCCCGCCCCACGGGGGAGGCGGGCACGTTGTCCAGATTCAGGACCACCAGCTTTCCGCCCGCCATGTATTCTCCACAATAGTCCTTCGCCGTGCCGCCTATGATGAGCCAGGGTATCTGGTCCATATATTCCTTCATGTGTATCCCGGCCCGGTATTCAACATCCCCCTTGATGAAGATCTTTCCGCCCCGCATGGAATGGCCGGGGATCTCACCGGCCTTCCCGTGGATGACAATCTTGCCGGCATTCATGGTGTTCCCCACACCATCCTGTGCGTTTCCGAACACCGTTATGCTAGAGCCGTTCATGAAGGCCCCGATATCCTGCCCGGGGGTGCCGTATATCTCCAGCAAGGCGTCGCTGTTCAGCCCTCCGCCAATATATCGTTGACCCAATATGTTCTTCAGGAGGACCTTCGTTTCACCCTTGGCGAGATGTTCACGTATCTGTCTATTCAAGGACCGGTAGTACAGTCCCTTTGTGTCTATCGTCAGCATTTCTATGCACCAGCGTGTTTAATTTCTAAGATTTTCAGCTCTTCTTCGTTCAACCCGACTCCCCTGAGCCTGTCGCGGTTGCTCCTGAGGGCCTCTATGGCGCTGATGCCCATTGATCCCATCAGCTCCTTTATCTCTTCTCCCCATGCGTGGAGAAGGTTTTTGAGGGCCTGCGTTGCCTGTTCGACATCGATCCGTTCCGCAAGACCCGGTTTATTCGTGGTAATTCCGTAGGCGCACTTGCCGCTGAAGCACCGCTGGCATAACCCGCATCCGAGAGCTACCAGGACCGGCGTTCCGACATATACAGCATCAGCGCCAAGGCATATGGCCTTGAGAACATCGGAGGAGCACATGATACCCCCCGAGGCTACGAGACTGACGGTTTCCCTGATCCCCTCCTCCCGCAGACGCTTGTCGGCTGCGGATATGGCGAGTTCGATGGGGATCCCCGTGCTCTGCCGTATCTGAAGGGGGGTTGCTCCCGTGCCGCCCCTGAATCCGTCAATGGCAATGATATCCGCGCCGGCCCGCGCGACCCCACTCACGATAGGAGCGACGTTATGCACGGCGGCGATCTTGACGGAGACGGGGACCCTGTATTCCATAGCCTCCTTGATCGCGTAGATGAGCTGCCGGAGATCCTCAATGGAGTAAATGTCGTGGTGGGGTGCGGGTGACAGGGCATCACTCCCCTCCGGTATCATTCTCGTCTCCGAAATGGCCTTCAACACCTTTTCCCCGGGCAGGTGGCCCCCGATCCCCGGTTTTGCACCCTGGCCGATTTTAATCTCCACCGCCGCGGCCGATTTCAGGTAGTCTTCACTGACGCCGAACCGGCCCGAGGCGACCTGGACGATCGTGTTTTCCCCGTATATCCTAAGATCCTTGTGAAATCCGCCTTCCCCCGTGTTCCAGTATGTTCCGACGGCCTGCGTCGCGCGGGCCTCGGCCTCCTGAACCCGTTTATTCACCGCGCCGAAACTCATAGCCCCGAACATGATCGGCACGTCCAGTTTGAGCTGAGGACCGATCTCCTCCCCGTACCGTGCGGGTTTTCTTCCCAGATACCGGCGGATCTCCATGGGCTCTCTCAGGGGATCGATGGAGGGATTGGTGACCTGGCAGGCATCGAACATGATATGGTCGAAGTATCGCTTCTGGGGCCCCGTCGCACCGTTGCCGACCAAGAGCACGCCCCCTTCGGCCCCCGCCTGCCGCCAGATGTTGCTTGCGTAATCGGATGTCCAGTATCCGTGAGAGGTATGCATCGGCTGGTGCTCGATGTGGATCGCGCCCTCGGGGCACATCTTCACGCACCGCTGGCAGGAGTTGCACGCGGTGAGATTGGCCCAGGGCCGGTAGCGTACCTCCCCATCGACATCCTTTACCGGGTGCAGGGATATCTCTCCGAAGGAGCATTCCTTCGCGCAGATAGTGCAGCCGTTTTTGTAGTCGCACCTTTCAATATCAAAGGCGGGATGAAAGGGAGGGATTGTCTTCCAGTTGTTTTCCATGCCGTTCATGAGAGTGCTTCCTTATATCCTTCGAGCATATCGATCATGACCGGTTCACCGCCCCTCGGTGACCATATTCTGTCCACCTCGGGGGACAGAAAGCGTATGCTGCATTCTTCGGATGACGCGTAGTAGGTGCTGCCCACCTGTGCGCACACAACGGGACGAAGCTTATTCCTGTCATTGAGTACTATTGCGCCGTCCCTATGCGTCAGGACGATGCCGAAGGGGCCGTTGATGATGGCGGCGCCGTAGATCTGTCTGAGATACCGATCCTTCTCATCGCCTCTCCTGTCGATTTCCTCCCAGAGGGTGGGTGCCATGACATAGCAGGCATCCCTTTTTGAGAGTTTGTCCCTCCGGGTGAGATTGTCGTATATGTACGAGATGACTTCCGTATCCGTCTGCAGGAGACACTGGTATCCGTTCATCTCAAGCCAGCGCACATTGGTCCCGTAGCTGGTTATCTCGCCGTTGTGGACGACCGTTTTGTCGAGAATCGTAAAGGGATGAGCACCGCCCCACCACCCCGGCGTGTTGGTGGGGAACCGATTGTGGGCCACCCACATATAGCCCCGGTAGTCTTCGATGCGGAAGTAGTCCGCAATATCTTCGGGGTACCCCATCCCCTTGAATACGCCGACATTCTTCCCCGAAGAGACCACGAAGGCATCTTGCATGGAGTTGATGTGCATGACGATCTCGACGATATAATCTTCCTCCGTCTGCTGCGGAGAGAGGAACTCCTCTATAGGCTTGAGAAAATACCGCTTGAAGTAGGGTCCCCGGGGTATGCGGTTGTTCGGATAGACTGGTATTTGCTCTGACTGGTATACATTCGCCTTGCTCTGGAGATAGTCTTCGACCGCTGAAACGGCCGGATTGTGCCGGTCTCCCTCATACATGATATGAAAGGCGTATTTGTCCCTGTTCTCAGGATACGCGCCGTAGACGGCAAATCCACCGCCCAGGCCGTTTCCCCGGTCCCTCTGGATCCGAATGGCTTCCTGTATATGGCTTCCATCAATACGTTGTCCGTTGGTATTGATAATCCCCACTATCCCACACATGTCATACCCCTTTGTAAATGAAAAATGAGCACCGATATCATTTATTGTTTCTCGGCTGAAATGACGCCCTCCTGTGCAGATCGACGAGCCACAGGAAGTTGGAATATATCATTTTTGCCTGGGTGTAAAGTGTTCCTTCTATTTTTTCGAAAGTTCGCACGCACTCCTCGCACAAAGGCGTGGTATCCAGCCAATCGAGCAGCATACCCCGCGTCACCTCAACATGAAACTGGAGGGCGTACGCATTGCGGTATCTAAAAGCCTGGTTCGGGCATGTCCCTGATGTCACTATGAGCTTTCCTCCATACGGTACGTCGAAGGTATCCTCGTGCCACTGAAAGACCTGCATCGTACCGGGGATACCCTCGAACAGGATATCCTTGCTTCCGGCATTCGTGAGGGAAACACTCCGCCATCCCACATCTTTGTGAGAGGCCTTGATGACGGGAGCGTAACACGCCTTGGCTATCAACTGGGCGCCGAGGCAGATGCCGAGCGTGGGGATGTTGGCATTGATAACCCTTCTGAGAAACTCGGTTTCCTCCCGCAGAAAGGGGTATTTACCTTCCTCGTAGACGTTCATCGGTCCGCCCATTGATACAAGGGCATCAAAGCTGCCGATATCATCCGGCAACGGATCACCCTTAAAAACTCGAATGGTTCGAACATCCGCCTCTACGTCGCGGAGAAAGTCCCCAAGCGTTCCCGGCCCCTCGGCCTCAGCATGTTCAACAATCAACACCCTTGTCATGATACATTACGGTTACAATATCGACAGATACTTCTCTATCTCGTAGTCACTGACGTGCGTCCGATACTGATCCCACTCCATTTTCTTGTTGGCTATGAACTTCTCGAAGATATGATCGCCCAGCGCCTCTCTAACGAGGTCGCTCTGTTCCGTAATGGCGATAGCCTCTCCCAGGCTCCCTGGGAGGGATTCGATGCCCTTGGCCTCACGTTCGGCCATAGTCATCTCAAAGATGTCCTCTTCAATCGGATCGGCCAGCGAGTACCCCTTCTCCATGCCCTTCATGCCCGCCGCCAGCATGACCGCAAAGGCAAGGTACGGATTGCAGGCGGGGTCGGGACAGCGGAACTCCATGCGGGTGGCGTTTGACTTCCCCGGCTTGTACATCGGGACGCGGATGAGGGCGGAGCGGTTTCTCCGTGCCCAGGAGATGTAAACGGGAGCCTCATAGCCCGGCACCAGCCTCTTGTACGAATTGACCCACTGCGCTACGACAGACGACAACTCTTTGGCGTGTTTGAGCAACCCCGCGATGTAGCTTTTCCCCATTTTAGACAGGTAGTATTTGTCGTCCGCATCGAAAAAGGCATTGCCCGCCTCTCCGAAGAGCGACTGGTGCACGTGCATGCCGCTTCCGTTTTCGCCGAAGATGGGTTTCGGCATGAAGGTGGCGTACACGCCGTGCTGCATGGCCACTTCTTTAACGGTTAGACGGTATGTCATAGCCGCGTCGGCCATTGTAAGGGCGTCCATATAGCGCAGATCGATTTCATGCTGGCTCGGAGCAACCTCGTGGTGGCTGTACTCCACAAGGATCCCCATGGATTCAAGGGCCGTGATTGTGTCGCGTCTGAGATCGCTGGCAACATCCAAGGGCGTAAGATCAAAATATCCGCCTCGATCGAGGGGCTCTGTCCCCTCCGAATCCTCGAAATAGAAGAATTCAAGCTCCGGACCCACGTTCATGGTATACCCCATATCCTCGGCTTTTTTCAGATTCCGTTTGAGTGCCCAGCGTGGGTCTCCCTCGTATGGGGTGCCATCCGGGTTTAGGATATCACAGAACATACGAGCGACATTTTCCTCCCCACTTGCTCGCCAGGGCAGAATTGTAAAGGTGCTCGGATCGGGTTTTGCCACCATATCGCTCTCTTCGATCCTCGCGAACCCTTCTATGGACGAGCCGTCGAAGCCCATGCCCTCTTCAAAGGCAAGCTCCAGCTCCCGGGGCGCGATGGAGAAGCTCTTGAGAAAACCTAACACATCCGTGAACCACAGACGGACAAACCGTACGTTTTTATCCTTTATCTGCTTCAATACGTATTCTTTGCCTTTTCCGGACATCGTTTTCTCCTCCCATAAACAATAGGCTTTGTTGAAATTACGTTTTCCGTATACTACAAAGCAACATCGATGCCAACCAGTACCATCACGTGACAGTGCAAGCTACGTGCTTGGTATAGCTAGAGATTTTGTCGCAGAAACCGGATGCCGATGCTCCCTGTTTGGTAGATCAGGTTACATGTTTGTAGGATAAAACCGCCGTGGCTACCTCTATGTTCGAAACCGCCGGGGATCGATCCCATACTTGTTGATGCGGAGCCCTATAATCCTTTCCGTGAGGCCGAGATTCTTGGCGGCCTTGGCCATATTGCCGCGGGACGTCTTGAGGGCATCCATGATGAGGTCATGCTCCAGATGGTCCAACTCTTCCTGCAGGGTGCCGCTGAACGATGTTCCCGAATAGCCCGATGTCTGAAGTGATGGTGGGAGATGATAGCCATAGATGACACCGTCGGTACTCAGGAGCGATGCCCGTTCTATACAGTTTTCAAGTTCCCGTACATTTCCCGGCCAGTGGTAGCTCATAAACATGTCCAGGGCGTGCGTACAGATGCGGGAAATTTGCTTATTATTGATTTTGGAGTATCGCTCTACGAAAAAGTCCGCCAGGTGAGGGATATCGGTCTTCCTTTCGCGCAGGGGGGGGATGTAGATGGGAAACACGTTCAACCGGTAATACAAGTCTTCCCTAAACTTCCCCTCCTCCATGAGAGTTTCGAGATTGCGGTTCGTCGCCGCGATGATTCTAACATCCGTTTTGATCGGCGCATTCGCTCCAACCCTCTCAAATTCCCGTTCCTGTAGCACGCGCAGGAGCCGTATCTGTACCGTGGGAGAAAAATCCCCTACCTCGTCAAGAAATATGGTGCCCCCGGAGGCCATCTCAAAACGCCCCTTCCTCTGGGACACGGCTCCTGTAAAAGCCCCCTTCTCATGGCCGAAGAGTTCGCTCTCAAGGACCGTCTCAGGCAGCGCCGCACAGTTGACCTTTACGAAGGACTTTTGAGCCCTGAGGCTGTTGTAATGGATGGCATTGGCGACCAGTTCCTTCCCCGTTCCGCTCTCACCCCTAACCAGGACCGTGGCCTGGCTCTTGGACACCTGTGCTATCAGCTGATACACGTCCTGCATCCCCTTTGACTTTCCTATGATATTGGCGGGGTGGAATCTTTCCTTGAGTTCATTCTGCAGGCGCAGGTTTTCCTGGATCAGAAGTTCGCGTTCCTCCTGTGCCTCCTGACGAAGGCGGACGGCCTGCGCAATCATGGAGGCGATCAGGGTCAAGAGCCGCAGGTCTTTCTTGAGCGGGGCGGATTGATCAAAGAGACGGTCGGCGCTTAGGGTTCCGATCACCTCCTTCCCCAATTTGATGGGCACGCAGATAAATGAGACATCATATTTATTGATATCCTTCCGGGAACCGGTGCGGTCCAGGAAGAGCGGCTCATCGGAGATGTGCGGCACGATAACGGCCTTCCCCGTCTCGACCACCTTTCCCGTGATGCCCTCTCCAACCCGGTATTTCCCGCGCCGCTTCTCCACATCGGAAAGGCCGTGAGCAGCTTCTATGTAAATTTCTCCGCTCTTCCGGTTCAGCAGCGTCAACGTGCCGTGCGACATCCCGACACGCTCCGCCAGGGTGTTGAGCACCGGGCCGACCACCTCGCGGATGTCCATGCTGCGTCCCAGGGCCTGGCTTATCTCCCACAGGAGGGACAGTTCCTCGATCTCTCTTGCCTTGGAAAGTTCTTTTGTGATCCGAGCTATTTCCATATCAAACCTTTCCTCCGAATGGGTTGTATCCTTCCTCTTGAGACTACAATATCGTAGGATTGAATTGTCCAAAAGTCAAGGCGAACATGAAACCCACCTGATTACCAGTGAGTTAGCTCTGCCTGCTCACAGGAAAGGGCAGGATTCACGTCGTGTGCCGCTCGGCCGCGTTGAAGCTCTGTGGGTGAAAGGAATGCGTGGATTGGCCTGTCTCTCATCTATACCCGCCAGATATCCGTCCATGCCTGCCTGGAATTCTTCTCTGCTGAAGAGCCCCATTTCACGGCCGGTGATGAAAATTTCAGCGTCGCTCTATCTCCCCGTGATCGAAGGGACATTTCTTGATTGACACGGCCCTGACTTGCCGCGTGGTGCTGCGTGATACGCTTGCTCTGGGTGCGGATGTTCCTTAATTTCCTCTTTCAGACTTAACCCTTGACTTTTTGCCCTTTACGCACATAGCATACGTAAAGTTTTGAGGGGAGATATTGTCGTGAAAACAGCAACCGTAGGAGAAATTCAAAAGAATTTTTCCGGAGTTCTACGGAACATAAAAGCCGGCGAGGAGATTACCGTTACAAGAAGGGGCAACCCCGTGGCAAAGATAACGGCGCTTGGCCCCAGAAGCACAATCGAATGGCCTGATTTTTCGAATGAAGCAGTTGAGCTTAAAGGCAAATCGCTAAGCGACATAGTTGTTGAAGAGAGACAGGAACGGTTTTGAATGCTTTACGTTGACACAAGCATAGTCGTAACGCTCTATGTCAAAGAAGAGCATTCGCTGGATGCCTCAAACAGGATAATAGAGAACAATGAGGCTATTCCTCTGACAGGTTTTCATGATCTGGAGCTTACCAATGCAATCAACCTAAAACTTTTCAGGAAGGAAATAACAGAGGACGAGGCCGGTTGTATAATATCGAGATTTCATGAACACGAAAGGGCAGTGTAATATATTTTGTGTAAATTTAAAAAGGTGTAGAAAAAGGCGCTTTTCCTTTAAAAAAGGGTTTATCCCAAAACCTAAATAAAAAGGAGAAAGCGCCATGAAACTGGAAGTGAGTGTA
>JAQULO010000034.1 GCA_028718565.1 Syntrophales bacterium | reverse complement strand
CCTACCTGGAGAGTTTCAAAAGGGTGACGGACAAGGGATTGACAAGCGTGTCCTTCCCGGCGATCAGCGCCGGGGTGTACGGCTATCCCCTGGAGGAGGCGGCGCACATCGCCATCACAACAGCCATCGATTATGTGAAGGATCACAAAGAGATAGAGCTGATCAGATTTGTCCTGTTCAGGCAGGATATATACGATGTATTCTTGAACGAACTGAAGAAAATAATGTAATGTGCGCTTGCGGGGTACCCGTCCGAACGTTTCTTGCGAACCATACCCTCCGAGCGAGGCGTGTATTTCCAAGAACGGGGTCACATGAAATTGTCCCGAGAAATCAGCGTCCCCTAAGCCATGAACACCGGTGTCTACTTTCTGATATACCTGGTGTAGGTTGTGTTAATATATTAAATTTCTTGACAATTATTGTAAAAAACGTATCATCGGTGTGTTGCGTCCAGCAAGGAACGCCGTACGTTGGTTTTTTTAGCTGCTGCAAAGAGGAGCTTATGGACTGATGACAGCACAACCTTATTTCTCATAGAGAGGCCGGGTTGCTCTGTCTCGAGTACGGATAAGGAGGGGGATACCTATGAACTCAAGCCACGGGAAAACTGGCGGCGCGCTTAAGGACGTTATCTGCGGGATGGATGTGTCGAGCGACTCCCCGCATCATTATCGGTATAAGGGAGAGGATTTTTATTTCTGCTGCGAACACTGCCTACAGAAGTTCAAAGAGGACCCGGAGCGTTCCCTGAATAAGGCGCCTGTGCCTGAAGTTGCGGCTGGCGAATCGGTCCTCTACACCTGCCCCATGCACCCGGAGATCAGCCAGTCCACCATGGGCAGCTGTCCCAAATGCGGAATGGCCCTTGAACCCTCCGGGGCCCCGCTTCCTGCGACCAAGACAGATTACGTCTGCCCGATGCACCCGGAAGTAACGCAGGACCATCCGGGGAACTGTCCGAAGTGCGGGATGGTTCTCGAGTCGCGCACGGTTACCACGGAGGAGGAAAACCCCGAACTGATCGATATGACACGGCGCTTCTGGATCAGCGCGATACTGGCGGTCCCGGTATTTTTGCTCGCCATGACGGCCGACCTCCTGCCGGCCCTGTTGCCGGAGGGGCTCTCCCTGCGCGCCGTTCAGTGGATCTCATTCATATTGTCCACACCTGTGGTGCTCTGGGGGGGCTGGCCCTTTTTTGTTCGCGGCTGGCAGTCGATCCGGACCTGGAATCCCAACATGTTTACTCTGATCGGTCTCGGCGTGTCGGTAGCCTGGACCTACAGTGTGATAGCCCTACTCTTCCCGCAGATTTTTCCCCCCGCCATGCGGATGAAGGGGGGGATGGTACATGTCTATTTCGAGTCGGCGGCCATGATCACCGTCCTGGTCCTCCTGGGTCAGATTCTCGAACTGCGGGCCCGTTCACGCACCAACACCGCCATCAGGATGCTGCTCGCTCTTGCTCCCAATACCGCGCGGATCGTCCGCTCCGACGGGACGGAAGGAGATATTCCGCTTGATCAGGTCAAGCTGGGAGATGTCTTGCGTTTGCGTCCCGGTGAGAATGTTCCGGTTGACGGTACGGTGATCGAAGGGAGGAGCAGTGTCGATGAGTCGATGGTCACAGGTGAAGCTATACCAGTGGAAAAGGCCACAGGGGACACGCTGATCGGAGCAACCACGAACGGCACGGGGAGTCTGCTCATGCGGGCCGAAAAGGTGGGGGCCGACACTCTTCTGTCGAAGATTATTAACATGGTTGCCGAGGCCCAGCGCTCGCGCGCCCCGATTCAGAAACTAGCCGACGTTGTATCGGGGTACTTTGTACCAATCGTGGTGATCGCCGCCGTCGTAGCCTTCGTGGTCTGGGGGTTGTGGGGACCGGAGCCGCGCCTGGCCCACGCCATCGTTAACGCGGTGGCCGTCCTGATCATCGCCTGTCCGTGCGCCCTGGGTCTCGCCACACCCATCGCGATCATGGTGGGAACCGGCCGCGGCGCCACAGCCGGTGTATTGATCAAGAATGCCGAGGCGCTGGAGATCATGGAAAAGATAGACACCCTTGTGGTGGATAAGACGGGGACTCTCACCGAGGGACGGCCGAAGCTGGCCACTGTGCGTGCGGCCCAGGGGATTGAGGAAGAGGAGTTGCTGCGCCTCGCTGCAGGCATTGAGCGGGCCAGTGAGCACCCACTGGCTGAGGCCATCGTGAGGGGCGCACAGGAGAGGGGGATTAGGTTGTCGGCCCAGGCCGTGGACTTTCAGTCCGAGACAGGGAAGGGGGTTACCGGGATCGTCGATGGGCATAAGGTCGCGCTGGGTAACGCCCTCCTCCTGGAGGAGATGGGGATAGATCCCGGTGATTTGGCCCGTCAGGCCGAGGCTCTGCGCGCCGAAGGCCAGACGATCATGTTCCTGAGTATTGACGGCAAGGTTGCCGGCCTGATCGGTGTTACCGACCCCGTCAAGGAATCTACCCCCAAGGCAATCCGTGACCTGCATGCCGATGGGATCACCATCGTCATGCTCACGGGTGACAATTGGGCAACTGCCGAGGCGGTTGCGCGCAGGCTGGGCCTTAGCAAGGTCCATGCGGAGGTGCTCCCTGAACAGAAGCTGGCTGTGGTGAAACGACTCCAGGCCGAGGGACGGACGGTTGCCATGGCCGGAGACGGCATTAACGACGCGCCGGCGCTGGCGCAGGCCCAGGTAGGTATTGCCATGGGGACGGGGACGGACGTCGCCATGGAAAGCGCTGGCATCACGCTGGTCAAGGGGGACCTGCGTGGCATAGTGCGCGCCAGGCGTCTCAGCCGGGCGACTATGCGTAATATCCGCCAGAACCTCTTCTTCGCCTTTATCTATAATTCGATCGGCGTGCCGATAGCGGCGGGTGTGCTCTACCCCTTTTTCGGATTGCTCCTCTCCCCTGTCATCGCGGCGGCGGCGATGAGCTTCAGCTCGGTATCGGTGATAAGCAATTCACTCAGGCTCAGGCGCGTTCGGTTATAGGCGGCGTAACAAAGATTATCCCCAGGCATGTAAGAGGCACGATGGAAGAGGAATGACACCGATCAATCATCTTCGGACTCTATCTCGCAAGAAAGGGTGGCATGTAGTCAGAGGATGTTGTAACAAAAGCAGCATTATGGTAAGAGGGCCCGGAGAGAGTTCGCTGGAGGAAATCAGCGGAACCGTCAAAAATTTGGTGTTACAGTTGAAGTGGTCGATGCACGCAAGGAGCTTTTAGTCGGCATGCGCGACTTCGGTCAGCAGATCGAGGTGCACTGCCGGGAGAGTGTCGATGCGCGGATCGCGACACAGGATCAGGCTCTTATTTAAAACCCTTGAAAAGATAGTCGGCGAGATCATCCGCGAGATCCCAAGTTTCGTCAGTATTACGTGCAATATAACATCGAAACCGCCCCCGACGTTCGATGCGATCTGAGGGGAAAGGGCTGCCGCGGCCTCGTGTGTCGTGGGTGCCCCGGTGAGCGGTTGCGTGCGTATCAGTATCTGATTGGATCAATTACACAGAGGAAATGTATATGGCAAAGACACTCACACAGAAGATACTGGAGGGACACCTGGTTGCAGGTGAATATGAACCGGGTAACGAGATAGGTATCCGCATAGATCAGACCCTGACCCAGGACGCGACAGGAACGATGGCTTATTTGCAGTTTGAGGCAATGGGGGTTAACAAGGTAAAAACAGATAACTCGGTGAGCTTTATCGATCACAATACCGTACAGATCGGGTTTGAAAATGCGGATGATCACCGGTATCTTCAGGGCGTGGCTGCCCGGTACGGCGTTTATCTGTCCCGGGCGGGAAACGGCATATGTCACCAGGTACACCTTGAGCGGTTCGGGAGACCCGGGACGACGCTGCTGGGTTCCGACAGCCATACCCCCACGGGGGGTGGTATCGGACAGATCGCCATCGGAGCGGGAGGGCTGGACGTGGCGCTGGCAATGGCCGGAGAGCCGTTCTTCCTCACCTGTCCCAAGGTGATCAGAATCAATCTGACGGGCAGGCTACAGCCCTGGGTCAGCGCCAAGGATGTTATCCTCAAAGTTCTGGCGATATTTGGAACGAAGGGAAATGTGGGGTGTGTGCTTGAGTACGGTGGCCCGGGCGTTCTGACACTGACTGTCCCGGAGAGAGCCACGATTGCCAATATGGGGGCGGAGTGCGGCGTTACTACCTCGCTCTTTCCCAGTGATGAGGAGACCAGGAAGTTTCTCAGGGTTCAGGGGAGAGAAGCGAACTGGAAGGAACTGGCCCCGGACACGGATGCAGTATATTCCAGGGTAGTCGATATCAATCTCTCCGAACTGGTCCCGCTGGCAGCGACCCCTCACAGCCCCGGGAACATAGCCACCGTAAGGGAGTTGGAGGGTATGAAGGTAACCCAGGTTTGCATAGGATCGTGCACCAACTCTTCGTATCGGGATCTGATGGTGGTGGCCAAGACCCTAAAGGGTAAAAAGGTTCACCCTAATGTAAGTTTTATCCTGGCTCCTGGTTCGAAGCAAGTAGTGGAAATGCTGGCCCGGAATGGAGCCTTGGCCGATCTCATTGCAACAGGGGTCAGACTGGAAGAGAACGCGTGCGGATTCTGCATCGGGAACAGCCAGTCCCCGCAGACAGATGCCGTTTCTCTCAGGACCAGCAACAGGAACTTCCTTGCCAGGTCGGGGACCAAGAGCGCTAATATTTACCTGGTAAGCCCGGAGACGGCAGCCGCGGCTGTGATAACGGGAAGAATTACAGATCCGAGAGATCTCGGCATCTCCTATCCCGAAATTGAGATGCCAGATGCGTTTATCATTGATGATTCGATGATACTTCCCCCCGCCGATGATCCGGGTAGTGTTGATATCTGCCGGGGACCCAACATAGGGGCACCACCTGAGAGCGAGCCTATCCCCGAACGGGTGGCCGGAGTCGTAACCATCAAGGTGGTGGACAATATTACCACGGACCATATCATTCCTGCCGGTGCGAGGATGAAGTACCGGTCCAACATTCCGGCATACTCCGAGTTCCTGTTCGAAATTGTTGATCCCGGCTTTTACAACAGGGCCATGGAGATAAAGGGGTCTGGCAGGGATAACATCATTGTGGCGGGACTCAGCTACGGGCAGGGATCTTCGCGTGAGCACGCCGCACTCTGTCCCATGTTTATGGGAGTCAAGGCGGTGATCGCCAGATCCTTTGAGCGTATTCATACGGCAAACCTGATAAACTTCGGGATAGTCCCGCTGACCTTCAAGAACGAAGGCGATTACGATGCGATACAGGAAGGCGACAGTCTCGAAATCCCTGGTATCCGCGAAAGGATCGGCGACGGGGGGGCGCTGATCGTGATGAACACCACTCAGGGAACCGAATATGAAGTTGGATACGATCTTTCGGGCAGGGCGAAGGAGATTCTTCTCGCCGGAGGGATGTTGTCGTTGATTAGAAATAAAAGAGTGCAGGAGAAAAGTTGAATGGTTAAAAAGATAAAGGTAAATAGACCGTTGGTAGAGCTGGACGGGGATGAAATGACCCGGGTCATGTGGCAGATGGTCAAGGAGAAGCTTCTGCTGCCCTACCTTGACATCGAGATCGACTACTATGACCTGGGCCTCAAGATGAGGGACAATACCGACGACCAGATTACCATCGACGCGGCCCGCGCCATTATGAAGCATAAGGTAGGGGTCAAGTGCGCGACCATCACGCCCAACGCGGAACGTGTCGAGGAATACAGTCTCAACAAGCAGTGGAACAGCCCGAACGGCACCATCAGGGGGATGCTCGATGGGACCGTGTTCAGGGCTCCGATCCTGGTGAAAAACATACAGCCGGCGGTCTCAAGCTGGAAAAAGCCGATCCATATCGGGAGGCACGCGTACGGTGATGTGTACGCGAACAGGGAGATAAGAATCCCGGGGCCCGGCACTGCCGAACTGGTCTTCACACCGGCCGACGGCGGTCAGCCAATACGAAAAGTGATTCATGAGTTCGATGCCCCGGGGATTATCCAGGGGATACACAACCTGGATATCTCCATCCGGAGCTTTGCCAAGGCATGCCTTACGTATGCCCTGGATCAGAAGATTGACCTGTGGTTCGGTACGAAAGATACCGTCTCCAAGACGTACGACGCCCGTTTCCGTGAGATCTTTCAGGAGGAGTATGAGGTGAACTGGAAGGATGCCTTTGAGGAGGCGGGAATTGAATACTTCTTCACCCTTATCGACGATGCCGTCGCGCGGATCATGAAGTCCGATGGAGGGATGCTCTGGGCCTGCAAAAACTATGACGGGGACGTCATGTCGGATATGCTCGCCTCGGCATACGGGAGCCTGGCGATGATGACCTCCGTTCTTGTCTCCCCGAAAGGGTATTTCGAGTATGAGGCATCTCACGGCACCGTCCAGAAGCACTATTACAAGCACCTCGCAGGGGAAAAGACCTCCACGAATTCCACAGCACTGATATTCGCCTGGACGGGTGGTTTAAGGAAGCGGGGGGAGCTGGATGGTACCCCCGAGGTTGCCGCCTTTGCGCAGAAAGTCGAAGACGCGGTCATAGAGACGGTCGAAGGGGGGGTCATGACCGGCGATCTGATGAGGATTGCGGAGCCGGATCCGAAAAACCGTCAGGTCTCTACGGAAGGCTTTATAGATCACATACGAGAGGTTCTGGAGGGGAAAATGTAAAAAAAAAGGGGGGGGAACACCGACAACCCTGCCGGACGCCTTCACTCACACCGGTGTTGGCAGCAGGGAAAACCCATCTGACAATTTTAAGGAGATCCGAGTGGAAAAGATTAAAATTGCGTGTATCGGGAATTACCCCCCGCGGGAATGCGGGATTGCGACCTTTACGAGGGATCTGGTCGAATCGCTGGAAAGAACCAATCGGGCCGAGTGCTCTGTTGCCGCGATCAATGATGAGGGTCAGAACTATTCGTATCCCGAGAAGGTCCGACATGTCATCCGGCAGAACCATCAGCGGGATTATCTCAAGGCGGTAAAATTTATCAATTACAGTGACGCCGATGCCTGTGTGCTGGAACACGAATTCGGGATATTCGGCGGGGACAGCGGCATTTATATCCTTCCGTTAATCCACCGGCTTAAAATTCCACTTATTGCCACCCTCCATACGATCCTTGAGAAACCTTCCTATAACGAAAGGGCCATCATACATGAGATCGGTGAAAAAGCCGAGAAAGTGGTGGTGATGAGTCATCGGGCGGTCAGATTCCTGACTGAAATCTATGATGTACGTTCCGATAAGATTGAGCTTATTAAACACGGGGTCCCCGACCTCGATCTTGTTCAGAGAGATCAGTATAAAAGGAAGTTTAAGCTGGAGGGCAAGAAGGCCATCTTTACCTTTGGCCTGCTGGGTCGAAGCAAGGGGATCGAAACGGCAATCCAGGCACTGCCGCAGGTTGTCAAAAACCATCCGGATGTTATGTACATTGTATTGGGGAAAACACATCCGGCCGTGTTGCGCACCTCAGGCGAGGAGTACCGGAATTATCTGCGACGCCTTGTCGAAAAGAATAATCTGAGAGAGAATGTCCATTTCTATAACCGTTTTGTCAGCGCAACGGAACTGTTCGAGTACCTGTCCGCCATCGATATCTACATCACCCCCTATCTGAATGAGGCCCAGATTACCAGCGGGACTCTCGCGTATGCGGTAGGAGCGGGGGCCGCCGTAATCTCTACACCTTACTGGCACGCCCAGGAGCTCCTGGCGGACGGGAGGGGAAGGCTCTTTGATTTTCACGATTCAAACGCACTGGCCGGTATCCTGAACGAACTCTTGGATAACCCTTCCATCCTGCTCGAATTGCGACAAAAGGCTTATACCTACGGGCGGCAGATGATATGGCCGGTTATCGGGGAGAAATATGCCAACCTCATGTGCGATGTGGCGCAAGACTATCCGGAGGTAAGCGCCAAGGAGGATTCTATTGTCGACCCGCTGCTTCTTCCCCCCTTCGATCTCGCCCATGTCAGGCAGTTCACCGACGATACCGGTATTATCCAGCATGCGAAATACAGTGTGCCGAACCGGAAGGAGGGATACTGCCTGGACGATAATGCCCGGGGGCTGTTGATGGCTACCATGGCCTGTCGCCAGAAGAGAGACCCGGTGGCCCTGCGCCTTATGCCCACGTATCTCAGTTATATCGATTATATGCAGCGCGATGACGGTTTGTTCAGGAATTTTTTAAGCTATAATCGAGACTTTCTGGACGAGATCGGATCGGAAGATGCTTTCGGCCGAACCATCTGGGCGCTGGGATACCTTATCCGTTTCTCCCCCCACGACGCTTTCTTTCAACTTGCCAACGACCTGTTCTCCAAGGCGTATCAGCATTTTAAGGACGTGCGTTCCATCAGGGGTATTGCCGCCACGATCATAGGCGTCCGTCATTATCTTAATCGTTATTCGACCGATGAGGGGATGAATGAAACCCTTAAGGAGATGGTACGGCGGATCCTCGCACAGTACAAAGACGAGGCCGATGGGGAGTGGCACTGGTTTGAACCGACAGTGACATATGACAATGGCATTGTCTCCCTGGCCCTGTTCCATGCCTATGAAATAACAGGAGATAAAAAGGTCCTGGCTGTCGCCCGTGAGATGGCGGACTTTCTGGAAGGGATCATTTTTAGAGACGGGTATCTTTCGCCGGTGGGGTCCGACGGCTGGTACAAGAAGGGCGAACAATGCGCGCGGTATGCGCAGCAGCCCATTGACGTGATGGCCATCGTGCTGATGTTCTACCAGGCTTCTGTCGTGACCGGGGATAAACACTACCTTGACCGGATGCTTGCATCCTTTATGTGGTTTCTGGGTGAAAATGATCTGCGGATCCCTCTCTATGATTTTGAAACATGCGGCTGCTGCGATGGCCTCGAAAGCCACGGGGTAAACCGGAATCAGGGTGCGGAAAGTATCCTTGCGTATCTCATCTCCCACCTGACGGTCCTTCTGGCCTATGAGCAGGAGACTCACTGGCAGTAATGTCCTGAAAACTCGAGCGTGTTTTGCTCTCGCAGGGGACTATGCCTGCCGCATACAACTTTTGCAAGGAGCCTGCAAATGCCAGTTATTCAAAGACATAAAAATAACCCTATTTTAACCAGAGACGATGTGCCCTATCCGGTGGCAACAGTCCATAATGCCGGAGTAACCAGGTATAACGGCAAATACGTAATGATCTTCCGCTCGCATTTAACCAGCGGTCGCAGCATCTTAGGACTGGCCGAAAGTGATGACGGGTTTCGGTTTAGAGTTGCCGAAAAGCCATTTATGACCCCGGCTACACAAGGGATATTCCAGGTATATGAAGAATATGGTGTTGAAGATCCCCGGATCACCTGCATCGATAATGAATATCTTATCACCTACAGCGCGTATTCCAGGTATGGCGCGCGCATCGCGCTGGCCAAGACAAGCGACTTTAAAAAAATAGAACGGATTTCTTTAATCACCGAGGCGGATTCCCGCAACCTGGTTGTTTTCCCTGAAAAAATAGATAACCTGTATGTCCGTCTGGACAGGCCCCATTCGGGGACAACCCCCTGGTCCATATGGATATCCTATTCTCCCGATCTTAAATACTGGGGGGACGCCAGGCTTATTATAAAACCTGCTCAATATCACTGGGATGAGATGAAAATAGGACCCGGAGCGCCTCCCATCAAGACCGATCAGGGCTGGCTGAATATCTACCACGGCGTCTTTCAGACCATGGCTGGTTGCGTCTACCGCCTGGGAGTTGCCCTGCATGATTTGGCGGATCCCTCTATGATAAGGGGGGTCAGTGACGGCTGGATACTGCAGCCGGAAGAAGAATATGAGGTCACCGGTTATGTTCCCAATGTCGTATTTACCTGCGGGGCGGTACCGGAATCAGACGGCACGCTTAAAATCTACTGGGGCGGCGCCGATACCGTGATGTGCGTGGGCATAGCCAATATAGGTGACCTGGTTGACCTTTGCCTGAAAAATTCCAGGGCGGCGGTGTAGGATGAAAGTTGCGGTCCTGGCCCCTATTTGCTGGAGAACACCGCCTCGGCATTATGGTCCCTGGGAACAGGTGGCGTCGAATATTGCCGAGGGCCTTGCCTTGCGCGGATTGGATGTAACGCTTTTTGCAACAGGTGATTCTCTGACCAGTGCAAAACTGGAATACATCTGTGAGCGGCCCTATGAAGAAGATAAAACCCTTGATCCAAAGGTATGGGAGTGTCTGCATATTTCGCATCTCATGGAATGTGCCGATACCTTTGACATCATCCACAACAATTATGATTTTCTGCCGCTGACCTATTCGCGCTTGATCAAAACGCCGATGGTGACCACGATCCACGGATTTTCCTCACCACAAATTATCCCGGTCTTCAAAAAGTACAATGATCGTAATTATTTTGTATCAATCAGCAATTCGGACCGTTGCCCCGAATTGGAGTATATCGCCACTGTTTACAATGGCATTAATGTGGCTGACTTTACATTCAAGGAAGCTGTTGGCGAATATCTGTTATATTTCAGCAGGATACATCCTGATAAGGGAACCTGTGAAGCCATCCAGATCGCTAAAAGGTTCAAGATGAGGCTTATTATTTCCGGGTTTATCCAGGATCAGAGATATTATGAAGAAAGAGTAAAGCCGTTTTTAAATGATGAGATTGTTTATGTCGGCAACTCCGGCCCTAAAAAGAGAGACACATTGCTTGGCAATGCGTACGCTCTGCTTCATCCCATCAATTTCGCCGAGCCTTTTGGCTTAAGTGTGGCTGAATCGATGCTTTGCGGAACGCCGGTGGTTGCCTTTAATAAGGGTTCCATGCCGGAGCTGATCGCCCAGGAGAAGACAGGGTTTCTGGTTGGCACGGTGGATGAAGCCGTATCCGTCTTAAAAGACGTGAGGCAGATTGACCGCAAAGACTGCCGCAGATGGGCCGAAAAGAATTTCAGCCAGGAAAAAATGGTCGATGATTATGTTGCAGTTTACCGTAAAATAGTGGGTAATATCTCCTGATGTCGCCTTGCTAAAGCCTGTAACTTTTCTAAACAGACGATAACCTACTCAATCACTCAACAATTTGTTTAAAAGTTCATCCACCTTTACGGTGGCGAAGCCCGTGGCGTAATCGGCCATCCCGTACGGTATGATCAGGTCACCGTTGCGAATGATGGAACCGCAGGAGTAGACGACGTTCGGTACGTAGCCTTCCCTCTCTTCCTCATTAGCTACCAGCAGAGGTTCCTTCAACTGGCCGATGATACGAGAAGGATCCTGAATGTCGAGCAGGACAGCACCCAGGCTGTATCTCCTCATCGGGCCAACCCCATGAGTGATCAGCAGCCACCCCTTTTTCGTTTCAAGGGGCGACCCACAATTACCCAGTTGAATGAACTCCCAAGGATACTTGGGTTCCTGTATCTTCTTGGCATCTTCCCAGACATGGATATCATCGGAAAACATCAGGTAGTTGTTGACCCCGTCGTAGCGGGAGATCAAGGCGTACCGCCCCTCAATCTTCCTCGGAAAGAGGGCCAGATTCTTATTCTGTGTATGTTTGCCATGGATCGGTCTTATTTTGAAATGATAGAAATCTTTTGTCTCTATTGATTTGGGCAGGATTGTGTGTCCGTCGTAGGCCGTGTATGTCGCAAAGTAGATGACACGTCCGTCATCGTCGACAAATTTTACAAAACGCGCGTCTTCGATGCCGTTGCTTTCATGTGTGGAGACCGGAAAGATAACGCGTTCCGATATGTCGGTATCCAGAGAGAATGTTATCTCATAATGCGAACTGGCCAACCAGTTCATGCAATCGATTACCTTTTTTTTAGTATAAGTCAGATCTATAGCTTTGGTGCTTTCTGATATACTTTTTTGCAATTCACGGTAGGTAAAGGTATCTCCCAGCCTGTCCATGACGGTGCCGATCAGGGGACCCTTCTGAACATCCATCTCGTGCAGTTTTTCCAGAAACTGCTCTTTCTCATACACGTGGAGTTTCAGGGCGTCGGGGAGATCAACGAATTTTCCGGCAGGTTTGAAGATCAGCTCATTATTCCGGGTAATGATACCGCTTCTAAAGACAATAGATGAGATATGTCCCTCTCCGACAGCACGGAAGCTTACGATAATGCGTTTCTCTCCCTCTTCGCGGTTTCCCTGGTTTGGGTCTTCTACCATTGAGGGATTAAAGAAAGCGGCAGCCTCAATGGCGTATTCCGAAGTAAAGTAGGATCCGATCAGCAGTTTTCTTTTGAGAGACAAGGGCTTCGGGAATATGCCGGAATCTGGTGGCAGTGTGCCTCGTACGATATCAAAATTCTTCTCAAATATTTTTGTGATATTGCGATGCCGGCTTGAAAAGTCGACGAGGACTTCACTGAGTGCTGTATTAACCTCCTGGTCGGAGAAGTCTAGTATTCGCTTGATTATAATGTTTGCCCTGTCCTCACCGCCGGGCATGTAAAACTTGGCAATGACCCGTGCGGGATCAGGGCAAAATTTATTTGGTAATCTTTTTACAGTTAGATTCATTTTTACTTTACCTCAAAATTAATCTGGGTTTTTATGACGGGTGACATCCTGCCTTGCTTTTCTTTAATGCAATCGATGAGAACTATTTCCGTCCCAGTTCCTTTGATCTCCGTGTCGCGGCCTCCACCGCCGCCGCAAGGGTTTCCCCGATCTTCCCGGCCCTGAGCGCCCTGATGCCCTCTATGGTGGTACCGCCGGGGGATGTTACCATATCGGTGAGCTGGGTCGGCGTCCGGTCCCCCTTGAGGCACAGCTTCGCGGCGCCCAGCATGGTCTGGGCCGCCAGCTTCAAGGCGGTCTCGGCATCAAGGCCCTGCCTGGCCCCGGCATCTGCGAGCGCCTCTATGATGATGAATCCGTAAGCGGGACCGCTTCCGCTCAGGCCGGTGACCGCGTCGATCAACTCCTCTTCGACGACGACGGTCATTCCCACGGAATCGAATATCCGGCGGGCCGTGGCGATATCGATTTGTGTGGCACCTCTGCCGCCGGCAAGGGCCGCCGCCCCTTCTCCTATGAGAGCGGGCGTATTCGGCATGACCCTGATGACGCGTGCCTTATCTCCCAGAATTCCTTCTATGAACCCGAGGGTAACACCCGCCGCGATGGAGATGATGAGTCTGCCCGCGGTTCTGCCGGCCATCCCCTTCAACACCTCTTCCATATTCTGGGGTTTGACCGCCAAGATAATTGTGGCAGAGCCTTCCACTGCGGCCCCGAGCTCTTCCGAAACACCGACGTGAAGGGTACGCCTGAAGTGGTCGAGTCGCTCCTTTCGTATGTCATGGACGGTTATATCCTCCGCACGCGCCAGGCCGCCCGTAATCATCCCTCCGGCGAGCGCCTCGCCCATGTTCCCTGCTCCTATGACACATATTTTCTCTCCCGGCATCGTGGTGTAACAACCTCCCTGTATGTAAGAAATGGCGGAAACCACCCGCCTTTTAAGGAAAACATATCTTGACTTTTAGAGCCGTAATTACTATTCATAGCCTATTTTAATGTAAAGGGGAAGCGATGTTTGTTGTAGGAAATTTCATAGAGGCGATTGCAAGGATTATCGACATGGGGCTTACGTTGTACACGTGGCTTATCATCATACGGGCTCTAATCTCCTGGGTGAACCCCGATCCCTATAATCCCATAATCCGGTTTTTGTATAACGTAACGGAACCGGTGCTCTACCAGGTCAGGAGGCTGATTCCGATAAAGGGCATCGGCATAGATTTCTCCCCGATTATCGTGATCCTGATCATCGTGTTCCTGCAGAGTTTTCTCGTGAAGACCATGCTTCAAATCGCGGTTAATTTCAGTTAGTAGGGTTTCCACACGCGAATCAAGGGGCAGGTATGATCCCAATCGGTGAAACAGCGGATGGCGTCGTGTTCAATATCAGGGTCATTCCACGCTCTTCCCGGTGTGAATTTGCCGGTATCCAAGGCGACGCCCTGAAACTCAGGATAACGGCTCCCCCAGTCGAAGGCGCCGCCAACAAGGAATGCATACGCTTCCTTTCAGGCGTCCTGGGCGTCAAGCGTTCTCAAATACAAATCCTCGCCGGGCACAAATCGAAGAACAAAAAAGTTTCTGTCTCGGGAATACACAGGGAAGACATCGAAGGTGTGGTGTAGAAGAAGAGAATCTGTTACCTACCAAGCGAGGAGGACAGTGGGTTGTTGCGAGATATCTTCAAAGAAAACCTGCAGAAGCGACTAGTCCTGGGATTCCTGGTGGCCACCTGTCTCACCGGTGTGGTGGCTACGATCGTCGGCATACAGATAATCAGTAGCAATACCATGGATGAGGCGCAGAGAAAGGTCCAGCAGGATATACACACGGCGAGGCTCATCTATGAGTACAGTATGGAACGATTGGCATTCCAGGTCCGGGGCATTGCCTTGCGATCCCAGCTGTACGATGCGATCTCATCCGGTGACGTATCCGCCTTAGAAGAGATGAAGAGGCTCATACGCAGAGGAACAGACGCTCGGGACGAACAGGGAACAGAATGTATATGTATAGACATGCTTTCACTGGTGGATGCAAAGGGCAGCGTGCTGTACCGGGCCTCCAACCCGGAGGCAAAAGGAGACCATGTCTTGTGGGACCCGGTCATACGGGAATGTCTTGAAAAAAAGGTTCCCCTGTCGTCAACGGAATTGATCCCCGTGGAGTGGATACGTCGGGAGAATCCGGGGCTTTCGGAGCGCCTTGAAATGCCGATTGTAAAGACGCCTCAGTCGATCGAAATAGGGCAGAGAAGCCTCTTCGAGGGAATGGTGCTCAGGGCGGCCTATCCCATATTTGATGCGCACGGCGATCTCAGAGGCGCGCTCGTCGGGGGCGTTTTGTTGAACAGAGACTATGCCATGGTGGATAAGATAAAAGAGACGGTATTCCGTGACGAAAAATACGAGAACCTTGATATGGGTTTTGCCACGATATTCCAGGGGAGCGTTCGCATATCCACCAACGTGATGACGAAGGATTCCGAGAGGGCTATCGGTACGGTTGTCTCAAGGGAGGTATATGAAAAGGTTGTTCTAGAGGGCAAGGACTGGACTGGAAGGGCGTTTGTGGTCAACGACTGGTATCTCAGTTCGTATGTGCCGATATACGATATAGACAGCAACATAATAGGGATGCTCTACGTCGGCATACTGGAGGCTAAATACAGAGACATGAGACTGTATGCCATGTGGGTGTTCCTGGGTGTTACGACCCTCGGCATGGTCGTTGCGTTTATCATCTCGTTTCGAATGGGACACACCATCATAGAGAGGATCCGCATACTGAAACAAGCCACGGAGACCATAGGGACCGGTGACCTCGATTATCGGCTTCCCTCCAGTAAGTCCTCCGACTTCGGCATGCTGGACGAGGCCTTCAATGATATGGTTACGTCACTTCGGGATCGTGATGAGAGGCTGAAAAAGGCCCTTCAGCAACTCACACAGACGGAACGCCTGGTGTCTCTCGGACAGATGTCGGCAGGGGTCGCCCATGAGATGAACAATCCCCTCGGCGGCATACTGCTCTACAGCAATCTCGTGCTGGAGGAACTTCCCGAAGACAGCCCTGCGCGGGAGAACATGAACAAGATTGTCTATCAGACAAACCGGTGCAAGGAGATCGTTCAGAACCTTCTGGATTTTGCCCGGACCCCTTCGGGTGAGATGCTGCCGCTCGACATAAATGAGGTGCTTATGACATCCCTCGGCCTTGTGAAGGATCAGTCGATGTTTCACGGGATAGAGATAGAGAGTGATTTTGCGGAGGGTCTTCCCGAGGTGCATGGCGACCGGTCACGGCTGGAGCAGGTCTTCCTGAATCTATTTATCAATGCCTCTGATTCGATGGCCGGAAAGGGAAGGCTGACGGTGGCGACAAAGCTGATCAGCAGGTTTCCCTCCGATGCGGAAGAAGGTACAGAGATGGAGAGGATATGCCTGCTGGCCAGTCCCCGTACCATCAAGATCACCATCTCGGATACGGGGAAGGGGATAGACAAGGCCTACCTGGCCCATATATTTGAGCCCTTCTTTACCACAAAGGATCCGGGGCGAGGGACCGGCCTCGGCCTGTCCATTACCTACGGAATTGTTCGTAAACATGACGGTTTCATCGATGTGGAGAGCGAACCGGGACGGGGAACGACCTTTTTTGTTTTTCTGCCGGCCAGGGGAGATGGCAGCCCCGCATGGAGCAAGATTATGGAGGAGATAGAGGTTGGTTGAGAAAGTCGCCAAGGCGCTGATTATTGATGATGAGGATTCCATACGGGATGGGTGTCGCCAGGTGCTTTCTCGTATGGGGTGCGTGGTCGATGATACGAATGATGCTGCCCGTGGCCTTGAGATGGCGCTTGGGGACAGCTATGATCTTATTCTGCTTGACGTCCGGATGCCCAAGATCAACGGTCTGGATGTCCTGAAAAGGCTCAAGGTGGAATCCGCTGTATCCGCCCGTATCATCATCATCACCGGATACGGGACCATAGAGATGGCCGTTGAGGCGATGAGGCACGGAGCGGTTGATTTCCTGGCGAAGCCGTTCAGCACGGCAGAGCTGAGAAAGGCGGCCGCCGGTGCCTTGAAGACCCGTGATACGCAGAGATCGGATGATCCCATCCCCGAGCTTATCGGGGACAGTGACTGCATGCGGAAACTGAAAGACACGATCAGGAGGGTGGCATATACCGACAGCACCGTCCTGATTACCGGCGAAAGCGGAACGGGAAAGGAGCTTGTCGCCCGGGCGATACAGAGGCTCAGCGACAGGAGGGATGCGACGTTCGTCCCCGTCGACTGTTCCTCCCTCGTGGAGAACCTGATGGAAAGTGAACTCTTCGGTCATATGAAGGGTGCGTTCAGCGGCGCGACGCAGTCGCGCGAAGGACGCTTTCAAATGGCGGATGGGGGCACGCTCTTTCTGGACGAGATATCCAATGTCTCTCTCGGTACCCAGGCCAAACTCCTGAGGGTTATTCAGGAACGGGAGGTTCCGCGGGTCGGCAGCTCGAAGGCGGACAGGGTTGATGTCAGACTCATAGCGGCGACCAACAAGGATCTGAGGGCACAGATGACCTCCGGGGAGTTCAGGGAAGACCTTTTCTATCGGATATCAGTGGTCCCGATAGAGATACAGCCTCTCAGAGAACACTCGTCCGATATTATTCCAATCGCACGGCACTACCTGGACATGTACACAAAAAAGCATAAAGGCAGGGGACGACGGTTTTCGAAGGAGGCGGAGAGGTCTCTGCTGTCGTACACCTGGCCCGGTAATATCAGAGAAGTGAAGAATACCATGGAACGGTTATCGGTGCTCTGTGACAATGAAACGGTCGGTCTTTCCGATATCCTTTACTATGGGCAGAATGCGGACGCGAAGGCACCCGTAGCGGATTCTCATACCGGAAGGATGACCCTTGTGGATGTCGAGAAGGAGCATATCAAAAGGGCCCTGAGCCACTTTGATTTCCAGATAGGCAAGACCGCAGCTTTTCTCGGTATCGACAGAAAAACCCTGAGGACGAAGATGAAAAACTACCACATAGATGCAGACGGATAGGGAAGAACATCTGTCAATGAACTGATATTTCATCAAGGGTGTTTTGAAAAGCTGGCCAACGTCTTTTTTGTCTTTTGCGGCTCCTCCGCTTAGTGTTTCATATGTCCTTTACCTGAGAATGCCTCTTCAATATCCTCCAGGTATTCGCATTCCCATCGATGTATAATATTCGGGCGGATATCTAAATCCCGCGCTACTTCTGAAACCTTCCCTTCTCCTTCCATAACCAACGGACTACTTCTCTCTTGAATCCTTTGTCAAAACTCCTTCGTTCTCTCTTGTTTTCCCCTGCACACCTCAAGTCTTTCTTTGCCCCTAACGTTGGGGAAACTGCACGATTGTATTTTTCAACTACAAGGGCTGTACAGGTAAAGCAACTTCCTGGCTGGTATTGCCAGGTTTATGGCCAAAGGGGGCTTCTGAGGAAGTCGACTTCTTGTGTTCAAAACCCTGTTTCCGTATGGCCTCAATCTATAGCAGGGGTTGCCTATGCCGCTGGCATGATTGACTTGAATGGCCTTTCTGATGTATGAAGCGCCCGCTGCGGTTTATTGGGATGCAAGGGGGTGTTTTATGGTCGGCATTCATGTTCTGGAGTGTAGACCCACTTGTTCCGACAAACTGTCTGTGTAAATGCTTCGTGAGAACGCCCGCCGCACGTGTTTCTACGGGGTCAAGTTTTTTAAGGTCTGCCGGAGGCATCTTCTCTGGTGAAGGTTTAGAACGGATAAGGACTTCTTGAATGAAACAGATTGAGGCATGGGCTGCGATGGGACTGGTGAGCATTATAACACGGTGGCATTTGATAATGTTAAACAGAATACCGCTGCCGGAAGCGGAAATAAAAGGATGCTGCGGAGTCGAGAGCGGGAGATTATGGGCGGGTCTTGTGGTGTAAAGGAAAAGCTTGCTGAGGAACTAACCATTCTCCGCAGGCGAGTTGGTGAATTGGAACGATTGGATACAGAGCACAAGCTGGTTTTGTCGCAACAGGAAGCTCAGCTAGAGTCGTTGCGTAAGAGCGAGAGTAAGTATCGTTTAATGACGGAATGCATGACGGATATTGTCTGGACACTCGATACGGACTTGAAAACGACCTACGTAAGCCCGTCTATCACAAAAATCCTAGGATTCACCCAGGAAGAGAGACTCGGTCAAGACCTGTCAGAGGTCTTGACCCCAAAATCCCATCGTCGAATTATGAATACATACGCACAGGAAATGGCGAAGGAACGGGTAGGTACAGAAGATCCTGGCAGGTCCGTACTGATGGAGGCAGAGTATTATCACAGAGATGGTCACACAGTCTGGCTTGAGAACCTGGTTTGCGCTATTCGGGATAGTAACGGTAAACTTGTTGGCATCCACGGTGTATCGAGAGACATAACAAAACGCAAACGGGCCGAAGATGTCCTCTGTAAAGAATACTCCTTTCGTAATGCCGTCATAGACAATGTTGCTGAAGGGATCTGCGTCTGGCATGAAACTGAGGATTATCCGTTTATCAAACTTACGATCTGGAACGGCCCAATGACCGAAATAACAGGGTACACCATGGAAGAAATCAATCGTTTAGGTTGGTATCAAACACTTTATCCTGAACCTGAGTTGCAGGCCAAGGCCATAAAACGTCTGAAGAAAATACGGCAGGGCAAGGAATTGCATGCCGAAGAGTGGGACATTACCCATGCCGACGGGAGTAAGTGTGTTTTAAGCGCCTCGTTCTCCTTTTTCGATAAATCTCATGATGGCCTCGTACATGTCATGGCAATCGTGCGGAACGTCACCGATGTCAAGCAACCCCTGACCACTTTGCATGAAAGAAGGGCTCTTTACCGACTTCTTGCCGAAAATGCGACGGATGTTATCTGGACGGCGGATATGAATTTGCAATTCACATATGTCACTCCCTCCGTGCAGAAGCTCCTGGGCTTTACGGCGGAAGAGGTTATGGTTATGCCGATGTCGCAGCTATACACAGAAGCATCCTTTGAAAAAGCCATGCAGGCTTTCGCCGAAGAGATGGAGCTAGAAGGTTCGGAAAACGCTGATGCGACTCGGACACGGATTGTGGAAGTCGAGATGGTCCGAAAGGATGGTAAGAGCGTTCCGGTCGAAAAGAATGTTTCTTTCCTGCGTGATCCGGCAGGTCATCCAGCCGGCATTCTTTCAATTGTGCGCGATATCAGCGAACGCAAGCTGGTGGAGGGTGCGTTGAAGGAAAGTGAGGAGCGGTACCGAAACATTTTTGAGAACGCACTCCTGGGCATCTTCCAGAGCACGCCGACGGGGGTCTATCTCCGGGGAAACCTCGCCTTCGCCAAGATGTTCGGCTATTCATCGCAGGAGGAGATGATCTCTTACGTCACAGACATAGAGAATCAGTTGTACGCCAACCCACAGGACAGACGGGCTATCAAAGAAGCCCTGGAAAGTCACGGGATCGCCGAGGACGTCGTAGTGGAAATGCGCCACCGGCAGGGTTACCCATTCTGGATATCCCTCTCCGCCCGCGCCGTCAGGAATGGGCGGGGAGATATCCTGTATTACAGCGGGACTGCCCTGGACATCACAGAACGGAAATGTGCGGAAGAAAAGCTCCGATTAATTGCCGAGGAGAAAGAGTGGCTTCTCAAGAGCATGACGAATGCCTTTGCCATCTTCCAATCTGTCTTCGACGAGGACGACAGATTTGTCAGTTGTCGCTTCGAGTATATCAACGATTCGTACGAGCGGATCACGGGGGTGACACTTGAAGAGGCGCATGGGAAAACCATCTATGAGGTCTGGCCTGAGACGGAGTCTTCCTGGATCGAAAACTTCGGTGAAGTAGCCGTAACGGGAAACCCTCGTACCTTTGACAGTTTTCATGGGCCCACAGGCAAGTACTACCACTCCCATGTCTATCGCCCCTGGGACGCGGCGGAGCGCTTTTGTGTAATTTTTGAAGATATCACGGACCACCGTAAGATAACGGATGCATTGATCCAGTCCCACGAACAGATGCGGGCTCTGGCCGGAAGCCTCCGTGATATCCGCGAGGAGGAGCGCAAACGAATTGCCCGGGTTATACACGACGAGATGGGACAGGCCCTCACTGGTATCAAGATGGACCTTACCTGGGTGCAGCACCAATTGGCGGACCATACTAAAACCGACTGGCAAGAAATCTTTGCACACTTTGAATCCATGAAGGATCTGGCTGACGTAACGATTCGTGAAATGCGACGGATCATTGCCGAGCTACGCCCCAGCGTTCTGGACGACTTGGGAGTTGCCGCCGCCATCGACTGGTTGGGCGAGGATTTTCGAAACAAGACGGGTGTCAAATGCAGGGTTGATATCCCTGAGGAGGAGATCAATATGGACCCGGAGATGGCGGTAACGATCTTCCGAATTGCCCAGGAAGCACTGACCAACATTGTCCGGCATGCTCGGGCGACCAGCGTCGACGTGGCTCTGCGCGTCGGTGACGGGAACCTGGTTCTTGAGGTGATCGATAATGGTCTGGGGTTCTCGGCTGAGAACCCTCCGAAAACAGGATCTTTCGGACTTCTGGGTATGCGGGAACGGGCTCTCGCCATAGGTGGTGTAGTGGACATTAAAAGTTCTCCCGGGAGAGGAACGAAGGTCCGTCTCAGTGTTTCCTTTGATACACAAACGGTTAACGGAGGACATACATGATACGGGTACTGGTGGTGGACGATCACCCCGTAGTCAGGCGTGGTATTACACAGATCCTGGAAGACGAGGCGGAAATGGAATGTTGCGGGACGGCGGCAAATGGTTCGGAGGCATTCGTCTGCCTCAGGAAGCGTCGCTCTGACGTGGTTCTCCTCGACCTGACCCTGCCCGGCGAAAGCGGCTTCGAGGTCCTGAAACGCATGAAGACCGAATACCCGAATTTGCCGGTACTGATCCTCAGTGTCCACCCCGAGGACCGATACGCGTTACGCCTTCTAAGGGCAGGCGCTTCCGGTTACCTGACGAAGGAGTCCGTCCCAGAGGTTCTGCTCGGGGCTATACGTAAAGTCGTGGCTGGCGGTCGGTATATCAGCTCAACCTTAGCCGAACTTCTGGCCACCGAGTGGATTAAGGGGGCGGCGCCCAAGCACAACAGGCTCTCGGACAGGGAGTTTCAGATCCTCACCCGCATCGCGCAAGGGGAAGCACTCAAGGAAATCGGCTCGGAACTCTTCCTAAGCCCAAAGACAGTCAGCACCTATCGGCAGCGCATTCTTGAGAAGATGGGGATGAAGAACAACGCCGAACTCACGCGTTACATGATCGAGCAGGACCTCCTGAAACGATCCCCGACCACGGGACCGTAAAACGAGTGTAGCAGCGTCAATGCTGTGCAATCCCATTCAGCCCGTAATCCTTTCCCTGACAAGAATATCAGCATTCCCCTACGAAAAAACCAAAGTTATCCTACATACAGGGGTGGCCTTTATTGTTATCTAAGCCCTAATGAAGGGGGATACTGTGAAAGTCTTTATCGTCGACGACTCCGAGGTTGTGTGCGATGGGTTGGAGTCAATGCTCTCGGAGATCAAAGGCCTATGGCTTATCGGTAAGGCACAGGACGTGCGCGGAGCCGTAGAGGCGATACAACGACTGGAACCCGACTTTGTAATTCTGGACATACGTCTCATCGACGGTAGCGGAATTGACGTGCTCAGGGAGATTAAGAAAATGGAACCCTCCCCGGTTGTCCTGGTGCTCACTAATTATCCCTACCCCCAGTATCGGAAGAAATGTCAAGACTTGGGGGCTGAGTATTTTCTAGACAAGGTGACGGAAATAGACAAAATACCTGGCATATTCGATATTGTAAAGGCGAACGCGTTATGAGCGTTCACGTCGGTTGACCCTTTGAAGTCGGCCTCGATGCCGGTGAAGAAAACAATCTCACCAGGGGGGGCATTGTCATGGCAAGAGTGGAAGATTTGGGAACGGGAGGCCCGGTTGACAGCGGGGTTGTCGGCATGGTCACGTTTTATCTGGATGAACGACGATTCGCCGTTCCTCTGGATGCTGTCGTCCGTGTCGAGCGGGTGGTGGCGATCACATCCCTGCCGCAGGCCCCCATGATTATCATTGGAATCGTCGATTTGCACGGGCAGGTCCTCCCTGTCGCAGATATCCGACGCCGCTTCGGAATGTCATCCCGGCCCATTGAACTGACGGACCAGCTTCTGTTTCTTAAAACCAGAGAACGTTCCGTTGCCTTCCTTGTCGATGCCGTGGGGGGGGTGGGCGAAGCTTCGGCAGATTGTCTGGTCGGTATGAAAACCGTTTTTCCCGGATTGGAGTACATTCGGGGAATCCTCCAGCTTGAGGACGGTATGGTCCTGATCCACGACCCGGAAAGCTTTCTTTCCCTGGAGGAGGAACGGATGTTGGATAAGGCTTTGCAAGGGGCACAGCCGCAGCCGGACTGCACCATCAAATGATATGGTTTTCGCGGACGGAAGTGGTCCCGAAAGTGAAGGTAAACGGATACAGGATAGCGATGTTCATGGGCACTGACAGGATTGCATCGAAAGCCCCGACCGCAAACGGAGAGAAACCATTCCTGCCTGAGCAATCCCTGGCGTCCATGTCTGAATGGCTGAAGCGCTACACGGGACTCCACTTTCCGCCACGCAGGTGGAGCGACCTGGATCGTAACATAAGGCAGGCCATGGCGGACTTCGATTTTCAAGATCCGGACAGGTTTGTTCAATGGCTGCTCAAATTCGCACCTCCTGAGCAAAAGCTTATCGAGGCTCTCGCCAGCCATCTGACCGTCGGGGAAACCTATTTCTTCAGGGAATGGCCGGCCTACCAGATCCTACAGGACAATATTCTGCCGGAGGTCATCCATGCCAGGCGAATACGCGAGCGCCGCCTTCACATTTGGAGTGCTGGATGTAGCTCGGGCGAAGAGCCATACTCGCTTGCCATTCTCCTTCACCGCCTGCTCCCGGATCGAAAGGAGTGGAATCTCTCGATTATGGGAACCGACATCAACCCGGTCTCCCTGAAG
>JAQULO010000033.1 GCA_028718565.1 Syntrophales bacterium | reverse complement strand
GCAGTGCTCGTTGCAGGGGTATGGGTCCTTGATACGTTCTTTCTGCACTATACAACCGGCTTTAACGGCTCTGTGCCGCTCTGGATCAGGCTGCTCTTGGGGGCACTTTACTGGTTGTATCGGGCTATCTGGTGCAAGCGGGGCTGTCTATCGTGTTCGGCGAGAAGCGGGAGACACCGGGCGTGATCCGGAAGGGTGTCTTCAACGTCGTCCGGCATCCGATATACTTGAGCGAGATACTGTTGTATCTCGGCTGTCTGATGCTGAGCCTGTCGCTGGCCGCCACGGGAGTGTTCTTTGCCGCGGTTGTGTTTCTGCACTACATATCGCGGCACGAAGAAAAACTGCTCCTCGCCCGCTTCGGGGAGGAGTACGAAAAGTACATGCGGGACGTCCCCATGTGGATTCCGCGATTGCACAAGAGGTGAGGGAAAAACAGGGACTCCCCCAACCCCTTAACCTACGCCTGCGATCTAGACTGTATGTGCGTGCACCCGTCTTTTCCATGCCCAACAAAACAAACTTGTTTTATATGGTTATTTGCCGAGGTGATAATACGTGTCTGCAATCAAGTTTTGGATAAGACACAAGGCGTCAACGTCTTCTCAGCTCAAGCTCAGAAGAGTTAATAAATTGATTTGTAGGGGAAGAAAATTTGCGGTAGTGGTAAGGGGCACACCCCATAACTCGCTTGAATGCATTGCTAAAAGAACTTTCAGCCTCGTATCCCAGGGAGAAAGCAACATCAGATATCCTATCGGCGCCAAATTTAAGTTTTCTGGCTGCCAACAACATCCGCCAGCGTAAAAGGTAATCTAAGGGAGGAACGCCGACTAAAGTCTTAAACCTTGATGCAAAAGAGGATCGGGACATACCTGTAGCTGTTGTAAAATCATCGAGTCTCCAGTGCCTGGCAGGATCCTGATGTATCAGACAGACATAGTGCTATGTTGATTTTGGGATCTGCGAGGGCATTAAGCCAGCCTGTAGGTGGCTTATTTTTTGATCCAAGGAACGAACGCAGTACCTGAACAATAAGAATATGAGCCAAATTATCAGCCATCAGAGAAGACCCGATTGAAGAAACGGACAACTCAAGGGATAACTGATTTAACACCCATTGAATGACATTGGAGTGGGGGCTGTTTGAAGCTATGTGTATAACGGCTGGTAAGGTATCCAACAACAGAAACGCATCTTCACCTTCAAAATCAAACCGGCCACCGATTATCACGACGTCGTTTCCGTTTCCCCATCGTGTATAACCATCAACAGCATTTTCGAATACCTTAGACGCGTGATCGGGGCTAATACAAAGATCACTGGCCAATAGATAAGGAGTGCCATCGGAAAGTAAGAAACAATCTCCAAAATTTAGCCTTATCGGCTCATCAAGGCTGTCCGCGTTAAGCCAGCAGGAGCCGCGAGTCACGGCGCAAAATTTTACACTCGCGTATCCGTTAAACTGAATCGCCCAGTCGCCCCCGGTTTCCAGGCTCGATGAGAAGGCAGCGCGCGGATTTAGTAACATCAAAACTTCTGATAAGGGATCGGTGTGTTTCATATTTGGACGATCAAGCAATTAATAAGGATAGGACGTTATAGATTATACGTTTTATCTGTACTAAAATCAATTCCTATAAAGATTCAAGAAGCGGAAAACGTTGTAAGAATATTTATTTTTAACAATAACCATTTAAGGGAGGACTAAGCGATGTCTAACATGCAAACGCCTATTAATTCAGGATTCGGCCCTACCGCGACCGCCCAGGATGTACTTAGGGGGGTGGATTTGACTGGCAAGACGGCCATTGTAACCGGAGGATATTCCGGCTTAGGTCTGGAAACGACTCGAGCTTTGGTTCAGGCTGGTACAACTGTAATCGTACCCGTTCGCACTCTTGAAAAGGCACGCCAAACACTGGCAAATTTACCAAATGTAGAGCTCGCAGAATTAGATTTGCTTGACCCGAAATCCATTGATGCCTTTGCAAACGGCTTTAGCAGAAGTGGTAGATCGTTGCACATACTGATCAATAGTGCTGGAATTATGGCTGCTCCTCTAAGCCGAGACGCGAGGGGTTTTGAATCTCAGTTTGCCACGAATCACCTTGGGCATTTTCAGCTAACCGTTCAATTATTCCCAGCACTTCAAAAGGCAAATGGTGCTCGCGTCGTTTCGGTGTCTTCACGAGGGCATAGATTCTCCGGCATTCACTTTGACGACATTCAGTTTAATAACCGAGACTACGAAAAATGGGCGGCTTACGGTCAGTCAAAAACGGCTAATTCATTATTTGCCGTAGCACTGGATCGGCGAGGAAAAGAGCACGGCATCCGCGCTTTCTCTTTGCACCCTGGTACAATTCTAACGGATCTTTCGCGTTTTCTAACCGACGAGGATCTAAAAGCCTTTGGTGTATCTCGAAACGATGCGAATGGTCATGTTCCGGAGGGTCTTTCAGTTGCTGAGAACGGCGACTTTAAAACGCTCGAGCAGGGCGCATCGACGGCTGTGTGGTGCGCAACGAGCAGTCAATTGAATGGCTTTGGAGGGGTTTATTGTGAAAATAACGATATCGCCCCAATGATGGCCGCCGACCAGCAATCTGGGGTTCTTGGCGTGCATCCATGGGCGGTAGATTTTGATGCTGCGGAACAATTATGGGAAGTTAGTGAAACTTTAACGGAAGTTAAATTAGCACCTTAACCAGACTACTTTGCTTTGTTTCTATACAAAGTAACCTGTGAACAAGGCCCCATTTTAATTATTCGCATCCCAAGGCATGGGGCTTGCGAAAGCACGGGGAAGACTTATTTGCACCTTCCCTAATTTTCAGTGGTCATAGGGTAAAACGGGTTCACCGCTGTTTCATGTGGGTAGTCTGTATTCGAGTTTACCGCCGATGAGATACATTATCGTGATCAGGTTTTTCATTGTATAATATTCCCTGGCCTTTGGATCGAAAACACTGAAATGCATGGTCCTGGCGTGCAGGGCGATGTCACAATAATAGTTGTGTTGCTTTTCTTTATCTATAAATAAAAAAGGAGGATATTATGAAAACAGCGCATTGGGTTTTAATTGGAGTTGCAATAATTAGTCTTGTTTTCGGCTTGTTTTTTGGCAAATCAAATCTTGCTAAGGCCGAACAAAACCGAATCGTGAAGGCCACCATGAGCAACTCGGGAGCACAGCAACCCACAGCTTCTGATGCCAAAACCCGCGCGGTACTGGATCACGCCATCGATGCGTTCTACAGTGCGTGGACGACTGGCGATTGGGAGCCATTCTTTGCCACGTTTGCCGACGACATCGTGTTTCAGTTCCCCATCGGACCGAGCCGGGGACGTTACACCGGGTCCGAGGCCAAGAAAAAAATGATGGCCTGGAGGCGCACGCACGAGGCACACGACCGCATCCCGCATATCGAAGAAGACCTTCGGCTCTATGACAGTGATTGGGTTGTCGTATGCACCCATAGCGTCGGGAACATCGGAGGAAAAGAGTATAATGGATTAGAATCCGTCTTCATGAGGGCTAGCGGAGGCAAGATCGTCGAGTACCGGGAGTATTTGGGTAACATCGGAGGGTGAGGAAGACCCACGACAAGCTAACGTTCTAAACTAACAATATTTTAATAATATCAAACTTCACGGGACGTTAAAAAGCAGACGCCTTTGAGTTCGGCGTTAACTTCGAAATAGTCCTTGACCGTGTTACTCTAAATAGTTACACGTAGGCCATACGTTAGGAGGTGGTCTCCTGCATGTAAAAATTCAAAACGGGGAAATAGCCAGGGCGGGGCTTTTGTGCTTAACCGGTAATCCTGGTTACCCTGGCTACGGCTGAGCAACCCGTTATATGCTCGAAATCTAAGTAATCAGGGATGCGGAGAAATGGACAAATATCCAAGATTAAAAACAGCAGTATATTTTATTTTAATTATTGTTTTTATCGTTGGGTTATCAATAATATTCACACGAATCTGGGGGGGAAAACCTGAACAGCCCCAAAAGCTAAATGAGCTAATAATAGACAAGGAAATGACTGTTGAGCAGTTCGGCCAAGCTAACGAGTTGCCAAATACGGTCTTGAAGGAGGTATTAGAGCTTAAAGTACAGTCTGATCTGGGGAAAACCCTGGATGAATACGGAACTCCAGATCAAATTTCCTCCATGGTTACTAAAAAACTGGCATTAGCCTCAGAGCATGCCAGCAAGAACTGGATCAAAATTCCGATAAAATTTGGCCTCTGGCTTTTCTTTTTGCCAACGGTCTTCATTCTCTTAAAAAACCGGACCGTTACGTCCGGCGTCAGGAATTGGCTGCTGTTTACGGCTATCTTGATCTTTGGTGTCGTTATGGGATCAGACCCAAGCCCCATGGGCACAGTCAAGGATGCCATTCACCTTTATGGCACCACACATGCAATCTTCCCCCCTCGAATGATTGCCCTGTCAATCTTTTTAGTAATCGTGTTTCTTGCCAATAAATATATTTGCGCGTGGGGTTGTCAAGCCGGTACCCTCCAAGAGTTGATTTTCCGAATTAATCAGACTGACAAACATAAGACTGTTATTGGCAGACAGATCAAACTGCCTTTTGCCCTGACAAATACCGTTCGATGCGCTTTTCTTTGTGCATTCACCTTCGTCGCTTTTTCGTGGGGTCTCGATATCATCGATCCGATTGACCCTTTCAAGATATATAACCCGATGTACCTGGGGCTTATGGGGGGGGGCTTCATCGGCATACTCTTATTAGCCAGCCTGTTCGTTTATCGGCCCTGGTGCCATCTTTTCTGTCCCTTCGGATTAGTAGGATGGCTTGTGGAAAAGGCAAGTCTTACCAGGATAAGCGTGAATTATGAAACGTGTATCGCTTGTGAGAAGTGCGCCACGGCTTGTCCTTCGACGGTAATGGGTGCTATTTTGAGACGTGACAAAACAACAATACCGGATTGTTTTGCTTGCTATACATGTAGGGATGTATGCCCGACCGACTCAATAAGTTTTTCCTCCAGGAAAAGAACAGTATCTCCTTCGGATCATTTCAATAAAAGAAAAAGGGACAAAAGCATATAACGACGCTCTTCAGCAACCATTAGAAAAGGAGGAGATAGATATGAATTCGTTGAAAATGGCATTGATAATTACGTTACTCTTTGTGTTTACGGCACCGACGGCCCTGGCTAATCAGGACGTTGCAGATGAAAATGGTCTGGGTGAAAAAATCTTGCGCCAGTTATGGGCAGATATGCAAAAACCAGATATGGAGATGATCGAAAAGACAATCGCCGAAGGCTTTCAATCTGTGCACCAGTTTGGCTCCGATAACCGTGAGCAAGAGATAAAGCTGATCAAAGGCCTGAACCTCGGTAATTACACCCTGAGCGACATTAAGATAACTCGGAACGGACCAGTTATTGTTGCCACTTACTTTGTTTCCGTAGAGGAAACGATCAAAGGAAAGCGGCTCCTAAAAACGCCGGCACCCCGTCTCAGCGTTTTTTTAAAGACTGACAGCGGTTGGAAATGGATAGCCCACGCTAACCTCAAGCCCTTAAAGTAGAGAGCATCCAGTTTTTACCTGCGTTTTTAGGCCAAGGTAAAAGAATAGTGAGTCGCTTCGGCCGTCGCCGTCAACTCCGTAGCCACCACGGCGGATGAGTTTTATGTTAGGGTGCTAAAAATGGAAACAATGAAATTGTCAAAACGAATTTTTGCTTACGAGTTGACGGGATTCCTCGCTGTGATCATGATCGTGTGGCTGGACGAATTTATTGATTTGCCTCACAAGCTTTTTGGAGCTCCCGCGACGCCCATAAACTATATCGAAAGCATTTTCGAAACGATAATCATATCGGCATTGGCCATCCTTGTTATCATCCTAATCGACTCTTTACTAAAAAGAATATTAACAGGAATACTGCCAGTCTGTTCCTTCTGTAAGAAAATCAGAGTTGATGATCACTGGATTCCCATTGACACCTACATAAGAGATCGCTCAGAAGCCGAATTTTCTCATGGTATATGTCCTCAATGTGCCGCAGAGAATTATGGCGATCTATTCGACGTGGCAAGATCCAAGAAGGAAAACGATCTCTAACCCTCAGACTGACCGTGAAACCGCCAGTGCATTTTCACAGCAGATTGGTTCAATCGTTCTGCGAGTCGCTTCGCGTCTCGCTGAGCAACTGTGATGGATGCCGTTTCCAAGGACGCAAATTTTTCTATTGTTCACAGATATGTGAGATTCGGAAGTGTTGTGTGGAAAGACAGGTAACACATTGTTCAGTATGTGACGCGTATGGTTGTGATAAATTAGAGAAGTTCTTCCAACTGGCTCCTGAGGCACGTATTGAATTGGACAAGATAAGAGCATAGGTGATTTGGTCGTATAAAAGATTTACCTTGACGATTGAAAGGAGAGTGAAAAATGAGAAGAATTGGAGTTACCGCAGCCGCCTTATTGGGGATTCTATTGCTCAGTGGTGTTGCATCCGGGGAGTTGGCGCTGACTTCCCCTCAACTTCAACCGGGTGGACGTCTCGGAACAGCGCAAGTCTTTTTAGGTTTTGGCTGTACCGGGGAGAACACTTCTCCTGCTTTGAACTGGGAGGGTGCTCCGAAAGGTACAAAAAGTTTTGCCGTTACAATCTATGACCCTGATACGCCAACGGGTAGTGGATGGTGGCACTGGCTGATTTTCAATATTCCCGCTAATGTGAGTCATCTGCCGGAAAACGCTGGAAACCTGACTTCCGGTTTGGCACCCGAAGGAAGTATCCAAAGCAGGACTGATTTCGGAACGCCCGGATATGGCGGTGCCTGCCCTCCGGTAGGTGATAAGCCACACCGGTACCAGGTTACGCTTTTCGCTTTGGACATCGAGAAAGTACCTCTCGACTCCCACGCGACGGGAGCGATGGTGGGTTTCTATCTCAACCAACATGTGTTGGCAAGGGCAACGTTGACCGTCCATTACTCCCGATAGGTGATCGTGGACACGGATGCTTTATTATGGCTGCCTTTACACCTGTTTGGCACTCATACCGTTTGCGCCGGGTTCTTGATTTTTGACTTCCCTCGTAAGGTCTTGTAACGCAAGCTCGCATATGGTAGAAGTCCCCAGTTCCATTTTGCCCGCATGTGGGTGATCTAATGAGTGGTAGCCGCTCTTTGCACTTTTTGCGCATTTTTTGTAGCGGTCCTTTCCTTGTTATGGTCGTTATTACAATATGTTATAAAACATTACTGCCATCAGCCGAAGAATGTATCCTCTTTAACATGCGCATTTATTAAATTGTTTAGAGTAGCTATACCCTTCTGGATGGATGCTAACTTGAAAAAAAGGACAGGGTAGGGTATCGCATCATCCCCAGTAAACACGTTGGTTGGCGTATATTTTTATTCTAATGAACGTGCCGATTTTGGGAGGTTTTTTCTAAAGTCTTTTTTATAACTCGCCGACCGCTAGATATAGGGTCCGAACGCTTTTTGTTGAGTATTACTGCCATGGGCAAACAAGATAAAAAACAGCAGGCTATCCGCCCAATCCCCTCTCAGGTTTTGGACCTGCTTTTGGATGTGATTCTGGAAGTGATGCGGGCAAAACGCGGTTCCATCATGCTCCTCGATGGCGCATCTCAGGAACTTACCATTCGAAATGCCCGTGGTCTCAAAAAGGAGATCATCGAAAAGGCCCGTGTGCGTCTGGGAAACGGTATCTCCGGTAAGGTTGCCGGAAGCGGTCAGGCCGTCTTTGTCAAGGGTGTAAGCGAGGACTTACAACTGAATATAAAACCCGGCGATCTGATCAATCCCGAGATTGACACGTCGTATATTGTGCCGATCAAGCTTCATGACGGAACAGTGGGCACAATCAACGTCAACTCAGTTCTTAAAAGCCACGAAATCCAGCCCGAAAAGGAATCACTGGTAAGGCGGATTCTCCATTGTTTCTCCGAATACCTTGCCCAGGTAGACCTCCCCGTGAGCCATCATGAGCCCCCATCTCAACTGTATATGATGAACATCTTCCGGGAATACAGCTCCCTGCGTGAACTACGAATGGTCTTTGACTACATCTTTCACCTTACCACCAACCTTCTGAAAACCCGAAAGAAGGGGGTTTTCCTCCTGAAAAACCGGCAGTCAGGTTTTTTCGATCTGATACTCGGCTATGGACTCGATACGACCCTGTACCGTGAGATCTACGAGGAACTGGCTGTGCAGTTACCAACTGAAAAGATAGAATCGATTAATAATATTAGGGTCTTTCGCCGTGAGGAATTATTCTCGGCACCGGTGACACTCCTGCGGGAAAAAATTTATATAGTTTTGCCTATGGTATGGCAGAATACAGTACAGGGGCATCTTTTTCTGTTTACGGACACAGCACCGACACTCGACGAAACCACACAAGGGCTGCTCCAATCCATCCGTGAATCTGCTGCAAAGGTTATCGAGGAATCGGCGTCGGAACAAAAATTCCAGGACCTGGCCTCTACCGACAGTTTGACCGGCATGTACAACTACGGGCTGTGGTGGAAAAGGCTTCATGAGGAACTGGCACGCGCTGGGCGCCTGAACGATGCCAAACTCTCCCTCATCGTCCTGGACATTGACCAGTTTGACCGCTTCAACCGTGATCATGGCTACTTTCTTGGTGATGAACTGCTAAGGGTTATCGCCGACCGGATCAACCGTTGCCTGAGGAATTACGATATTGCGGGTCGGATCGGAGGAGACGAGTTCGGCATCACACTTCCCAACACCGATAAGCTAAGGGCTTTCGAGGTGGCGCACCGTATCCTCGATGCAGTCTCAGGCATTCCCGCCGAAATGAAGATCCATCTGTCGCATCCATTAACGCTGAGTGGCGGGGTGATCCAATTCCCAGATGATGCTGGAACGCCCGGAGCACTGGTGGAAAATGCTAAAGCCGTCCTTATTTCGGCAAAGATCATGGGGGGCAATCGCATCAAATCTTTTGAACATCTAGAGGAGTGATCAAAACATGTTGTTCTCCATACATACAACGCGGGGCGCCCTTACCATTTTTCTTGCCGATGTGGTGATCAGTTGCCTTTTTCTTGAGTTCTTCTTTTCAGTTTTACCTGGACCCTTTGAAGGATATCTGCCATTTTGCATCATTACCCTGATCGTTCTCTTTTCCCTGTTCATTTCCAGCCTATATTCCTTTACGGAACCCGTCTCCCCCCTTGAGTTGTTCAAGCGAATTGTTATCGCGTTCCTGATCTCCTGTGGGTACATCGTCACATTGAGCTTCTTCATCACTGATCTTGTGCTGATCAATTGGCGTCTGCTCCCCCCCCTTAGCACAATCTTTGTGTGCCTCTTCCTTTTCCGCTACATCCTTTATTATGATATGCGGAGGAACCGAAACCGGGTTCTGATCATAGGGGCAAACGACCTCACCCGTGAGATCGTCAATGAATCGCAGAAAAAAAGGTCCAGGGACTATGAGATTGTCGGCATTATCTCCGCCGTTGAAAACCAGGTTGGCGCAAATTTTCACGGTATTCCCGTTCTTGGCCCCATGGAGCAGATTAATGAAGCCCTGCAGTGCATCAGCCCTATTGATATCATTGTCGTCACGTTGCGGGACCGACGCGGCAAATTACCGGTCCATGATCTACTCAAACTCAAAACATCAAATATCAGAATTCAGGAAGGCTCCACATTTTATGAGGAGGTCAAGAAAAAAATTATCATTGACGAGTATCTCAAACCGAGCTGGTTCCTTTTTGAGGAAGGATTCTGTCAGACTCCCATCCATCGGACAATCAAACATATACAGGGAGTGTTTGTATCATTTTGTATTCTGACCATCCTCTCACCGCTCCTGCTTCTCATCGCTCTATTGATCAAGCTGGAATCCCCCGGTCCGGTCTTCTACCGGCAAGAAAGGGTAGGTTTCAACGGTAAAATCTTCCGCCTACTCAAATTCCGGTCCATGATCACAGGTGCTGAAGCTCTAAGCGGCCCGACCTTCGCGCAAAAGGATGATCCTCGCATCACCCGGGTCGGCAGGGTACTTCGCAAACTCCGGCTGGACGAAGTACCACAGTTCATCAACATATTCAAAGGGGATATGGACATGGTCGGTCCCAGGCCGGAGCGTCCTGTCTTCGTCAAGGAGATGGAAAAGGCTATACCGTACTATAATCTTCGTCACTCTGTCCGCCCCGGTCTGACCGGCTGGGCCCAGGTCAATTACTCCTATGGTGACAACATAGAGGCCGGCAGGGAAAAGCTCCAGTACGATCTGTATTATGTCAAGCATTCCACTTGGCTCATGGACTTGGCGATCATGTTCCTCACCATCAAGGAGGTCCTTTTCGCCCGCGGACGGTAGGAATCTCTGCCCCTTTAAGTTTGTCCGTTCATCGGACCCCTCCTCCACCCGGGGGGCGGCATTTATTCCCATATTCCCCTATAGTGCTATAAGAGACGGTGCCATGCGCACAGGGGATATACGGTAGGGGTGCTTCTTTACTCCTTTTTCTGTCTTTCCAATTCCCGGGCCGTTGCTGTCCTTTTGATTTCTCCCACAAGGTAGAGTGACCCGGTAACACATATCAGGTCGTCTCCACCGGCTAGGGACCGGGCTCTGGCAAGGGCTTCTTCCGAATTTCCTATAACCTCGACATGATCATGATATGGCGCGGTCGCCGACAACAAATCTTCGACGGGTGCGGCCCTCTCCTCTTTCGGCCGGGTCAGTATCAGTATGTCCGCCAGGGGAAGCAATCTCTTCAACATCCCGAAGTAATCCTTGTCGCGAAGCGCACCGAACACAAATATCAATCTCCGGTACGAAAAGTCCGCCACCAGGGCGTTGCACAAGACTGAGATCCCTGCGGGGTTGTGCGCACCATCTAAAACAATCCGGGGATCATGGGAAATAATCTCCAGTCTCCCCTCCCAACGTACACATCTTAATCCCTCAATGACGGATGTATCTCGGATGTTCACACCTTTTCCCGCCAGAAGGTCAACGGCCGCAAGGGCCAGAGCAGCGTTTGCAATCTGGTGTCTGCCGGTGAGGGAAAGAGTGAGGCCGTTGTAACGTTTATTAATTCCATAATAAGAAAAACTTCCCTTTGCGGACATCCTGACCCTGATGTCCCTGCCTATTCTGTAAAGCCCCGCCCCCCTCTGACGACATATCCCCTCCAAGGTGTCAATCACTCTGCGTCTTGTGGCGGCCGTTATACAGATACCCCCTTTTTTTATAATTCCCCCCTTCTCACGGGCAATTGACTCCAGATCACCACCCAGATATTCCTGATGTTCCAGAGAAATATTGGTTATGATGGAAACCTCAGGAGAAACAAGATTGGTAGCGTCGAGCCTTCCCCCCATACCCACCTCAACAACCGCGATATCCACCCTGCACTGCGAAAAATACAGGAACGCCAGGGCGGTGGCATATTCGAAATAGGTAACATCTTCGATGGCTTTCTCCCTCACCTTATCTATGAGGCTACAGAGCATCTCTTCTTCAATCATGCGCCCGTTTACCCGTATCCGTTCCCTGAAATCGCACAGGTGGGGGGAGGTATAGAGCCCAACCTGCACCCCCTCCTTCGCCAATATGGAAGAAAGGACCGCAGCCGTTGATCCCTTGCCGTTGGTACCTCCTATCAAAACCGTTTTGTATTCATCCTGGGGATTACCGAGACGGTCAAGAAGCCTGGAGATGGGTCCAAGGCTTAAGTGTATTCCCCTTTTTTTTAATCCTTCCAGGTACTCAAGAGAATGGTGCATGTGTACACTCCAAACAAAAAAGGTCATGGGTTGTATTTACAACCCATGACCCTCGATAATCTCCATTACACAAAATTATTCCGGAACAACCTTGAGCATCTCATCTCCGGGGCGAACCCGGCCAGAAACCTTGAGGCCGATATAGTCACCCACCGTCGCTTTCTCTATCTGTTTATTATCAATCTCCATTGAATTAATCGTATCTTCGAAATCCGTGGTATGCCCGCTAAACTTGACCGTATCACCGGCCCGCAGCTCCCCCGCCGTGATTTTAACTGCCGCAACACTAGGTTTCGAAAAAAATTTTACCACCTCTCCAATCTTCTCTTCTCCCATAACCCATCCTCCCAGTAACCTCTCGAAAAACCGCATAAAAAAATATTTCTGTCGGAAACAACCGGGATGATTATAACCGCTCTCGCCTAAAAATCAAGCAATAAAAAAGGGCAGGGTGACCCCTGCCCTCTCAGACTCCCTTGTATACCTCTCTATTTGGCGGCCTTTTCCCTCTTCACACTCTTCTTCTCCTCCGCCGGCATTAATTCTATAACAGAGAGAAGGGCGTTGTCGCCGTCCCGGGTCCCCACCTTGATCACCCGTGTATATCCCCCCATCCTTCCACTGTATCGGGGTGATAACTCCTCAAACACCTTCTTCGTAACCCGATTGTCCCGTATAAAAGACAGCGCCTGCCTCCTCGCATGAAGGGTCCCCCTCTTGCCCAAGGTTATCATCCTGTCGGCAACACCTCTCAGCTCCTTGGCCTTCGCATCCGTTGTGACGATCTTCTCATGTTCCAAAAGAGACGTTACCAAGTTCCTCATCATGGCCTTCCTATGGCTTGACGTCCTGCCAAGTCTCCTCCCCGCTCTTCTGTGACGCATTGCGCAGTACCCCTTTAAATATTATTCTTCCGTATTCTTGTGATCTCTTCCGGGAGGATGAAAATCCACCTTGCTGCCAAGGCTCAGCCCCATTTCGACAAGCATCTCCTTGATCTCATTCAAAGACTTTCTCCCAAAGTTTTTCGTCTTGAGCATCTCCGGTTCCGTCTTCTGAACAAGCTCTCCTATATACTGGATGCCCGCATTCTTCAGGCAATTGGCCGATCGTACCGAAAGTTCCAAATCATCGACACCCTTTAGCAGGTTTTCGTTGATATGGTTCTCCTCTCCCACTTTCTCCGGCTTCTCAACTTCCTCCGGTTCATCAAAATTGATAAACACGCTCACCTGTTCCTTCAAGATCTTCGCTGCATAGGCGATAGCCTCCTCAGGAAGGACACTACCATCCGTCCAGACCTCCAGGACCAGCTTATCGTAATCCGTTATCTGGCCGACACGTGCGTTGGAAACCGTATATGAGACCTTCTTGATCGGGGAAAATATGGCATCAATATTGATCGTACCCTCAGGCTGTCCCGGATCTAACTCTCTGCTGGCGGGGACATACCCTCTCCCCACATCAGCCATCAACTCGGCCTTGAAAACCGCCTTATCCGAAAGGGTCGCCAGGTGGTGGTCGGGATTAAGGATCTCAACCGTCTCATCGGTTATAATATCCCCCGCTTTGACAATCCCCCCACCGGAGGCATTAATATGAAGTGTCCGGGGGCCATCTTCGTGCAGTTTCAGCCGAACACCCTTCATGTTCAAGATAATATCTGAAACATCCTCCTTAACACCGGAGATACTGGAGAATTCATGAAGCACACCCTCAAATCTCACAGAGGTAATGGCCGAACCGTAAATAGAGGAAAGGATCACCCGCCTCAGGGCGTTACCCAAGGTGATTCCAAATCCCTTTTCCAAAGGCTGGCAGGTAAATTCACCGTAAACCGAGGTATGACTCTTTACGTCAACTTCCATCCGTTTCGGTTTTATAAGGCTGCGCCAGTTTCTCTCCATATTGTCAGTTCCTCATGTAACTTTTTACTTAGAGTAAAACTCAACCACCAACTGTTCCTGAATAGGCATGGTCAACTCTTCCCGGGCGGGCAGCGCCTTTACAACACCTGTAAAATTAACCTTGTCCATCTCCAGCCACTCGGGTATGCCACGCCTGGCAACAGTTTCCACGGCATCAAGGATGGTTGCAATCTTCCTGCTTTTTTCCTTAACCCGGATCTTGTCACCGACCTTAACCAGATACGAAGGGATATTCACCTTACTGTCATTCACCAGGAAATGGCTGTGCCGTACGAGTTGTCTCGCCTCGCCCCTGGAATTTGCGAAGCCCAGCCTATACACCATGTTGTCCAGTCTTCTTTCCAGACGAAGCAACAGATTCGTTCCCGTCACACCCTTCTGTCTCTCGGCCTTTTCGAAACAGCCTTTAAACGATTTTTCCAGAAGGCCAAACGTCCTTTTGAGTTTCTGTTTTTCCCTCAACTGGGTGCCATAATCGGATTGCTTTCGCTTGAACTTGATCTGTCCGTGTTCCCCTGGCACATAACCCCTTCGTTCGAAAGCACACTTATCGCCATAGCACCTGTCCCCCTTCAGGAACAGCTTCGCACCCTCAGCCCGGCATAATCTGCACAAAGATCCTCTGTATCTCGCCAAAATACTCCTCCACTAATATGTAATCAAAACAGGATCAAGGTACCTCTATCCAAAGGACCTAGACCCTTCTTCTTTTAGGCGGACGGCACCCATTATGGGGAATCGGCGTCACGTCCCTGATAAGACTTATGTTCAAACCCGCTGCCTGCAACGCCCGGAGCGCAGATTCTCTTCCAGAACCAGGGCCTTTCATATACACCTGCACACTTCTCAGCCCATGCACCCTCGCCTTCTTGACGGCGTCCGTAGCGGTCATCTGTGCGGCGAAGGGGGTGCTTTTTCTCGAGCCTTTGAACCCCTGCCCTCCACCGGAAGACCAAGAAACAACATTGCCGCTCAAATCCGTAATTGTGACGATGGTGTTGTTGAAAGTCGACTGAATATGAGCTATCCCGTCAGAGATATTCTTTTTTTCCTTTTTCTTTACATTTCTCTTTTTTGGTTGAGCCATCTTTCCTCCAGGTAAAGAGCACGCCTCATGACGAACTCTTCTTGCATTACTTCCTCTTTCCGCCCACAGCCTTCCTCGGGCCCTTTCTCGTTCGCGCGTTGGTACCGGTCCTCTGCCCCCTCACGGGAAGACCCTTTCTGTGTCTCAGTCCCCTGTACGTCCCTATATCCATGAGACGTTTTATAGACATGGTAACCTCCCTCCGGAGGTCACCCTCAACCTTGGAATCCTTATCTATAATGTCCCTTATCGCGGTTACCTGTTCATCAAGAAGGTTGTCTGTCTTGGTATCAAAATTAATTCCCGCTTCTTCAAGTATCTTGCGGGACTTGGATTTCCCTATGCCGTATATATACGTAAGGGCTATCTCCATTCTTTTGTTTTTGGGTAAATCGACCCCTGCTATTCGTGCCACCTGTGCAACCTCCCGCCGGTTATCCCTGGCGCTGTTTATGTTTAGGGTTCTCGCATATGACTCTTATAACGCCACGTCTCTTTATAACCTTACACTTAACACATATCTTTTTAACAGACGCTCTTACTTTCACCGCTCTTACACTCCATTTTCGTCTTATTTAGACCGATAGGTAATCCTGCCCCGTGTCAGGTCGTAGGGCGACAGCTCTATCGTCACCTTGTCCCCCGGCAGGATTTTAATAAAATGCATCCTCATCTTCCCCGAGATGTGGGCCAAAACACGGTGACCGTTTTCGAGCTCGACGCGAAACATCGCATTCGGCAATGGTTCCAACACCGTCCCTTCAACAATTATAGCGTCTTCCTTAGCCATGCAACAACCATCTCACTGTGTGTCCGAGGTACAGGTACCCCTCTTGGCTTATACCCTGCTACTTAATATCACAGGCCCGTCTTCAGTGACGGCTATCGTATGCTCAAAGTGGGCCGACAGACTACCATCGCCCGTTACCACGGTCCATCCGTCAGGCTTCACCCTTACCACGTACGATCCCTCATTCACCATGGGTTCTATGGCTATCACCATACCGGCCCTCAACTTGACCCCCCTGCCGCTCACACCAAAGTTCGGAACCGGCGGATCCTCGTGAAGGTCCTTCCCTATTCCATGGCCGACATAATCCCGTACCACCGAAAATCCGGCCTTTTCCACACAACTCTGTACTGCAAAGGATATATCGCCTAACCTGTTCCCCTCACATGCTTTCTCTATCCCTTTGCATAGGGCCTCTTCCGTCACTCCCATCAGCCTAGCGGCTGACGCTGAAATCCTACCCACGGCGACGGTGATGGCGGAATCCCCATAATATCCATTATAATAGACCCCGTAATCGAGACTTATGATGTCACCCTCTTCTAAGGGCCTGTCCGAAGGAAACCCGTGCACCACTTCCGAGTTGAGCGATGTACAGAGCGCAAAGGGGAAACCACCGTATCCCTTGAAAGCAGGCCTGGCACCCCTCTTTTGTGTCGTAACCTCGGCGTATTCATTCAACTCCGCGGTTGTGATCCCCGGTCTCACCTTTTCTCTTAAACCCGACAACACCTCAGCAACAATAGCGTTACTCTCTCCCATCTTCTGTACCTCTTCGGGAGATTTGAGAATGATCATCTGCTGTATAGCCTCACAACATGTTCTCCGTCAACGCCTTCTACCCACCATCCTGCCCTTTTTCATAAATCCTTCGTACTGTCGGGTAAGCAGATGGGTTTCTATCTGACCTGCCGTGTCGAGGGCAACCCCGACCACAATGAGGAGCGCCGTTCCTCCAAAATAAAAGGGAACATTAAAGCGACTGATAAGGATGCTCGGCAGGACACAAACAGCGGATACGTACATAGCACCGCTGAAGGTAAGTCTTGTCAGGACGCTGTCTATATACTCAGCGGTCTTTTTGCCCGGCCGTATACCCGGAACGTAGCCACCATTTTTTCTCATATTGTCGGCAACATTCACCGGATTAAAGGTAACTGCCGTATAAAAATAACAAAAGAATATTATAAGTGCGACATAAAACAACTCATACACAATCCTGCCGGGCATCAGAAGCCCTGCCACCGCCTGCATCCACGGATGAGGAATAAAATTGGCAATGGTAGCCGGGAACATGATGATCGACGAGGCAAAGATCGGGGGGATAACACCAGCCGTATTGACCTTAAGGGGCAAATGGGTCGTTTGACCGCCATACATCTTCCTCCCGACAACCCTTTTTGCGTACTGTACGGGTATCCTCCTCTGAGCGCTCTCCACAAACACGATTACACCCACAACACCAACCATCAGGACCAAGAGGATCACGACAAAAAATATCCCCATCTCACCCGTTGACAAGAGCCGAAAGGTGTTCACAACAGCGGCCGGTCCCCCGCATACGATACCCGCAAAGATAATCAGAGATATTCCGTTCCCTATCCCCTTCTCCGTAATCGTCTCTCCCAGCCACATGATAAAGGCCGTGCCTGCCGTCAGGGTGATAACGGTCATCAGGCGGAATGCCCATCCGGGGATAATGACAACGGACAGCCCCGTAGGACCTGCCATATTTTCAAGACCGACTGCTATACCGAACCCTTGAATGATACTCAGAACGACAGTTCCATATCTCGTGTACTGGGTTATCTTTCTTCTTCCTGCCTCACCCTCTTTCGATAACTTTTCGAGATGAGGAACGGCAACCGTCAGCAACTGTAGGATAATGGATGCACTGATATAGGGCATAATCCCCAAGGCGAACACAGAGAGCCTGCTCAGTGCGCCCCCGGCAAACATGTCAAAAAGTCCAAGCAGAGAGTTCTTCGCCTGCTCGAAAAGTGCGGCGAGGGCCTGTGTATCTATACCGGGAGTCGGAACATGAACACCTATCCTGTAAACGGCAAGGAGGAGAAAGGTGAATAGTATCTTCTTCTGTAGCTCAGGAATTTTCGTTATGTTCTTAAAACCACCTATCATCAAACAACCTCTACCTTACCGCCTGAAGCCTCTATCTTCTCACGGGCGCCACGGCTTATGCCACTTACCTTCACCGTCAACGGATAGTCTATCGTTCCTTTACCAAGCACCTTTATTGCATCACCAGCGCCCTTCACGATCCCGCTTGCCATCAGGGAGTCTGCATCGACAACCGAATCCTTCGGGAATACTATCAGCTGGCCGATATTCACGATAACAAACGCTTTCCGGAATCTGTTAAAAAACCCCCTCTTCGGCAACCTTCTCGAAAGAGGCATCTGCCCGCCCTCGAAGCCAGGCCTCACACCCCCCCCTGAACGGGCGTTTTGCCCCTTATCGCCCCGGCAGGATGTTCCTCCGTGGCCCGAACCATCGCCCCGCCCTACGCGTTTTCTCTTCTTGGTAGCCCCTTCAGCGGGTCTCAATTCATTCAACTTCATGCGTCCATCTCACATTCTTCCACCGAAACCAGGTGAAAAACCTTCCTGACCATACCTCTAATTTCCGGGGTGTCTTTCAGGTAAACCGTTTTATGCATCTTTCCGAGTCCCATCCCCTGTAGCACCTTCCTCTGCTTACCAGGCCTCCCTATGGAACTCTTTATCAGTTCAATCTTAAGCTGTTTCACAACCTACGCTCCATATACCATCTTTAAATTTCAGCAGATTTCAGCGACATCCTTACCCCGTAGGGCGGCTATCTGTGCAGGGCCCCTCAAGCTCCTCAGCCCCGCCATCGTTGCCTTAACAAGGTTATGGGGGTTATGAGAACCAAGGCATTTGGTTAATATATTTTGGACTCCCGCTACCTCCAGGACGGCCCTGACGGCTCCACCCGCTATGAGGCCCGTACCCTTGGAGGCGGGCTTCAGAAGAACCCTTCCGGCCCCATAATGCCCTATCACATCGTGGGGGATCGTCCCTTCCGCGATGGACACCTTCACAATGTTCCTCTTTGCCATCTCCATACCCTTTCTGATAGCTTCAGGAACCTCCTTGGCCTTTCCCAACCCTATGCCGACAGAGCCATTACCGTCACCAACAGCCACCACGGCACTGAATCGAAACCTCCTGCCACCCTTTACCACCTTGGCAGTCCTGTTGATCTTTATCACCTTGTCAAGAAGTTCGCGCTCTTCCATATTTCCCTTATCCAGACCCAAAGATTTATAATTTTACGCCCATTTCCCGTACGCCTTCTGCAAGACACTTAACCCTTCCATGATAGAGAAACCTGCCGCGGTCAAAGACAGCTTCCTTGATGTTCTTTGACAGTAGGTCCTTTGCCAGCATTTTCCCAACCTCTCTGGCTGTCTCGATCTTTTTAAGCCCCCTTAAATTTTCCTTGAGCTCCTTATCCAATGCCGATGCCTGAGCAAGGGTCCTCCCTACATCATCGGCAATCGCCTGGACGTATATGTATCTGGAACTACGAAAGACCGAAAGGCGCGGACGCGTCTCGGTACCAACTATCTTGCTTCGCACCCTCTTTTCACGTCTTTGTCGTATCTTTTTCAATCTCTTTGTCGATGCCACAGTAATCCCTCTATAATAGTTTTACGTTCCAGCAGACTTCCCTACCTTCTTTTTCACATATTCGCCTGCGTATCTTACACCCTTACCCTTATACGGTTCGGGTTTCTTTAAATCCCTTATCTGAGCCGCAACTCTGCCGACAAGTTCCTTATCTATCCCTGAAACCACCAGGTTTACCTGCTTGTCAACCTTGATCGTTACGCCCTCGGGCATCGTGTATTCAACAGGATCGGAATAGCCGATAAGGAGTTTGAGCACGTTGCCTTGCACCTCTCCGCGGTACCCGACACCTACTATCTCCAGAGACTTTTCAAACCCCGTGCTCACGCCTGCCACCGTATTTGCGACCAGCGTCCTCACAAGACCATGGAGAGAGCTCCCCTTGCTGTCGTCGGATAGGACGTCGACACGGGCCATACTCCCCTCCAGAACAACCGCAACTCCTACCGGGATCACCATGGAAAGGATCCCCCTGGGGCCCTCTACTGTCATTAAAGAACCGTCCTGCCTGATCTTTACGCCATCAGGAATATCTATCGGTTTCTTGCCAATTCTCGACATGAACACATCTCCCGCTTCATCTTACCAGGCATAAGAAATTATTTTTACCATACATTACAGAGGATCTCACCGCCCACGTTCAACGCCCGTGCCTGTTTATCGGGCATAATCCCCTTGGAAGTCGAAACGATAGCCATCCCATATCCATTCAAGACCCTGGGGATATCCGTGCCTCCGGCATACACCCGCCTACTCGGCTTGCTCACCCTCTGTATCCCGGTGATAGCTCTGTCCTTTACGGTCGAATATCGCAGATGTATCCGTAACATACCATGCGGATTCTGATCACCTTTTCGGACATCGAACCCGTTTATATACCCCGCGTCTTTTAACACCTTCGCAAGACTCAGATTCATCTTCGACAGAGATACGTCCGCATTCTTAAACTTCATACGGTTCGCATTTCTGATCCTCGTCAGCATATCGGCAATGGGATCGGTCATCCCCATCGTGGTTCTCCTTTACCAGCTTGATTTTATAACGCCCGGAATTTCTCCGTTAAGAGCGCGCTTCCTCAGGCATATCCTGCACATATCAAATTTTCTATAGTAAGCACGAGGCCTTCCGCATAACGGGCACCGGTTGTACTCCCGAACGGAGAAGGTTTGCTTCGCCTTGGCTTTTGCTATCAAGGATTTCTTTGCCACACCCATTCCTCCTAATTACGAAACGGTATTCCCATTAATTTCAAAAGGTGTCTTGCCTCGTCGTCTGTCCTCGCCGTCGTGACAATAGTAATATTCATACCCTTAACCTTGTCTATCTTGTCATAATCGATCTCGGGAAAGATATAATGCTCATTAAGCCCCATAGTGAAATTCCCCCTGCCATCAAATGATTTGGGCGGAATCCCCCTGAAGTCCCTAATTCTCGGGATGGCAACATTGACAAGCCTGTCGAGAAACTCATACATCTTCTCGCGTCTCAAGGTCACCATACACCCTATCGGCATGCCTTCACGAAGCTTAAAGGTGGCAATCGATTTACGGGCCTTGGTAATAACAGGCCTCTGCCCCGCGATCATGCCAAGCTCTGAAACGGCAGTATCAAGTATCTTGATATTCTGTATCGCTTCACCCAGGCCCATATTGATCACGATCTTTTCAAGGCGTGGAACCTGCATGGAGTTCTTATATCCAAGCTCCTTGATCAAGGCAGGGGTTACTTCTTCGCTATAATATTTTTTTAATCTGGCCATCGGTCTTCCTATTCATTCAGCAGTTCTTGGCATTTTTTGCAGACCCGCACCTTCTTGCCATCCTCCAGCACCTTATGCCCCACTCTTACACCCGTGTTACATTTGCTGCACACAAGCATGACGTTGGACACATTCAGGGGAGCCTCTTTTTCTACGATGCCACCCTTTCCGGTCGCATCGGGCTTCTGATGCTTTTTAACCAAGTTCACCTTCTCGATCAGAATACGGCCTTTTTCCTTGGTAACATTAAGCACCTTTCCGGTTTTTCCCTTCTCTCTGCCGGCGATTACCTTCACCGTATCGTTTTTCTTTATATGCATCCGATGGATCTCCAATAGCTTAAAACTTTTAACCTTATTTTATATGACTTCCGGAGCAAGAGACACTATCTTCATAAACTGTTTTGCTCGCAGTTCCCTGGCAACAGGTCCGAATATTCGCGTGCCGAGCGGTTCAAGCTGATCATTGATCAAGACAGCAGAGTTCTCGTCGAACTTGAGGTACGAACCGTCGTTCCGACCGATCCCCCTCCGCGTTCGCACAACAACCGCCTTGTGGACGTCCCCCTTCTTCACCTTCGAGTTTGGAATCGCCTCCTTGACGGACACGACGATAACATCCCCCACACTTGCGTACCTTCTCCGCGAACCACCAAGAACCTTTATACAACAGACCTTTTTGGCCCCGGAATTATCAGCTACCTTTAAAAAGGTTTGCATCTGTATCATAACAAAAGCTCCATCACTAGAATCCTGCTACTTCGCCTTCTCCAGTATCGCGCACACTCTCCACCGCTTTTCCTTGCTGAAGGGGCGTGACTCGACAATCATCACCTTATCACCCATGCCACACATATTCTCTTTATCGTGGGCTTTGTATTTTACATGTCTCTTGATATATTTGTGAAACTTGGGATGTTTGACCAGCCGTTTTGTCACAACAACCACTGTCTTGTCCATCTTGTCGCTGACCACCATACCCTGTATCGTTCTTTTATTGCCCCTAGTATCCATACTAACACAGCTCTCCTCTTTCCCTGAGAACGGTCTTTACACGGGCCACATCCCTCTTCACCTTCTTGATCGTGGAAGAAGATTCCAGTTGCCCGGTCGCAAACCTTATACGAAGCCTGAAGAGCTCCTCTACAAAGCTCTTCTCCTTTGCTTGCAGCTCATCCACGCCAAGATCTCTGATTTCCTTAATTTTCATCAAATATCTCCCTGGAAAGAACCTTTGTCGACAGGGGAAGCTTGTGCGATGCCAGTCTCAATGCCTCACGGGCAACATCTTCCGAAACCCCCTCCATCTCATAGAGAATCGTGCCCCTCTTGACTACGGCAACCCACTCTTCAGGAGAGCCCTTCCCTTTTCCCATACGGGTCTCTGCCGGTTTCTTGGTGATCGACTTGTGCGGGAAAACGCGTATCCATATTTTGCCGCCACGCTTCACATGACGAGTTATCGCGATACGCGCCGATTCAATCTGCCGCGCCGTTATCCGGCCACTTTCCAGTGCTTGGAGCCCGTATTCGCCGAAGTCGACTTTGTTCCCCTTATGGGCCGCGCCCTTTATACGACCCTTCTGGAGCTTCCTGTATTTTACCCTTTTTGGTGCTAACATAATAATCCTATCCCTGCGAGTCCCGGATATTTCTCTTGTCCGGCAGAATCTCGCCATTAAATATCAAGACCTTCACACCTATGATCCCGTAAGTCGTCTTGGCCTCGGCAAAACCATAGTCTATATCCGCCCGCAATGTGTGGAGTGGAACCCGGCCCTCTCGGTACCATTCCCTTCTCGCCATTTCCGCTCCGCCCAATCTCCCTGCGCATGCCACCCTGATGCCCTGGACACCAAACTTGAGGGCCGTAGTTACGCTTCTTTTCATGGCCCTTCTAAAAGCCACCCTCCTTACAAGCTGTAGGGCGATGTTTTCGGCTACGAGCTGGGCATCCGTCTCTGGCTTGCGTACCTCGAGTATATTGATTATGACTTCCCCGGTCATGATCTTTTCGAGATCTTTTTTTATCTTCTCTATTTCGGTCCCTTTTCTCCCGATGATGATCCCTGGACGCGCCGTATATATATTAATCTTCGCCTTATCGGAAGCTCGTTCGATCTCTATTTTGGATATACCGGCATGGAAAAACTTATCTTTGAGATGTTTCCTGACCCTTATATCTTCATGGAGTAGCTCACTGTAGTTCCGCTCAGCGAACCATCTCGAGCTCCAGGTCTTATTAATACCCAACCTGAACCCGATGGGATTTACCTTTTGTCCCAAACCTTCACCTCCCTAGAGATTACGCTTCATCAAGTATGACTGTTATATGACTTGTTCTTTTTCGTATAGACGCCGCTCTTCCCTGTGCACGCGCCCTCCACCTCTTCAACGAAGGGCCCTGATCCACGAATACCTCTCGCACATAAAGGACATTCTCATCTATGTTGGGATTCTGGGCTGCGTTAGCCATAGCGGACTTTAGCACCTTCCTGACGATGCTTGCGGCCTTCTTATCGGTAAAGCCGAGCTTCGCGTCCGCATCTTCAACCTTTTTTCCTCGGATCAGATCTACCACCAACCGTGCCTTCTGCGGTGATATCCGAACATATTTCACAACTGCTTTTGCTTCCATTTGTCACAAAACCCCACAGCTATCTCTTTTTCAGCTTTGTTTTCCTGTCGCCTGCATGACTGTAAAAGGTCCTCGTTGGCGAAAACTCACCCAGTTTGTGTCCAACCATGTCCTCAGTCACATAGACGGGAATGAACTTCTTCCCATTATGTACCGCGAACGTATGGCTGACAAGCTCGGGAGCAATCATGGAACGGCGGGACCATGTCTTTATCACCGCTCTTCCTCCTGTAGCCTCCGCTGCCCGGCCCTTCTTCAGAAGCTTCTCATTGATATAGGGGCCTTTTTTTATTTAACGC
>JAQULO010000032.1 GCA_028718565.1 Syntrophales bacterium | reverse complement strand
GCTCTTCCGATCTCACAGGCAATGCATTCGTCTTCCCGTATCGTTGCCTTTTTGCTGCCGCTGAAATCTTTCCGGTGATCTACCTTGGGGTTTAAAACGAGGTGCAGGTCGGCCGCGTCCACATCACAGTCCGCCAGGACCTTCTGCCCTGCCAGGGCCGCGAAGGCTGCCACAATGCTGGTTTTCCCAGTGCCGCCTTTTCCGCTTATTACAACAATTTCTTTCATAATATTAACGTCCCGTTGCTGTTTTTACCTGTTGCTTTGCCTGTAGCCCATTTTCATGGAGACCTGTAATTTTTGTCCAGCAGGTTTCAAATGTTTTTTGATATTCCGGCAGCGCGTGAATCACCACTTCCCCTCGCGAATAGGCTTCGGCTATTCTTCGATCATTCGGTATTTCGAGGACAATCTCTATTCCCTCTCTCCCGCAGTATTCCTTTACATCCTCATTGCCGATATCGGAGCGGTTTATGGCCACGGCAAAGGGAATGTCCAGCTTTCTGACCATCCCTACGGCGAGTTCCAGATCGTTCAAACCAAAAGGAGTGGGCTCCGTAACCAGAAGGACAAAATCTGCGTCCTTTACGGCTGCGATAACCGGGCAGGATGTCCCCGGAGGTGAATCAAGAATTGCTATGTCTGCCTCATCGGCGGCCTCCTTGACACCGTGGATGACGGCCGGAGACATGAGTTCTCCAATATTGAGCAAACCATGGATGAAACGGACTCCATTGGCTTTTCCTTCTTCGATGATACCGACTTCCCGGGGTACCTCTAAAAATGCGTCTTCGGGACAGAATAGTTTGCATGCGCCGCAACTGTGACAGAGTTCACGGAATATCAATACCTTGCCTTTTATGACTGCAATGGCTTTGAATTCGCAGACATCCGCGCAAATACCGCATCCCGTGCATGTCTCTTCGATGACCTCCGGGATCAATACCGTGACAGGTGCGGCCTTTTCAATCTCCGGTTTCAGAAAGATATGGCAGTTCGGCTCTTCAACATCACAATCCAGCAATTGGACTGTTTTCCCTTTGCCGGCAAGGGTGAGGGCAAGATTTGCCGCTATCGTTGTCTTCCCGGTGCCGCCCTTGCCGCTTGCTATTGCCAGTCTCACGATCTCCTGTTCCTTCCCATTCCCATGCCGCGGCCTTGGCCCACTCCGCCCATTCCATGGTGGTCTGCCACATTGGGCTGGTTCGTTGCCGTAAAAGCACCCGCCTTGAATTGTTCGACTGCCTGGCGGGCAATTCCGCTCACGCCGACCTTAACCTGGATACCCGCTGCCGAAAAGACCTGGAACGCGTTCGGTCCGCAGTTTCCCGTGAGAACCTGCTGGACACCGTGGTCCGATATCATCTGTGCGGACTGGATTCCGGCACCCCCTCCTGCCGCGACGTTAGGATTCTGCACGGCCTCAACTTCCATCGTCTCCGTGTCTACAAACAAATAATATGGAGCCCGCCCGAAACGGGCTTCAACCTGATCGTCCAGAGACGGCCCTGTTGTTGTTACTGCTATCCTCATATTCGGACACCTTTCCTGAAAAGAATATGAAACCGAGTTTACGGGATATACTTGTACGACATAAGCATCCCACTCCAAGAATGCAAGTCTAACACCTGAAAAAAGCACTGGCAGGGTGTGGTGGATGAAGAACGCGCACACTCGAAATTCTTGCTCAACAATCAAGATCCACTCTGAGCCACGGTTGCGGGGGAAACCCTCCTGCCAGTGCTTTCACTCGTTATTGCCCCTTGAGTTCTTCTTCCAGTTCTCCCATGCGCCTTTTGATGCCCTCCAAGGAATCCTCCAGATATTCCGCCTGGTCTTTCAGGGCGCTGAGTTCGTTTTTTTTTGAAGGACCTGCGCTGTAGGGATAGGAAACCGGAGAATATGGTACTCCTCCCTCGTAGTTCGGATACCCATAAGCCGCCTGCTGCCATCCCGGCAGACCCGTTGCGTAAAACCAGTTACGCCGTCCTCTTCTACCGCCGCGGCCTTGTCCGAATCCCCTTCCAAAGGCGAATCCTCCATAACCCGGTGCGGAATAACCGGCGCAGTAACCGGCTCCTCTACCTGTCATCGGTCCCCTCCCTGCGGGGCCTGTTCTGTCTCCACCTGGCATGATGCACACCTCCTTATCATTTAGGTTGTGTAGGCCGAAGGCTAAACAAACCTGTTATGATACTTAACGATTACGGCCTTGACCCATTCCACGACCTTGTCCCTGTCCCATTCCACGGCCCTGTCTGGATCGGCCAAAACCTAAACCCCTTCCCAACCTGCGAAAGAATCCAATATTTTCTTCAGGGACAGGCATTTTTTCTGTCCCTGTTCCACAAGGTCCAATTCCACGGCCTGTTTTTGGTCCCTGTCCATGCGGACCCGTTCCATCTCCTCTCGGCATATCAATCACCTCCTTTGTAACGGCACAGGATCAGGCCCAGTGCCCCTCAATTGTCGATTCCGTTGTTTCTTGAAGTTTTCCCTCCTTCCACTCGGCAAGGGCCCGTTCTGCCGTCACATCTCCCTTGACAATAAATATCCTTATAGCTGCGGCGTTCAATGTTCTGAAGGCATTAGGCCCCACGTTTCCGGTCAGGACTGCTTCGGCCCCCAGATTTGCCACGTTCTGAGCAGCCTGAATTCCCGCGCCTTGCGCCGCGTTAAAATTCTGCTCATTGGAATGGGCCTCAAAGGTGTCCCCTTCCGTGTCAACGAGGATAAACCACTTTGCTCTGCCGAAGCTCTTGTCCATCTTGCTTTCAAGATCTTTGCCGTACGATGTGATCACGATCTTCATATGTTCCATCCTTTCTTGTTCCTGCCCGGGCCTGAAAAGTCGCCGCGTTTCCTGCGCCCCATCCCTCTCCCGGGACCGTATCCCCGTGGGCACCCGGGGAGCATGAACCCCGGCTCAAGCAGGTGCCCGGAGAGATAGGCATCGAGCACATCATCCGCCCGCCCTCGCAGGAAGGGGATGATCTCTATCCCCGCCGCCCTGATCATGCGATCCAGGGGCCGTGAAACCGCCCCGCAGAGGAGCACCCGTATGCCGAGTTCCCTCAGCCGCGCTACCCTCTCTGCCATGGTGGTTCCGGCGAGATCTACCACGGACCGGCCGTGTATGGTCCCTGATTCATAGTCAACGATCAGCAGGCAGTCGGCGAAATCCAGGACCGTTGAAAGACTGTCATTCCATACCGGCATGGCAAGCTTCATACTTTCAAACCCCTTTGCAGTGTAGGTATATCCACAAATACCGTGCCACGAGACAGGTTGTCGGGATAAAGCAAAAAGCTTAATTATTACGAATTATTGTGGAGCAGGGTGTCATGCGGGCCTCGCATGATGGTTGCAAATAAGCCACCTTTATCTTGGGTGTGGGTCGCGTATATGCGACTTATGGGTGTGTCTGATCGATGCATTATTTTTGTGATGTGGGTGTCACGACTGCCGCTTGTCCGGTATCTTCAGCCCTAAGGATTTTATCTTGCGAAAGAGGGTGCTCTTATGGATGCCGAGTTCACGGGCGGTTTGCAGGCGATTCCAGCCGTTTTTCCGCAGTGCGTTTGTCAGGAAGGCAGCCTCCATATCCCTGAAGGTTGTCATATCGGCACTCCCCGTATCATGAGCGGTGCCGGGTCCGCAGACCGGTTCGGGGAGGTGGGAAGGCATGATCATCTTCGACTTGCACAGTATAAAGGAACGCTCGATGATATTCTCCAACTCCCGGATGTTGCCGGGATAGTCGTAGGCCATAAGGCACGCGAGCGCCTCATCGGTGATCCCCTCAATGGCCTTGTTCTGGAGGGAACAGAAGGCCTTTATGAAATGATCGACCAGGAGGGGGATGTCCTCTTTTCTCTCGCGCAGGGGCGGAAGTTCCAGCCTCATTACGTTGATGCGGTAGTAGAGGTCTTCTCTGAATTTCCCCTGCCGTACCATCTCGAAAAGGTCGCGGTTCGTAGCGGCAATGATGCGGACATCCGCCCGCTCGCTCTTCACCGATCCGAGGGGTTCGTAGGTCTTCTCCTGTAGCACGCGCAGCAATCGTGCCTGTAGGGCCGGAGAGACGTCACCTATTTCGTCCAGGAATATCGTGCTCCTCTCGGCGAGCTTGAAGCGGCCCGGCTTGTCCCGCTTCGCGTCCGTGAACGCCCCCGCCTTGTACCCAAAGAGCTCCGATTCCAGTAGTGTGTCGGGCATGGCTCCGCAGTTGACGATGACGGGAGGCCTGTTCTTCCTGGGACTCAGGTTGTGTATCGCCCGCGCGAAAAGTTCCTTCCCCGTGCCACTTTCCCCTTGGATCAGGACGGTGCTCAGGCTGTCCGCCACATCGGGAAGGACATCGAACAGTTCGTACATCCGGTGATTTCTCGATATGATATCCTCAAAGGTGTATTTTTGCTCGATCTTCTTGCGCAGTTTTTCGATGAGGCTGGTATCCCGAAAGGTCTCCACGGCGCCGATGGTTCTGCCATCCGCGTCTCTCAGGAGGGCGGTGGATATGCTTATGGGGGCATGTTCACCTTCGGCGTTGATGATGGTGACGACCCGGTCCCGCAGGGGCTTTCCCGTTGCGAAGGTCTGTCTGAGGGCGCAGTTCCCCTCGCAGATGTCGGCCTTGAGGACGTCCTTGCACAACTGGCCGATGGCATCAGTGCGCGGCACGCCCGTTATCTCTTCGGCAGCCCTGTTGAACGACGTGATACGCCAGTCGTGGTCCACCGTAAAGACGCCGTCGGTTATCGAGTCAAGTATGATGTCCTGCCCTGTTATTTCGTTCATAGATTTTCGTTCATAGATTAACGATACCCTTTGCTTTTCAGAAGACAAAACAGTCCGGTACCGAAAAGCTACTACATCGGCGGGCAGATACACAAGGAGATATTTGTGTGGCGCATCAGTAAACGACGGTCTGTACGTAATTTGGAGTAGATCAGCTTATGGAACAGGCTTCGGGCGGGGTATTTCGCCAGCACCTTGATCAATGGTATTGATGATCGTATTATTGCCGTCCGGAAGCAGGGAAGGGGCAGAGCATAACAGGGGATATCCATGAAAAGTCAAGAGGGAAACGGAGGAAATTTACCTTTCTTTTTTCAGGATATCCCCTGATTTCTTGGTTTGGAATTTACTAATGGCTCATCTGCTGAGAAACCCTATTTCGGTATCGCCAGGGCGATGAATCCAGCCCCTCCCCGACGGAGTAGTAACTGTATCTCTTTGCCCTCATCCACTCTTTTTACTTCTTCACGATAATCGCCAACGGTTTTGACTTTAACACGATTGACCGCCACGACAATGTCTCCTTGACGCACACCGGCTTTTTCGGCCTTACTCCCTTGTGTTATTTCAAGGACAACTACCCCTTGTATGCTTTCACCATAACCGAAGTGGTTTGCGATTTCCGGGGACATATCGGAGACTTTGATTCCCAGATTATCACTTTCTTCCATCGACTTTTTCGCAAACATCTCATCATCGGTCCGTTTTGCCACTTCAACAGAAAGTTCTTTGGTCTTGCCGTTTCGCAGGACTGTTATCCTGGTACGTTTTCCGACGGGAAGATTTGCTATCATCCCGGAAAGAACTCGACTTGAATCAACGCTCGTTCCGTCAACGGCGACAATCACGTCTTCGACTTTGATGCCTCCCTTATCGGCGGGACTATTCTCATAGACCTCCGTGACGAGCACACCCGTTCTATTTTTAATGTCGTAGTAGTTTTCAAGCTCTTCCGTCAGATCCTGAATACCTACACCCAGCCAGGCACGCGTTACTTCACCGTTGTTTTTCAGCTGATCAACGATTCCCTGGGCGAGATTAACGGGAATAGCGAATCCGATTCCCTGCCCCCCGGCAACGATTGCCGTATTGATGCCGATTACCTCCCCCTTCATGTTGATGAGAGGACCGCCGCTGTTTCCCGGATTGATCGAGGCGTCTGTCTGGATGAAATCATCGTAGGGGCCCGCACCGATGACACGTCCCTTTGCGCTGACGATACCGGCCGTTACTGTCTGCTCCAGTCCGAAGGGGCTGCCGATCGCAACAACCCACTCGCCTACTGAGAGCGCATTGGAATCGCCCATGGCAAGTGGTTTAAGATCGCTTGAAGGTTCTATCTTCAGGAGAGCCAGGTCCGTTTTGGGATCCCTGCCGATCAGCTTTGCTTTATATTCCTTTTTGTCGCTCAACGTAACGACTATGGTGTCGGTTCCTTCAATGACGTGATTATTCGTCACAATATACCCGCTACGGTCTATGATAAACCCCGAACCCAGACCACGGTGTTTAGGGGTGGGGCGGTTATTTCCGCGGGGAAGAGGGCCGAAAAAGTCCTCAAAGGGATTTCTCCCCTGGAAGGGGTCCCTGGGTGAGAAATAGAACATTTCTTCAGTTTCCTTTACAGCTTTTTCGACACGGATGTTTACCACACCGCCCTTCACCTGCTCCGCGAGGGTGCTGAAATTAGCCGGGACCAGATAGCTCCCCGTATCCTGCGGGGCAGCCGAGAGTTGCGTTACAGCACCGGCAAAAATCCCCACCGAAAAAATTACTGCGACGACAATTGCCGCTTTCCTTAACGATTTCATGTATTGCCTCCCTGTATGTATTGTTTTAAGCCGGACGAGGGGTTCGTTTCGTCTACGGCCCTACAATACACTCGGAAGTTAACGACAAGATGATCTGAAGATTACCAATTTGTAATGTGAGGGATACCAGTAAAGATACAATGACAACTAAAGCGTAACGGTAAAGATGCTGCCTTTCCCCGGTTCGCTTTCCACGGTTATGTCGCCACCGTGAGCCCTGGCTATGGCCCTGGCGAGGCTTAGCCCCAGCCCGGTTCCTTCTGTAGATCTGCTCTCATCACCCCTATAAAAGCGTTCGAAGATATGGACAGCCTCCGCTTCAGCGATTCCCGCACCCGTGTCACCTATCGTCAGAACCATTCCGTTATCGTTCTGTCGTTCCAGAATGATCGTCACAGCTCCACCGGAAGGAGTGTACTTGATGGCGTTGTCAAGAAGATTCGAAATCAACCGCTGGAGCATACCTGCGTCGCCGGTGTAATCCAGAAATTCAGGCGTGCGGCATTCAATTGAGAGCTTTTTATCTTCCGCAAGGGGGCGAAAGAGTTCACAGGCATCCTTAACAAGTCCGGCGAGATCTATCTTTTCCTTCCTAAGGTCGCCCACACCTGCTTCAAACCGCGAGATGACAAGCATCGTGCTAATCATGTCGAGAAGGCGGTCGCACTCCTCGATTATGCTTGCCGTCATGGTCTCGTATTCCGGCTGACAGGTTTCCGTCGTAAGAGTGATTTCAGCGATGCCTCGAATTCTGGTAATCGGGGTTTTCAGATCGTGGGCGATGTTGTCGCTCATCTCTTTCATGCCTGCTATCAGCTTTTCGATACGGCCCAGCATTTCGTTGAAAGTGTTTGCCATCTCATCTATCTCGTCCCCGCGCGGTTTAACGGGAACCCGCATATCTAGGGCATCTCTCGATATCATCTGAGCTGTTCTCGTTACCGCCTCAACACCGGAGAGGGCGTGCCTTGCCATAAACCACCCCACCAGGGCGGCAAGGGCCATAAGAAGGGCCACCGTCCCGATAAATATTCTCTTGAATACGGAGATTATCCTGCCGTATTCCTCCATTGACTGCCCCACCTGGAGTATGATGCCCGGGCCTATGATGCCATACAGGATCCTTATTTCGTGATCGCGTTCGGGCAGGATAATTGTCTCGAAGACCGGGGCCTCTCCGTGAATTAGACGCTGTATTATCGAGTAGTTGATGTAGATGTCCTGCCAGTAATCCATGTTCGACGATGAAAAGGCCCGCCCGTTACTGTGGAGGAAACGGAAGAACACCTTCTTGACGCCTCCCGCCTGAGATTCAATGGTCGCCACACGTTGACCCGCGCCCACACCCTCTGTGGCTATCAGTGACGAAAATTTTCTCATCTGGTCCAGGAGGTCTTCGTCAGTCTGGCGCTGGATGACGTTTGTGGCGAGCAAATAAAAAAGGGAAATTGTCAGGAAGGCGATAACGGCAAAAACGCCCGTATACCAGAGGGTCAGGCGGAAGGCCAGGGTGCGGCGGAGATTAATCATTTTTTTTAAGGACATAACCGACCCCGCGTATGGTATGAATCAGCTTTTCCGGGAAACCCCTGTCTATCTTGTCCCTGAGCCGACTTATGCGGGCCTCCACCACATTGGTCATGGGGTCGAAATTGTAATCCCACACATGTTCCATAATCATTGTCTTTGAAACCACCCTCTCGACATTGCGCATAAGATACTCCAAGAGGGAAAATTCAAGGGGCTGGAGTTCTATCTTCTGCCCGCTACGTTCAACATCTCTCTTAATCAGATCCATGGAAAGGTCTCTGAAGACAAGTCGTGTAGGCTCTGTCGCCCCACTGGCTCTCCTGATGAGGGCCTGGATGCGGGCGAGAAGTTCAGAGAAGGCGAAAGGTTTCGTAAGATAATCGTCGCTTCCCTTCTGTAGGCCCTTGATTCTGTCGTCTACGGAACTCCTGGCGCTCAGTATGATGACGGGGGTGGCTACACTTGCACCTCTCATCTTCTCTATAAGGGTAAGACCATCCAGTTTTGGAAGCATGATATCGATAATGGCGGCATCATATGTTTCCGAAAGCGCCAGATGAAGTCCTTCCTCACCATCGACAGCATGGTCGATGGCATATCCCCCTGCTTCGAAGCCCTTTATGACGAAGGAGGCTATTTTGATGTCATCTTCAACAAGAAGCAACCGCATAATTTTTCTCTTAAATCGAAAAGCGCAAAACGGAATTCAAAATTTCTCTTACACCCCCCGATTCCCGGTTTTTCCATTCACCCCATCGTATCAGAATCCCCCGCCCCTCGAGAGGATACATTCTTCTCCTTGCCGGGTCTTTATTTTGAAGTAATCGAGCCCCGGCGTTTCCGGGTTACGTCTCTCCTTGTACCAGCGATCGAGTATTTCCTCCACAGACCTGTCACGAAAAACTACTACATCGGCGGGTACATACACAAGAGGATATTTGCATGCCGGCGGATCTTGGAGCGCGTACTGTATCAAATTTCTTGACAATCCCTGTAAACATCGTATCATCCAAGCGCCGTATTTATGCAGAACTTATGGCCGGGTTTATTTCTTTGAGCAACGAGAAGAGGAGACTATGGACGGATGACACCACAACCCCATCTCTCACACAGAGGCGGGGTTGTGTGTTTTGGGGGGGGACACCATGATCCGGATATTGGTTGAAAAAGGAGGAACGTATGCCGATCACGTATGAGATTCTCCATGGCGGCCATTATATCCACGCCGTCGCTAGCGCCCCGGTCACGGGCGAGGAGTTTGTCGAGTATGAGATAGCCCACGCGATTGACAATCGTATCAAGGCACCGCTTGCCGAGTTATTTGAGGTCAAGCAGGGCGCCTGCGACAATATCACGATGGACGACATGTCGGAAGTCATCCGAAGAAGGAAAAAGGTTGAAAAACCCCCTAAATTTCACCGCTGCGCCGTCGTCGTGTCTCCTCATGATACCCACGCGTGGAATCTCGCGAGATTCTACGGAGGCATCGTCATGCTGCACGCGGAAGAGAGTGTCATCGTTTTCGCGACGCCCGATATTGCCCGAATATGGCTGGGAGTCGGGGCTAGGCAACGGTAGCGACTATCTTGTGCCCACCGGCATCATGTTGTGGAAAATAGCGAAGCTACAGCCTTGGCCCTTGACCGGATAGCGTGAAGGCGCGACCCCACACCCCCAATTGATATGGCGAAAGGAGATCATCATGTCACCTGAAAAACAGGTTAAACTGTATACACTGAGTACCTGCAGCCACTGTAAGGCTACGAAGAAATTCCTGGGCGATTGTAACGTACGATATGATTTTGTCGATGTGGACCTGCTGAAAGGAGAAGAACGAGAGGCGATCCTTGAAGACGTCAGAAAGTTGAACCCGCTCTGTTCCTTCCCCACCATTGTCATAGGTGACACGGTCATTGTAGGTTTCAGGGAAGGCAAGATACGGGAGGCCCTGGGATTATGATGGAAGTGGAAAAGCTCTGCGAAATGCTGAAGAAAACCCAGGAACCAAAAGGGTATTATTTCAGCAGGGACAAAGAGCGGACCTTCGAACTGCTCGATGCTCTCATTACCAACAGAAACCGGTATGGGTATATGGTCTGTCCCTGTAGGCTTGCATCAGGCGACAGGGAACACGATGTAGATATTATCTGCCCCTGTGTCTACCGGGCCCCGGATGTGAAGGAGTACGGCAGTTGCTACTGCAATCTTTACGTTTCAAAGGGATGGCTTAAAGGAAAGCTCCCCCATACCTATGTCCCCGAACGACGACCGCCTGAGAAGATAAAATGACGGTATCGGGCATTGATGAATAACTGGACATATCTGAAACGTACCCCACCCGGACCATATAGTAAGTCAACCGTTCAAAGAATGAACGATGGTATGCGGTGGCAAATGTCCTTAAAATCTGCTATACGTCACAAGAGATTTCATTTGAGCGAGGTGGTAATACATGAGCGAGACAGCCAAGCTGACGGTTGGAGGAAAGACCTACGAACTTCCGATCGTGACGGGTTCCGAGGGAGAACAGGCGATCGACATATCGAATCTCCGGAAGGAGACAGGGTTTATTACTCTCGATCTGGGATATGTCAATACGGGAAGCTGTACCAGCGAGATCACTTACATGGACGGAGCAAACGGCATCCTGAGATACCGGGGTATCCCCATCGAGCAACTGGCGCAGCACGCATCCTTTGTTGAAACCGCCTATTTGCTCATTAACGGGGAGCTTCCAACCGCCACCCAGCGGAAAAACTTTTCTGAAATGTTGAACACGCATTCTCTGGTCCATGAAGATATGCGCGCCTTCTTTGAAAAGTATCCCCGGGGCGCGCACCCGATGGGAATCCTCTCATCCATGGTGAACGCGCTGAGGGCGTTTTATCCGGCCCTCCCCGAGAGGACGGAGGAGGAGGAGGTCAATATAACCGTGGCCAGACTCATTTCAAAGCTCAGGACGCTCGCTGCCATGTCGTACCAGATCTCTCGCGGCCATCGGGTGATATATCCGTCTCACAAGCTGGGGTATTGCGCGAATTTCCTGAACATGATGTTCGACTCGCCCGTCCGTCCGTATGTCTTAGATCCGGACGTGGTGCGGGCTCTTGATGTGTTTTTTATTCTTCATGCCGATCATGAGCAGAACTGTTCCACCTCGGCGGTACGGCATGTAGGGAGCGCCAGGGTCAATCTCTACGCCTCAATCTCCGCCGGTATCTGCGCCCTCTGGGGGCCACTCCACGGAGGCGCGAACCAGGCCGTGATCGAGATGCTGCAGGAGATATATGACAATGGCGGCGACCCCGCCCCCTTCATTGTACGGGCCAAGGACAAGAATGACTCCTTCCGTTTAATGGGGTTCGGGCACCGCGTTTACAAGACCTACGACCCGCGGGCTCCTATTCTCAAAGAGATGATCGACGTCCTCCTTACGAAGTTAGGCTATAGCGATCCGCTGCTCGATATCGCCCTGAACCTGGAGGAGAGCGTGAAAAATGATCCCTACTTTATCGACCATAGCTTGTATCCCAACGTGGATTTCTATAGTGGCATCCTGCTGCGGGCTATAGGTATCCCGCTGAACATGTTCCCCGTCATGTTCGCGATCGGCCGCCTACCGGGGTGGATCAGCCAGTGGTGGGAAAGCATCTGCGATCCGGGATGGAAGTTGTATCGTCCCCGACAGATCTACACGGGGCATAAAGAACGAAACTTCGTGCCCATCGAAGAGCGGGGATAGGCAAGGGAAGAATACACGGTGTGCGGATGAGCCTCAAGACTTTCCCGGGGTCCCGGTTTTCCTTCGAGCCGAAGGGTTTGTCGACACGGGAGCGAGGGGAAACAGAGGTTAACCATGCCGTTTGCCTGTAGCCGTATCCCCTGAAATGCCTTGGCAATTACTGCAACAGACGCATCATCCGCTACGTTTATTGAGGTATGTTTCATGGTCGATTCCGATTCTTATTGCAAAAAGAGGAGACCATGTGCGAGCCGTACTGCAACCCCGTTTCTCACGGAGAGGCGGGGTTTTCCTTTTCGAGCGCCCCTTCAATAACACTTTCTGATTTTCCTTGGATTATCATTCGCATATGCCTCTCGATGTACTGATGATGCAGAAAAGGCTGGTACGGAGTTTGTTGTACAATGCCGGGTTAGATGGGGAGCTATGAACATCTTTTAGCTTGGCGGATGGCTCGCGTCCCTGCGGTGCACCACCCCGGGGACCGGCATAAAACAAGGAGGGGATGTCATGACGAAGACAGAGCGTATTGTTTTAGGGGCATTAGGAGGGCTTGCCGCCGTTTGTGTCAAGTTTCTCGGGCAGGATTATGGAGCTATAATCTCAGGGCTCTCCAACCTGTCTGCGGATCAGATCCTTGAATATAAAATCGCCTACTTGATACTCACCCCGATTCTCATGTTTCTTGGGGGTCTGATCGCGTTTTGTTCTGAAGAAAATAAGAGGCTTAAAGTTCTGGCGCTGGCAATATCCGCCCCGGCCCTCATTACAACCTGGGCCGGGGGAGATAAGGGTGACCTGTACGCCGGCATATCTGCTCACCTCATGCCTGCTGCATATGCCCAGGAAAGAGATGAACAATCATCAGAAAAACAGAGGCTTCAGCTTAAAACCCCGGAGCAGTTGTCCGAAAAAACCGCCTTTGATCGAATAAAGGGTGGGGTGGGGTTATTTTTCGGGTATGGAAAGGAAGAAAAAAAGTATTGGGTTGTTGTGGGGTCGTTTAAGGACAGGTCCGCGGCCCAAGGGTATGCTGATGAAATAAATAAAAAAAACCCTTCATTGGGTGCCTGGACCGGTGCCAAGAGCCCCCCTCCGAACGAGTACTACCCGGTTATTGTTGGAGGATATCTTCCCTTGGGAGAAGCTAGCCTATTGAAGGAGCGCGTAATAGCGGAGCATATAGCCGAGGATGCGTATCTCTCCCCAGGCCTACCCTAGGCACGGGACGAGATGATGAGTAACCGGGACGGTTTTGTGTCGAGTCCATTTGGAATTGTGGTCTTGGTATCGCCAGTGAAGGAGGAGGGGTAGTATGCAATACGTTGAAATCCGATTTTCCAGAACGCGGACAGTGTACATCGACGGCGTGGAGAGCGGTCCGACGAATACGATCCTTCGTATCGGAGCGGGTACGCATTTGTTCGACCTCGGATGGCCGGCGGATTACCTCCCGCCGGAGGTAATCCGCCGGATCCACGGCACGAACGAATTGAAACCGATCATTATCGAGTTTGATGAGGTGCCGTTGTGAATAAAAAAATAGTACACCTCTTTCCGGTGGTATCCCTCCTGTTCGTCCTCACGTCATGCGCCTCGTTCCCTCCGAATCCCGCTCTTTGTCGGTATGATCCCGCAGGGGGGTACCGCTTCGATAACCTGAAGCTTGGGGCTGACAACTCCGACAGCCTGTTTGTCATCCTTGCCTTTTCCGGCGGCGGAACACGCGCCGCCTCCTTTTCCTACGGTGTTCTCGAAGCGCTACGCGACACGGAGATAGTCTGGAAGGGGAAAAGAAAGCGATTACTGGATGAGGTGGATATTATTTCGTCGGTCTCCGGCGGCAGTTTCACGGCGGCCTATTTTGCCCTGTACCGTGACCGGATATTCGAGGGGGCCTTTGAACGCGACTTCCTGAAAAAGGATATAGAGAAAGCCCTTTTGCTCCGATTGCTCTCTCCGGTGAGCTGGTTCAAACTGGCAGGCCGGAGCTACGGACGTAGCGACCTGGCGGTGGAGTACTACCATTCTCACCTTTTCGGAGGATTGACTTTCAGAAAATTGATTGATGACGGTACGCGACCCTTCCTGATGATCAATGCCACCGACATGAGCACGGGCGGCCAGTTTCCCTTTATCCAGGATCAGTTTGACTTGATCTGCTCCGACCTCGCCGATTTGCCCGTTGCCCGAGGCGTGGCCGCTTCCTCCGCTTTTCCCGGCCTGCTCACACCTCTTACCTTTAAGAATTATGCCGGGGGATGTGAGTATCAGGAACCAAGATGGGTCGGGTTCGGTGTCAATGACCGGGATATCGCTCCGGAGCGTGCCAACCGTGCCGAAGACCGCAGAAGCTACTACAAACGGCAGGAGTGGGAGGCGGAGCGCAGATTCATCCATATCATCGATGGCGGTGTCGCCGACAATCTTGGCCTGCGGAGCATCCTCTCTGCCTTGGAAACCTCGGACCCGGCGTACAGTATCCAGCGGAGAGTCAACAGGCAATCCATCGAGAAGCTGGTTATCATCGTGGTTAACGCCGCCACCGACCCCCAGTCCGAACGGGACCTGAACCCGTCCGTACCATCATTGGTGAACGTGTTGACCACCGCGGCCACGATACCGCTGGACAACTATTCCTTCGACACGGTAAGCCGGGTGGCCGGTGTCGTCAGGGAGTACGACCAGTCGGTTCAGATCAGAGAGCGGTGTCGTAAGATTCTTGAGGAGGCGACTGGTACCGGCCTACAGGGCGGGGGACTGTATGCCTTTGACTTGTATCTGACACATGTCGCGTTTGATTATATCAGCGATCCGAAGGAGCGCTTTGATTTCAAGAACCTTCCCACGAGTTTCTCACTTCCTCCGGAAACAGTAGACAGCCTGAAGGATATGGGCCGTGCGCTCCTGAGGAACGACGGCGAATTCAAGCGATTGCTCGGGGAACTTCGTTGAGCCTCGAAGGTAGAATTTGATATTCTCTTTTGTCAGGAAGACTATCACCTTCAAGGTGCGCCGGATGAGTTCTAAAGTTTGTCCTATACCGGCGTGTTCGGGGATACCGGTCTGGGGCAACAGCACTACGGAGAGGAGGAAAACGTGCTTAATCACGAGTTGATGCACGGCAAGGGCATTCCGGACTGCGCTGCCCTAGATGAGATCCAAACGGTACTGCCTAAATTCTCTGCGGAGTGCCGCCACGTCATCCACGTATTTCCCCAGCTCCAGCCAGAAGTCCTCGCTGTGGTTTTTCACGCGGGTGTGAACCAGCTCATGGAGGAGGACAAAGTCGATAAGACGGTCGGGGAGTCTGGCGATTTTCTCGTTGAGACTGATATTGTTGTCTGCCGAACAGCTTCCCCATCGGCTCTTCTGATTCCTGATGGAAACCTTGTTGCAGGGAAAGCCATGTTTCCGGGCAAGACGTTCGAGGCGCTCCCGAAGAAGGATTTCCGCCTTTGTCCGTGAGACAGGTTTGCGGGTTGAAGTGAGCTGTTTGTGACGGAGCCGAAGGAGGCATGCCTTCTGGCGGTGTGCTGCAACCCAAGCCGATTTTTCGCAGAGGAACGCTTCCGCCTGACGGACTGTGCATCTGTGCGGAAGTGTTACGCGCACCTCACCCGAGGCCGTTACAGAGACTGACATCCGCCTCGCGCGCCTGCTCCTGTGCAGGCGTGCGACACAGACTCCGGGAATGTGTATTGTGCTCGCTGTTTCCATTCAATTACACAGCAGTAACGAGGTGTTGTATCAGGCCACGCGGCCGTTGCCCGTATATCATGCCTTCCCTCATACTTTCAAGCGGCTTTTTCGGGTACCCGTCATGATTTTTCATTGAACCTGAATCCAGGGCGAAACATATAACCCCCTTGAAACAAGTGATAAAAGTCAAAGCATTTTGTTGGAAACCGGCCTGACCGGCACCAGGAGTGACGATGTGGCACATACAGGTGCCTGCATAGGCGTTGATAAGGGTTTGTGCCCAAAGCGATGTAGTTGACTGATAGGTCGAAGCGCTCCGTCCTATCGGGATATTGGGAGGATTATTTCCTTGAGAATATTGGTGCCCGGCAGTGGCTCTCTATTACTCTTTCCTCTGAGAAATTCAATAGTTTAAGGTAGTCTACCGTTACCCCCCTAAGGGCGGCGCGTGGGATGAGGCCGATCAGCTCGGATTCCAGGATATCGACCCCCTGCCCGGCCGCTTGTTCCTTTACGGCGTCAAAGACCGTGCGGATGGAAGTCACCTCATAATCGGTAAGGTTCATAGAGACCTGGGCGATATTTCTGCTTTCGAGCAGCACCCCAAGCGCCCGGACATGGTGCAGGCCTCCGCTTGAATGCCGTATCGACCGAGCTATGGCTCTCGCAAGTCCTATATCGTTTGATTTGAGGTTTATGTTGAATGCGATGAGAGGTTTCCGCGCGCCCACGGCGGTTGCACCCAGGCGCCGGTTGAACCGTGAAGGGCCGGCATCAGGCCTCCACGCGGGATCGCTCATTCTGTCTCCGAGGGACTCGTACTGTCCCCTCCGAATATCCGCCAGCCTCTTTCTCTTCCGGCTAAGCGCCGCCTCTCCATAGAAGTAGACGGGGACATCATGCCTGTGGGCGAAGGTGCTTCCGAACCTGTGTGCTATTTCCACCGCGTCTGCCATATGTGCGCCCTCCAGGGGGACGAAGGGAACGACGTCAACCGCGCCGATGCGGGGATGGCAGCCGCCGTGTCTTCTCATGTCTATCAGCCTGGCGGCTCGGTCGCAGGCCGCGATAGCTCCCTTCAGCACGGCCTGTGGCGTGCCGATAAAGGTCAGCACGCTCCTGTTGTGGTCGCAATCCATGCTGAAGTCCAAGACCCTGACGCCGGCTACCCCCGCCGCGGCGTCCACAATGGCCGTGATGACTCCGGAATCTCTTCCCTCACTGAAATTGGGGATGCATTCTATGGTCTTCATGCTTACGCCTGATATGTCTTTTTTGAAGGGAGCTCCACGCAGGTGAGCAGTCCGCCATAGACGGCGCCTGTATCAATCCCTATCCTCCCGGGGAAGAACAGGGGCTCTGCGTGTGGCATGGGAGTATGACCGAAGACGACGGTTTTGCCAAAGTCATAGGAAGACCGTATGAACTCGTGGCGTACCCACAGCAGGACATCGATCTCCTGGTCCTTCAGGGGAATCTTTTCACTAAGTCCCGCATGGACGAAGATATAATCGTCCGTTTCGTACCAGAGGAGCAGGGAACGGAAGAAGCTCATGTGGCTGTCCGGCACGTCGAGCTTTCTTCCTTTCGGTGTGTTACGGTATTCGTACGATGCGATAGTGGCGTCCCCGCCGTTGGAGAGATAAAAGTTTTCGGCTCTGTCATGACATACATAGTCGAGGAACATCTGCTCGTGATTTCCCCTAAGGCATATGACCGTATATATCTTCTTCTTGAGGGCGAGGATAAAATCCACGACTCCCCTGGAGTCAGGGCCCCTGTCTATATAGTCCCCGATGAAGACGAGGGTGTCGTCCCTATTGCGGATCTCCATCTGAGGAATGAGTGCTTCCAGTTTCGAGAGGCACCCGTGAATGTCGCCTATGGCGAATATTTTCCCCATCACGCCCTCACTACCCGAATAGCGCGTCCACAAATTCTTCGCTCTTGAATCGCCGGAGGTCGTCCAGCCCTTCACCGACGCCTATGTATCGGATCGGTATTCCCATCTCCTGCGCTATCCGTATGATGATCCCACCCTTAGCCGTGCCGTCCAATTTTGTAAGCGCTATTCCGGTGATGCCGATTTCCCTATGGAATGTTTGTGCCTGCACGACGGCGTTCTGTCCGGTGGTCGCGTCGAGAACGAGGAGGGTCTCATGCGGGGCACCCGGGAGCTCTCTGTCCATGATACGTTTGATCTTCTTGAGTTCGTCCATGAGGCCTGTCTTTGTGTGGAGCCTCCCCGCCGTGTCGACGAGCATGACGGCCTTTTTCGCTGCTGCTGCGTGAATCGCGTCAAAGACAACCGCAGAGGGGTCCGCCCCCATTTTCTGTTTTATAATGGGTGCGCCTGTTCTCTCTGCCCATATCCCAAGCTGTTCAATGGCCGCCGCCCTGAAGGTATCGGCCGCAACCAGGATCATGGGAACCCCGTTCTTTTTGAAACGGGATGCCATCTTTCCTATCGTGGTGGTTTTCCCTGTTCCGTTGACCCCGACCACCATGATCGTGTAGGGCTCCCCTTTGGGGATTCTCAGGGGCGATTCGCATGTCTTGAGGATGCTTGTCATATGGTCTTTCATTATCTTTTTTAGCGCATCCGGACTATCAAGTTCGTTTCTCTTCGCCCGGTATCTCATCTCTTCAATCAGGTTAGAGGTGAAGGCAGGACCCAAATCGGCCCCTATCAGTATCTCCTCGATATCTTCGAAGATATCTGTGGAAACAATCCTTTTCCCCGAGATCATCTCATCCAGATTTCTGACAAATCCGGTCCTTGTCTTTGACAGACCTTCTTTAAGCCTCGCAAAAAAATTTTTATTGTCGCTGTTTCCCATTTGTATAATTTTCAAACTCGATCTTTCTGGTTATTAGCCACGAGCACACGCCGGAGCCTTGCCACTATAAACGACTTTACCGGGGATGGCAAGCAGGTTGACCTTTGGGTTGGGGGAGGGATGCGGGGGTTCCCGTGGACGTTAATTCATGCTCACGGAAACCGTGGTGGATATCCCGTTTTTTTGCATGGTTACGCCGATCAGGTTATCTGCGGCCTCCATCGTGGTTTTATTGTGGGTTACGAATATAACCTGTGAATTTAAGGAGATGTCTCGCACCAGTTTCCTGAAGAGAGAAACATTCGCATCGTCCAAGGGGGCATCCGCCTCGTCTAGGATCAGAAAGGGGGACGGACGGTGGAGGAGGATGGCAAATATCAGGGCCACCGCAGCAAGCGCCTTTTCTCCCCCCGACAGGAGGGACAGGTTCTGTCTCCTTTTCCCCGGAATTTGTATGTCTATCTCCACACCCGTCTCCAACATGTCGGCTTCATCGGTCAGGCGGAGGAGACCTTTCCCGCCCGGGAAGAGTCTGGGGAAGACCTCCCTGAAGTGGTTGTTCACGGCTTCAAATGTTTCGGAAAACCTCTTTTTGGATATCTGATTAATCCTCGTTATCGTCTTCTGGAGGGTATCCAGTGAAGAGTTGAGGTCTTTTATCTGGGTTGCCAGAAAATCATGGCGTTCCTTGAGTTCGTCATGTTCGCTCAGGGCCAGGAGATTCACCTCTCCAAACTCATCCAGACTCTTTTTGTGTGTTTCAAGTTTCTTTCTCAGCGCTTCCGCTTTGGAGCTGTCCATTGCCTTGAATTCCGGAAGAGAGGCGTCGAGATCGACGTCCAGTTTTTCCCGTGCACCCTCTCTCAGCGTTTCGGCCTGGATCGTTGCTTCGCGTCGTTCCATCTCAAGCGCACTCAGTTGTCTTGACAGGTCTTCCAATGTCTTTCGCGCGTTTCGGAGTTCCTGCTCTTTCTGCTTGTGGACGACATTCTCCCTTCCGTGTGCCGCCCTCCTTGTCGCAAGATCTTCTTCGGCCTCCGCGTGGTCTATATAGAGGGCCTTCAGGTTTTCCCCCTCACTTTGTATGCTCTCTACGGATTCGGCTGTCTTTACCTCACAGGCTTTTGTTTCTCTACCCATCGATTCTATGCGGGCACTCAATTCTTCAATTGTCCCCTCCAGCCTTGCGATAGTTTCAATACCCGATTTTCTCTTCTCTTCCGAAGATGTCAGGAGTATCTTCTTTTCCGTAAGGTTTTTCTCGCTCTCCTCCAATTCTTGCCGGGCCTCTCTCCATTTTTCCTGTAGGGACAGGGTGCGTTTGTTTCCCTCATCTGCTTGGTTTTGGCGGGAATCCATGTCGATCTTGACGACCGCTATTTTTCCCACCGTCATCTTTTCCTCAGAGTCGAGATTTTCTATGTTGAAGGCAAGGACGTTGATCCGCTTTTTGATCCACTTGATTTCGCCCTCCAGCCGTTCTATATCTTTCTTCCGCCCATTGATCTCCAGATCCAGACTGTGTGTCTCCGACCGCACCTGGGCGGTTTCTTCCTCAAGATAGGCTATGGTGTCACCCAACGCATCCCTCTTTTCCTTTTTGTTCTCAAACACCCCCGCCAGCTCTACGACCTGCCCTTCCAGTTCTGCGATCTCTCTCCTGCCGCCCAGCGACGAACCGCCGCCGTTCCCGCTTCCCCCCGTGAGCACTCCATCCGCTCCGAGTATGTCTCCTTCAGGCGTAACATATGTTTCTCCGGGGCCGCTTTCCTGAGAGAGACGCAGGGCGGCAGCCAGATCCGGGACTAGGAGAATGCCTTCCAGAAGGTGATGAATAACCCCCCTGAATGCTTCATCGGTGGCGGCGACAAGATCACACAGCCTGAAGACCCCATCGGGACAGTCCGGTTGGGCAGTTTGAGCCCTCGTTCCGGTGTCCAGCGGCACAAAACTTCCTCTCCCGGAAGAGTTCTCTTTCAGGTAGTCGATAGCCCTCATCCCGTTTTTATGACTTTCGACAATGACATATTGGAGCTTATTTCCCAAGACCGCTTCGACAGCGGTCTCATATTGCTTCGGGACTTCGATATGATCAGCCAACAGCCCGTGGGTATCTTCCTCTAGAGCGCCGCTGCGCGCTACTTCCAGTATGCGTCGAGTCCCTTCATCGCACCACTCATGCCTCTCCCGGAGCTCTCTCAGGGATGTAAGCCGCGATTGCTTTGCCCCTATCTCTTCCCTGAGTGTTGCAATTCGTGTTTCCAGGTCCCTGAGGTTGTTTTTTGCAACGCCAAGATCTTCCCCCGCGTAAGTCCCCCTCTCTCTGAGGAGTTCTACCCTCTCCATATCGGATGCCAGGGCGGACTTCACTGCCGCAAGGTCATCCTCAAGGCCGTGCAGTTTGTTGTTGTTTTCATCCAGATCTCCGTGTTCCCTCTGTGCCTTCTTCTTCAGGTCTTCAAGATTCTTTGTGAGAGACAGGAGGAGATTTTTCAGCCGGGCGTTTTCGGTTATCATATCGATATGCTTGGATTTTTCCCCTTCCAGTGCTTCGCTCAGTTCCAACTCCACGGCCTTTCGGACATCGGCGGTTTCCCGATCGCTGTCGATCGAGCTTTTCATGCTCGCAATGATCTCGTCCGATTCGGCTGTCTGTTCCTTCAGGAGTGCCACCTCCACCCCTGTTGCCACCCTACGTTCCGTTAGTTTTTCTATCTCGCCGAGGTTCCTCTTCTTTGTATTCTCCAGCTGTGAGATGGCCTCCTTGGCAAACAGTATCTTTTGTTCTCCTATGTTTATCTCGTTTTTTATACCGTAGTATCGGTCTTGAATGGTCCCTATCGCATCTTCGCCTTCGACAAGCCGGGTTCTTATCTCCTCGATGGCGGACTCCAGCGCCTTCAGATCCGTCTGGGCCTCCAAAACTTTTTCATTAAGGGGAGTGTGCGACCTTTCAAGACCATTTATTTTAGAGGCTAGTTCCGAGTAGGTCTGGAGCGACAGGGCCAATTGACATTCTTTGATATCCTTTTTCAGTTCCCGGTATTGTTCGGCTTTTTTTGCCTGTCGTGACGTGGCGTTTAGCTGCGACTTCACCTCTCTAAGAATATCGTTAAGGCGAACAATATTCTGCTTTGTTGACTCCATCTTGCGGGAAGCGGCCTCTCGCCGTGTCTTGTACTTCATGATTCCTGCCGCTTCCTCGATGACCTGTCGCCTCTCCTCCGGTTTGGCCTCAACGAGATTTGCTATCCTCTCCTGCTCTACTATCGAATAGGTTCGCGCGCCGATGCCTGCGTCCATGAAAAATTCCTTCACATCAAGGAGACGGCAGGGAACCTTGTTTATGTAATATTCACTCTCACCTTCGCGGAATATTTTTCGTGAGACGGTAATCTCCCGATAACTGGCATATTTCTCCGGCACTTTATGGCCATTACTCTCCAGGGTCATGGACACCTCCGCCATGCCGACCGCAGGTGCGTCGTCGCTTCCATTGAAGATGACATCCTCCATCTTCTTTCCGCGGAGCATCGTGACACGCTGTTCGCCCATAACCCACCGTATGGCGTCCACGATATTGCTTTTTCCACAACCGTTCGGGCCCACGATGGCATTAATGTCGCGCGAGAGATCAATGGGGGTTTTGTCCCTGAAGGATTTAAATCCTAGTATTTCCAGCTTTTTTAGTTTCATATGGCAAAATCCTGCGCCGGGTACCGATAAAAACGTTCTCAGAGGGGAATTAGTTTTCAAAGTCGCCTTGGCTGTTCCGCCGGAGAAGCCACTCCCCCCAATGTTTATGGGGGAAAATCTACCAGAGACATATATCTTTGTAAAGGAAAAACACTATGTAGTGTGTTGCCGAAAATCAAGACACAATATATTGTGTCTTGATGGGCGCGATGTCTAAAATTTCTAAGAATGGCGTGCTTGTGTGCCCCAAATGTGGTGTCAGAGAAACGTACGGTACATTCCTGATCGCTTGTGCGAAGGTGGTTAAGGGTTTCCTGGGGTCGGCGTGATGATTTGAGCATATAGAACGACACTTTTTGTACTGTCTGAGGGCGGCGCGGAGGGGGTAGTGGAACCCTCATCAAAATCCGAATAATGAGGGGATGGGAACGGGTATGGGGGGGGCTGCCCCCCCCATTTTTTAATGGTTATTCCTGGACGGTCTGCTGAACCATTCAAGGTATTTTTTTGTCGCGTAGACAAGGTCCTGGATGGTTGAGTAAACCGGAAGCCCAGCCTTTCTGAACGCAGAGAAGATGGATAACCTGACACGCTCCACGTCTATATTGGCCTCTGCGAACTTCGACAGGACCGGGATCACCGGATTGTCAATCTCTCCGGCGATGTCAATGATGGTCTTCGGGCCACTTTCCAGCCTGTCAGATTGCGAGCCCGCGATGAAGTCTGCCGAGAAGTAGGGGACGATGAGGTCGATATTCTTATCCTGTGCCAGCGCCCGGATGGTATGGGCCATGACATCAAATTCGAACCCATAGAACCCGAGATCAACAGGATTTGTCGTGGAGGTGTTGACTGCTATAATCTTTTGGCTTATTGCCTCCTGTGTTGCCATTTGGAGTTCCGGGAGAGACAGACCGGCGAGAATGGCCAGATCGGTGAAGGCGACGGCGGTTCCCCCTCCCGCACCCAGGAACCCGAGACGCGGTCCGTGCGGTGTCCTCTTGGCTGTCGCCATCATGACGAAATCGAGCATCTGCTCAAAGGTTTCCACCAGGACGCCCCCGTGCTGATGAATTGCGGACGACCAGATCGCGTGGTCGCTGGCAAGGGCGCCTGTGTGGCTTGCTGCGGCGCGCGCCCCCTGTTGAGTTATTCCCCCCTTCAAAATGACAACCGGTTTCGTGCGAGTTGCCTCCCCCAGCGCCTTCAGGAATTTCCGGGGATTTTTGATGTCTTCCATGTAGCCCGCGATTACGCGTATCTCCTCATCGCCCGCGAAGTATGTCAGGTAGTCTCCAACGGCGACATCTATCTGGTTTCCATAGGAGACGACCTTGTTGAGCCCTATCTCACGAGCCATCGCCATCCTTAAGAAATTGCTGGTCGTGCCCCCCGACTGTCCGAAGAAGGCAACCTCTTTCGGTATATCTCCTTGGGCCTCAAGGGTAAAACTGACGTGCGACTCGGCGCAATAGACACCGATACAGTTGGGGCCTACGATCCTGGTTCCCCCCTCGGCTGCCGCTCTGAGAAGCTGTGTTTCGAGTGAGTGGTTGCCCAGTTCGCTGAAACCGGATGTAAAAAAATGTAGAAACTTTACCTTCTTTCGTGCAGCAGTCCTGGTAACCTCCAGAGATTTCTCTACAGGGACCGATGCGATGACCAAGTCGATCCCTTCCGGGAGGTCATTCATGGAGGGGTAGAATTTTACACCGTTTATCTCTTGATATTTCGGGTTGACCGGATACAGCTTGCCCGTGTAGCCGAGCGTCTGCATAATCTGAAGGTACGGAATTTTCCTGCCTCCCGGACCCGTTGACGCTCCGATTATCGCGATGCTATCGGGATAGAAAAGATTTCTCAGCCCCATGACCCCTCATGCTTTCCCTGTAAACGCGCATTCATCTAGTACTAATGTCTTCGGTAGTCAACCAAAAAATCCACCAAAAAATCCGGACAAGCGGGAAATTTTGTTGGGGACAATCTTTCATAAGGGTCTTGACTCAGTAATTTCCGGTTAGGTTTTTGCGTGTGAATAAGTTATAAAATCAGCACATTAAGTCACTTTTTGCTTGGCATTTGGTTGACAGGGTGGGCGCGTCCTAGTATTATACAGTAATATCAGGAG
>JAQULO010000031.1 GCA_028718565.1 Syntrophales bacterium | reverse complement strand
GGTGGCCCCCAGAGTACCGGGCAGAGCCGACACGAGCAGTATGAACCCGAGAAATAAAGTCTGAAACAATCGTGAGTGGCGAAGAGTTAATCTATTCATACTTGTTCCTCCTATAGTTTGTGCGGGCAATATCTTTGAATTTATGCGGCAGTCCATCGTTTTTCACGAGACCACGTTGCCAGAAGCGGTCGCAATGCCTGCGCCTGATGTCGGGAAATCTGGATGCCGGCTTCGCCGAGCAGGCTGCGGATAGCTGTTGCACCTGAATGGCCCCCCAGCACAAAACGGCGATCGGTCCATCCCACCAGATGAGGTGCAAAAGGTTCATAGGCGCGATTATCGCGGAACATGGCGTGGCAGTGAATTCCCGATTCATGGGCGAAAACCTGCTCACCCACTACAGGCTGGGCAGGTGCAATGGCTTGCCCGGCTGAACTGGCCACTAGGCGACACAGGGACAGTAAGGTAGAGGTATCAATCTTGCAGGTCAAATCGGGGTGTTGCGTCAGCGCCATAGCGATTTGCTCCAGAGCTGTATTGCCTGCCCGCTCGCCCATGCCGTTGACCGTTACACTGACGGCTGTAGCACCGGCTTCGAGGGCGCTGAGCGCATTGGCTGCGGCCATGCCGAGGTCATTGTGGCCGTGAAATTCAAGATTCAATCCTGGTGCGGCAGCCTTAAGTGAAGATACAATATCGATAATGGTGCCGGGACGTCCGATTCCTACTGTATCGGCGATACGTAACTGGTCTGCGCCGGCAGCTTGGGCCCGGGCTGCGAATGTAAGCAGGAATTCCTTATCCGCACGGGTGGCATCCTGGGCGCCTACCGTGACCCGATCAAAATAATTTCTGGCAGCACGTATCAGAATATCAAGTTGAGAGAGTGCCCAGTTATAGTCCTTGTCCAAGGCTGATAAATGTATGGGAGATACAGGGAAACTGATATGTACGCTACCGACATCACAGTGGATAGCTGCAGCAAGATCATCTTCATGGGCTCGGCACCAGACCGATAGACGACAGTCAAGACCAAGTGCCACAATTTGCCGAATATCTTCCTGAACCAACTCCCCTATTGCCGGAATGCCCACCTCCAGTTCATCGACACCTGTTCTATCCAGTGCATCGGCAATGGCCAGTTTTTTTGAACGGTCGAAGGAGATCCCCGGGGCCTGCTCGCCATCGCGCAGGGTGGTATCTATGATCCAGACATTTCTAGGAGAAGAAATATTTTTTTCTAATGTTTCCATGTGCGCCTCACACAGATGAGTCTGGTTGGATCCCAGCCCATCGCGCCGTAAAAGTCCAATGCCGAGAAATTAGTACGGTCAGCCAACAATTGCAGGCGGGTGACCTTATGCTCTTTGGCCCAAGCCTCTATGTGCTTTATCAACAAGTGGCCGATACCTTGGCCTCGAAAGCTGGATGTCACCACCATGTCTTCGAGCAAACCAACCATGCCGCCTTCAGCCGTAGAGATCAGGGTTTGAATGGTACACATTCCCACCACCTGTCCATCCACCTCAGCTACTTTAATGCAATGGCTGTTGTAGCAGTCGCTCACTATCAGCTCAAGGCCCCGGCGTTGGCGTTGTTCATCGACAGCAAAGTCTTCTTCGATAGAAAACAGTTCGCCAAGAAGTGCCGCCATTGCATTCAGATCATCAAAACGGGCATTGCGAATCTTGACATCCATGGCACGAACCACCTTTGTCGATTTTATATCAATCTCAACGGGCAATATTGTTCACTTGGATCAAAGATCAAAAATCGTTCAGCCTTGCCGAAGTGGATATCCACGTTGGCCCCGTCAGTGGAAGCAACAGCGAATCTCATTTTTTTCATGGAAGCCTTCCTCCCTTGTTATTTCTTCTGATCCCCAGGCATTTTCACCCGCTCCATGGCAAATGTCTCCACCTTCCGTGCGAGAGCCAGCATCCATTGGACCTCCCCCCCGGTGGGAATGTGCCGGTTGGCGGGCTCAAGGGAACACATGTTGTCAAATCGACCCAGCGCCTTGATGCCATCTCCCTGATCCGTTGCAATGGGGCAAATCAGGGCCAGACCGTCAACCAGCCCTTCCAGGATATGATCCATCGACATCTGGTTGTGGTATCGCGAGAGGCCCACCAACAATTTTTCAATGGCCATGGCCGTCACCTGATAAGTCAGTTCAGGGGTGAAGACGGTCGGCCGGGCCTGGCCATTCCAGGCGGTCTTGAGATACTTTTGGCCGCTTTCGATGTCCTTCTGCCAATTAAGGATGCTTGCGTGTTCCAACATTTTGTCGCCTCTTAGTCCGTTCATTTCTTATGGGATTAAAAGGCGCTCAGCGATGCCGTCATCTTCCATTGCATCCAGAATCTCGTCCACGTCTTCTTCACTCTCTACGTTGCCGTACCAGTTCCCCTGTGGATAAACCACCATTACGGGTCCACTGTCGCACTGTTTCAGGCAGCCGGTGCTTGTAAGCAGCGCGTCCATTCCACGGTCGAGTATTTCACCCTCTATATAGGGAATTAAATCCGAAGCCCCCTTTTTGTTGCATTTCCCCTTTAGTTCGCCCGATGCTCTGAAACCGGCACAAACTAAAATATGATATGTGGGTCTTTCCATGGATTGTCTCTCCTGTTCGTAGTTTTTTAGACTGTTATGCTTCCGTATTTATGCAAATTGCATCGAGCCTATAGGGTGTTATGATCTCCTCTTCACTTACATGCACCCCATTCCGCCGACGCTGCCTGAACACGTACGGTTGCATGCCTCAATGTCTCTTCGTAGCATGTAATTCATGCTGTGCCCCTGAAATACGGCCTCTACGGCCTCTTCAATCAAACCGTCCAGCTCCAGGATGTCGATCTTTTTCCCTTTAAGAATACGCCGGGGGGTGTCTCCGAGACCGGCCACAAGAATGGCACGGCAATCGCTGATCAGTTCACCGAGTCCCTCCCATCGTTTCAGGCCGGTGCCCGGCGCGGGAGTCTTTCGAGCCTCAATAAAGGTAATTTTGCCCCCTTGCTTTCCGTAAATAAAAAGTTCTTCTGCCTTGCCGAGGTGCTGATTAACAAGAACGCCCTCCATACTGGCAACAGCCACGTAAGGTCTCGTCTCATCATAAATCTCAGGAAGCTTGGAGCACTCTTTTAGCTTTTCCATAACTTCAGCACTGCTGGCCTCGCCCAGTATTCCAACCGCATCTGCCCTGCATCGCGTGCAGTGCGACATCTGGGGAAGATATTGGGCGGCCTTTTTTTGAATCCCGGTCACAACTTCTTTTGAAAGTTCTTCCACATGCTCAAATTCCGTCCCCTTGGCTGGATAAAGGGGAATGCAGTTCAGTATATCCACGCCCAGTTCTGACATCTTCTTTGCAATCGCTCCAATGTGATCCTCATTGATACCCGGAATAACGATGGTGTTGATCTTGGTTGTGATGTTTTTTTCCTTAAGCCGTGTTATGGCTTCGACCTGTTTTTTCAGCAAGACTTCAAAGCCAGCCTTGGGGCCAAGTACCCTTTTGCCTGACCGAACAAAGGAATAGATTTTGGAACCGATTTCAGGGTCAATGGCGTTTAATGTGATGGTGACATGGCTGACATTGAGAGTTGCGAGTTCATCTATATAAGGCCCTATTCCCAAACCGTTTGTCGCGAGACAACATATCATTTCAGGATACTTTTCCCGAACAAGGCGAAGCGTTTCCATGGTTTCTTCAGGGTTTGCAAAGGGGTCTCCCGGACCAGCTATTCCCACAACCGATATGTTCTTTACTTCTTCAAGCACAAAATCAAGGTAGGTCATCGCCTGCCTAGGTGTGAGGATTGCGCTGGTCACGCCGGGCCGACTTTCGTTTACGCAGTCGTATTTACGGTCGCAATATTTGCACTGGATATTACATCGCGGGGCGATGGGAAGGTGTACCCTTCCGTAAATGCCTCTCATCTTGGCGTTAAAACATGGGTGCTTGGATAGGTCCATTTTCTTCTCCTGATAACTTACATATATGCATAACCAACGGGTGACGCGTCCTGTCGGGCCGCGAGAATGGTGTTTGATATAATATCAAACAACTGCTGTGCGCCCCTGTAACCGATATGGACGATTCTTGCCCCCCCCATTCGGTCGTGTATGGGGAACCCAATTCTTATGAGCGGCTTGCTCATTTCCCGCGCAATCTTATAACCCTTACTACTGCCGATGAAAAAATCCGGAGATATTTCTTTGGCAACGTCCCCAATTTCGACCAAATCGACCCCGTCCAGGACCTCGATCCCCTTGGCATCAAACTCATCGACGACCTGGCAAAGCTTGCCTTTTAAATGGCCGCTTTTTCCACCTGATGCGCAAAGTACGGGAATCACACCTATCTCCGACAGGAAGGACGCAAGGCCCACAACCAGATCTTCTTCGCCGTAGAGGACTGCCCGAGCCTCAAAAACATATTTGTGCCCGTCCACATATGCGTCAACGAGTCGGCCTCTCTCCTCGGAGTACTTTTCCGGCATCGGCTTTCCGGTAATCGTCGAAACAGCATCAAAAAATGCGTCCGTCTCCTTAATGCCGATGGGCAGGCCCAGGTTATGACAGGGGACTTCAAATCTTTCTGCCAGCAATTTGCCCGCACTTTTTGTCTCGGAAAGAATTCTTCCAATCTCTATGCTTGCCGAAGCGTCTCCCATGGACGCGATCTGCTTTATCGGTGTTCCACCTTCCTGAATCTTCTGGTATTCAGACCACATGGGTCCGTCAAGCGTTTGAGAATAGTCGGGAAGCATATGGTAACCCACGCCGAAATCAGAGAGTATCTCTTTAAGATGCCTGTGGTCCGCCGGAGACATCATTCCCGGAAAGATATTGATGTTCATTCCGGCCCGGTTCTTCTTTTCGGCTATGGCATCGACCGTTGCCCTTACCGCGCCGTGGAAACCGTCTATATGGGTTCCCGAATAACTGGGGGTGGACACGGGAACGATTGCAGTATTGTCGCCGTTACGATTATCCCTGATATAATCCCTCAAAATAAGCGGAACATCGTCACCGATGGTTTCACTGAGGCATGTGGTCGCAACGCCTATCAAGTCAGGGTGATATTGCTCAATGATGTTGTCCATGGCCAGTTTAAGATTGGCTGCCCCGCCGAAGACTGCGGTCTCTTCAGTAAAATTCGAAGAGGCAATGTCAACGGGCTCATTGAAGTGACTGATCAGATATCTGCGTATATATGTGGAGCACCCCTGAGAGCCGTGTAGCAGGGGCACGCAGTTTTCAATGCCTCTGAAAACCAGCGATGCACCTAAAGGACTGCAGAGCTTGCATGCATTGCTTGTGGCCTTATATTCTGTTTTCCCCTGTATTTTCATTTTCTTCATGCCCTCTTCAGGAACTTTTCCTGGCCGGCGCAAATTGCCACACCGGACTTGTGACCGAAGAATAGACCTCCCTCGCAAAATTCAGCATTCCGCTGTAACCCGCGAGTGAGAGCTTCCGCTCATGGTTGTGATCGCAAAAACCGATCCCCAGTTTATAGGCGATGGGCCTTTCCTTGACACCGCCGATAAAAAGTTCTACCCCTTTTTCGATACTGTACTTGGAAAGCTCAAGGGGGTTTGCGTCATCCACGATCACAGTGCCGTCATCGCACATATTTCTTAATAGTTTGTAATCATCGCTGTTCCCTGTCTGAGACCCTGCGAGAACAACATCCATCCCGAGGGATTTCAAGGCCTTGATCATCGAAAATGCCTTGAATGCTCCACCCACATATATGGCAGCCTTCTTTCCGCGAAGCTTCTCCTTGTATCTCTTCAGAGTTGGATAAATTGCATTTATCTCTTCCCTGACAAGCACTTGCGCCTTTTCCATGACCTCCGGGGAACCTTCAAAATGCTCAGCTACGTCATAAAGTGCCTTTGACATATCTTCCAGTCCGAAATAGGACACTCGTTTATAGGGGATTCCATATTTTTCATTCATGGTCTCGGCCAGATGCATCATCGAACCTGAACACTGGACCACATTGAGTGCGGCTCCGTGCGAACGCTTTATATTATCGACACGACCGTCTCCCGTAAAAACAGACACTACCTCCAGCCCCATTCGCTCGTAATATTCCCGGATGGTCCATGCCTCACCGGCAATATTGAATTCTCCCATAATGTTAAGGCTGAGCGGGCTGATCCCTTCTGTTGGACCGGTCCCGACAAGCTTTGCCATGGCATCACATGCCGCCTTGTATCCGTCCTTTTTGGTTCCTTTGAATCCTTCCGAATGAACCGGCAGGACAGGGATGCCTTTTTCTTTCGATACGCGCCTGCAAACGGAATCAATATCATCTCCGATTATTCCCACTATGCATGTCGCGTAAATAAAGGCCGCATTGGGGCTGTATTTGTCGATGAGTGTGACAAGGGCGTTGTATAGCTTCTTCTCACCACCGAAGATAATATCCTGCTCCTGCAGATCCGTGGAAAAACTCATCCGGTGTAGCTGGGGGCCGGATGAGAGCGCCCCCCGGATGTCCCATGTGTAGGAAGCACATCCAATTGGACCGTGTATCAGATGCAGCGCATCAGCGATCGGGTAAAGCACCACCCTTGAACCGCAAAATACACAGGCCCGCTGACTGATGGAACCAGCCAGACTCTTTTTTTCACATGACATATCAAAGGGTTGAGTGCCTTTTTGATATATCTGTTTTTCTCTCTCTTTTAATATGGAGATGCCGCCCATTTCCCGCCTCGCAATTACATCACCAGCTCAAACTCGATTTCGGAAGAATCCCGGTCCTGGCGGTCCATAAGGGCTTCGAGTATTTTTTCCAGAAGACGAATCCCTCCCTGGTAGCCCACTGTGGGGAAGTAACTATGACCGATCCTGTCCAGTATCGGGAACCCGTGACGGATAAAGGGAATATCTTCATCCCTTGCAATATACTTCACATACGTATTGCCTATCAGAAGATCCACCGGATCGTTTTTAACCCACTGGTGGAAAAGCATCATGTCGCCGCCGCTTTTCACATTCACCTTATGCGGAAGATCCGCCGTGAGTTCCTTTATCCTCTTCTCAAAAGCCTTATCCTTTGTGCCGGTTAAGACATGTATGGGCATCATATTGATTGCTACCAGGAATTCCGTAAGGGCCTCAAGCTGATCGGGATCTCCTACCAGGGCCACTTTCTTGTGATAAAAATAGGCCTGCATGTCGGTTATGATGTCCAGCATTTTTCCCCGTTCCAGGTTAAGGGAATCCGGGACAGTTACTCCGGCCATCTTTCTCAAGGCGTCCACAAATCTGTCGGTTGCCTGGAGACCTATGGGCAGATCGAGTATCTGACAGGGCACCTTGCAGCTTGCATCCAGTGCGAGGGCTGCGGGACCGGATGCCAGACGCCCCATGGCGATGGTCCCCCGGCTGTTTCCGGTGTCCTTCAGTTCATCGATGGTAACCCCCCCCTTGGGATACATGGAAAATTTACCGGTCTGAGGCCCATTGAGCACATTTTCCGTATCGGGAAACACAATGGTGTCTACTCCCAGTTCGCCCGCTATGCGCTTGATTTCCTTCATGTCCGAAGGCTCCACCCAACCGGGGATCAGGTTGATACGCTTACTCTTGTGCCCGTTGGATGTTGCAAAACAATCGACCATAGCCTTTGTCATGTTGGCAAAACCGGTTACATGGCTCCCCACATAACTGGGAGTATTAGCATGAAACGCATACTTACCTTCAGGAACTCTTCCCTCCGCCCTGGCCTTGCCCAATATCTGGGTTATATCGTCCCCTATGGTTTCGGACAGGCAGGTCGTATGTATTGCTATGATATCCGGCTCGTAAACAGTGAAGATATTATCGATCGCCTGCAGCAGGTTTGCCTGGCCTCCGAAGACCGAGGCCCCTTCCGTAAAGGAACTGCTGGCGGCCATTACGGGCTCCTTGTAATGGCGGGTCAATGCGGACCGGTGATAGGCGTAACATCCCTGAGAGCCGTGGCTGTGGGGGAGGCAGCCATGAATCCCCAGGGACGCGTACATGGCGCCTATCGGCTGGCAGGTTTTTGCCGGGTTAACGGTCAATGCCTTCCGTTCAGTTATTTCCTTGGGTGTGTGTCTCAGTAACATATTTATATTCCTCTCAGTTGTATTAATGCGGAAGCCAGCTATTCATTCGCGTACATGGCGGCAAGCTCGGGATTCTTTTCCCAGGGTGCACGTATATAACTCCACACCTTGGTGTTTATCATGCGATCGATTTCATGATAAAAATTGACTGCACCTTTATATGCTGCGTAAGGGCCGCCTGAGTCGTAACTGTGCAGCTGTTTCATAGGAACACCCTGTTTCTGCACCATGTATTTTTCCTTGACTCCCGCGCAGAATATATCCGGCTTGTAAAGTTCAATCATTTTTTCCGTTTCATACTGGCTGATGTCGTCGATGGAAAAGGAGCTGCCTTCCTCCATATCCGCCATCATCCCTTCATAGGCTTTCAGCATTATTCCGTGTCTTTCCTCTGCCTCAAGCTCTTTTTCGTCTATTCTCGGATGATACCTTTCAGGATCTTTGTGAATTTCGAGTTCATCTATGTTTCTGCTGTCAGCATCGACTTTTACTCGCGGCAGCACATGCCGACCCTCGTAATCGTCCCTGTGAGCAAATTCATAGCCGGCGGCCAGGGTCTTCATGCCCATTTCACTGAACAGCTCCTGGTAATGATGGGCACGGGAGCCGCCTACAAACATCATGGCCACCTTTCCTTCGAGCCTTGGCCTGATCTCGGCCTGGGCCTTTTCCACGGGAGCCATTTCTTTCGCGATCACCTCTTCCACACGATCGATCAGCTTCTGGTCTCCATAATACTGGGCAATCTTACGAAGAGAATCCGACGTTGCCCGCGCACCAATAAAGTTGATTTTTATCCAGGGAATTCCAAATTTTTGTTCCATCATATCGGCAACATAATTAATGGAACGATGACACATGACAAGGTTCAGATCGGAGGTATGTGAGTTGGCAAAATGATCCACGCTCGAGTTGCCGCTGAATGTGGAAATTATCTTGATCCCGCAGGCATTCAGAACCCGGTCGATTTCGAACCCGTCGCCGCCGATGTTATACTCTCCTAGGAGGTTTACCTTGTACTCCCCTTCCTGAACGGTATCGTCTTTTCCGATCACATGCATAAAAAGACCGTTATTGGCGACGTGGTGTCCCGCCGACTGACTGACCCCTTTGTACCCCTCACAACTGAAGCCAAATATGGTAATGCCAAGTTTTTCTTCCATTTCCCTTGATACGGCATGGACATCATCTCCGATCAGACCGACGGGGCAAGTGGAAAAGACGGAAATCATCTTTGGTTTGAAAATGTCGTAAGCCTCCTGGATGGCGGCTTTCAGCTTCTTTTCACCACCGAAGACAATCTCTCTATCCTGCATGTCGGTCGAGAAACAGTAGGTCATGAAATTATCGTGATCCGGCGTAGTGGATGGATCCGTCTGGTTTCGCCTGGTCAGCCAGGAGTAAAATCCGCACCCGATGGGACCGTGTGTCAGATTGATAATATCCCGTGTAGGACCCATCACCACGCCCTTGCATCCGGCGTAACAGCAGCCCCTTTGTGATATTATGCCCGGGATGGTCCTGACATTGGCTTGGATTTCCTCATAGTTTTCTTCGTCGACCTTTTTGTTTACAATAAACTGTTTGGACCTTTTCCTCGCCACCTTGGGAGGATATTTATCCATGATTTCCTTTTTTACCCCTTGGGGATCGATATCTTTTCGGAAATCTGTTTCTTCTGCTGTTTTTTCTTTGGGCATGAGCTCCATTATTTTTCCCCTATAGGTCGTCTAAAGTGGCATCTCCATTTTCGCCAGTTCTAACGCTTATGGAATCAGAGACAGGCATCACAAATATTTTACCGTCCCCTGATTTGCCGGTCTGATTTACCTTTATGATAGTTTTGACTGTCTTCGCCACGTACTTTTCCTTTACAATGATAGTAAGGACCCTCTTCGGAATCAGGCGCTGACTTGTACCCAGCTGTGAAATAGCTTCTTCATAACCCTGCTCGGCACCTTTCAGTAATTCCATATCAACCAGGCCCTTCCCCCGTCCCAAAGCTTCCTTGGCAGTGATTGAGGGTATTCCAGCCTCGGAGAGGGCAACTTTGGTTTTGTTGACCATATTCATACGGATAATGGCCATGATTTCTTTCATATCTTCACCTCTTCAAGCTCTCCGTCAGAGGTTTCTTTAATTCCTGAACTGATGGTGTAAGTCTCCCCAACGGGTGATACAAAAATCTTGCCATCTCCAAACGCGCCCTTTGCTCCACTTCTTGCGGCCTGCATAACCGTTTTTATGACAAAATCCTTGTCTTTGGTCTTTACAACGGTGATGAGCATTTCTTTTGGTATCTCATCATAGGTTATGTCTCCTATTTTTATTCCCCGCTGCTTGCCCCTTCCAACAACCGACATCCTGGTTACTGCAGGGAATCCAGCCTCCATAAGGGCGGCCATGACATTATCCGCTTTTTCAGGCCTTACTATTGATCTGATCATTATCATTTTCGTTTTCCTTTCTATACGTTTTGAAGGTTAACCAATCAGCTCGCGATCCCGTAATCAATCAGCAGCTTTTCCAGTTCTTCCATCTCCAGAGGTTTAGGAATTATTCTCATTTCGTTACTGTCCATCTTCTTTGCCAGCGCCCGGTATTCATCCGCCTGGCCGTGAGCTGGATCGTATTCAATAACGGTTTTACGGTCAATTTCAGCCCGCTGCACCATGTTGTCCCGGGGCACAAAGTGAAGCATCTGGGTTCCCAGTTTTTCGGCCAAGGCCTCAATCATTGCCCGCTCATTGTCAACCTGGCGGCTGTTGCAGATCAGTCCTCCAAGACGTACACCGCCCGCTTCGGCAAACTTCACAATACCCTTACAGATATTGTTAGCCGCATACATGGCCATCATCTCACCTGAGACAACGATGTAAATCTCTGTTGCCTTTCCCTCGCGCATGGGCATGGCGAACCCCCCGCAGACAACGTCTCCAAGGACGTCATAAAATACATAATCGAGCTCTTCGCTGTCCGCATAGGCCCCCAACTGCTCCAGCAGATTGATGGAAGTGATAATCCCCCGGCCCGCGCATCCGACGCCCGGTTCAGGTCCGCCGGACTCGGTACACAATACTCCACCGAAACCTGTCAGACGAACGTCCTCAAGTTCAACGTCTTCTCCCTCTTCTCTCAAGGTGTCCAGAACCGTGTGCTGGTTCAGACCACCGAGAAGCAGTCGTGTGGAATCTGCCTTTGGGTCGCAGCCAACCACCATGATTTTTTTCCCCATCTCCACAAGGCCAGCCACCGTGTTCTGAGTGGTGGTGGATTTTCCGATTCCGCCTTTCCCGTAAATCGCTATTTTTCGCATGTATTCTTCCCCTTTTCTTATGAAGCAATGATTTTCGTTTCGAGAACGGGTATTCCAAGTATCGTGCCAATCCTGTGAGCTGAAACGATTTAAAGATATAAGAGCCCATGACAATAGAAGAAATTACCATTAAAGAGGTAAACGTTGTTTCCAGTGGATGTTTTTCCAGATGCGCCCCGGAGGACACTTTTGTAGATATTTACAATAATGTCAGGTCCTGGGTGTCCGATTGCGTAGGTAGTGCTTGGTGGCTGGTAATCGGAACTTCTTTTTGGAATAAGATTCCAGGCGATTGCTGAATTTGATCAAAGACCCTTTGGGTAGGTCCGCAGGGGCCCGTTATGAATCATAGGATAAGAAAAGGTGATGTGTTCAAAGCGTGGAAACAGATTTGATCTGTTAAGTTTGAGCGCCTTTCCTCAGCACAGCGATTGGGCCCGAGGTCTTGAGCTCACATCTAATCATATCTCAGGCCAATCCCGTACTTCTTCATGCGGTAACCCAATTGACGAGGTGTGAAGCCTAGGGACCTGGCAGCTTGTTGCTGGACGCCGTTATTATCTTTCAGGGCCTTGATTATACGGCTGCGCTCCAGGCCCTCGATTTCTCTGCCAAGATTCAGGGCGTCTACACTAATAGGCGGTATTGGTTTCTGTGTAAGAGACACCAGATTAAAGGGTAAGTCTTCCCCGGTAATAACATCTTGTTCGGCCATGATCACCAGACGCTCGACTAAATTGGCCAATTTCCGGACATTGCCGGGCCATCTGTAGGCTGTCAACTGCCCTATCGCTTCCGGATCAAGCCGTACACAGCGACCATACATGCCATTGAACTTTTTCATGTAAAAATCCAGGAGCAAGGGGACGTCCTCGACCCTGTCCCGTAGCGGGGGCAAGTCCACCGGCACCACATTCAGTCGCCAGTAGAGATCTTCTCGGAAATTGCCTTTCTTGACCTCTTCCAGCAGATTGCGGTTAGTGGCCGCGACGATACGAGCGTACACGGGTATGCTTTCAGAAGAGCCGATCCTTTCGAATTTTCGCTCCTGCAAAACGCGCAGCAACTTTACCTGAAGATTGAGAGGCAGTTCACCGATTTCATCCAGGAAAATCGTGCCGTGATGCGCCATCTCAAATCGTCCGAGGCGCCGTGTCGTGGCACCGGTAAAAGAGCCCTTTTCAACTCCGAAAAGTTCGGCTTCTATAAGATTTTCAGGCAGGGCCGCCATATTTACGGCAACGAAGGGCTCTTTGGACCGCGAACTCTGGTAGTGCAATGTCTGGGCGATCAGCTCTTTGCCTGTGCCACTTTCGCCCAATAGCAGCACAGTGGTGTCCGTGGTCGCCACCTTACGCACAGATTTGAGGATATGCTGGAAAGATGGAGCCTCACCAATGATATTTGAAAGGTTGAACTTTTCTTTGAGCTGGGAGCGCAAGTTGCCGCATTCCTGCTCGGCCTGCTGAAAGTGCTCCCATAGTTTTACAAACTGGGCAATGAACGATGCCACTATGGATAGCACCCGCAAATCATCGTCCACATTACCACGCTCTTCGGTGTAAATGCGATCAACACTGATGACACCCATAATATGGCTGTCCAACCCGATGGGGATACATAAAAAGGAGACCCCGCTTTTCTGAGGACGTGAATCGGTGCGGTTTAAAAATTTGGGCTCAGCACCGATGTTAGGAATAAACATGGGCTGGCCGCTTTCGATCACCTGGCCCACAATGCCTTCTCCGATGCGATATTTCCCTCGCCTAATCTCCTCCGGGGTCAAACCGTAGGCGGCCACAATGCGCAGTTCACGGGAGATATGATTGAGCAAGAAGACACATCCTCGCTGCATCTCCAATTGACCGGCAAGGGATTCCATTACAGCATTCAGATTCTTATCCAAATCAAAGGAACTGGTCAGCACTCGACTGATGTCCAGAATGGCGCTCAGTTCCTGATTTTTACGAATAAACCTATCCATACTGTATATTCTTCAACCTCAAGACAGAGAGTCTCTGTCGTCTGCGCTACCAAATTTTAATTACAGTCATCCGACGGAAGGTAGACCGCAATGTATGTGCCAATCGGCCATCAAAGGTGGATTTGATGATACCTAATTGAAAATAAAGGAGAATGTTTAGTCGGTGAAGTAATGCCAAAAAAATTAAAAACTCATATTTGTAATATTGATTATTCATCAAAACATCTCTGTACCATTAGTGGTTTGAGTTCGGGATCCTTGCGGGAATCAGATTGACAGGCTTGGCAAAAGATAATAATATCGGCGCAAATGTTATAGACGAAAGGAATTTTTGGCTATGAAACGAATAGACAGGGTCTGCATCCTGGCAACCCTCTTATTGATGTTTGCAGTTGCCGGGTGCGCACGGTATGAGCGAAAGGTTGTCCCCTTCAAGATGCCGGATGCCTACACGAATGCGACAGAGGTAGCGGGTGCGACCGTGGCGGCCAAGGCGTACAGCCGCGAAGAGGCAGAGGCCGCCTTCGGGTTCGATGTTGTCGGTTCGGGGGTGCTCCCCGTCCAGGTAATCTTCGATAACAGAGGAAATCACCCCCTGCAGGTTGTCGCAAGCAGGACCTATCTGGTGGATATTCAGAGCAACCTTTGGCCGATCCTTGACCAGGCTGTAGCATATGACCGGATAGAAAAGAAGACGGAACTCGGAGAGATTCTCCCCGAAGGGGCACAATCCGGCTTCCTGGCGGGGGCCGCCGGCGCAGTCATCGGTGCGGCAATAGGGATCGTCACCGGGACCAGCATCGGTGAGGCGGCGGGCAAGGGGGCGGCCCTCGGGGCCGCCGCGGGACTCGCTCTGGGCGCGAGCAAGGGACTGGCAGACCCCGAGGCTCCCCATCAGATAGGAGAGGATCTGCGTAACAGATCGCTTGAAGACAGGCCCGCCCCCCAGAACGACATATCCCACGGTTTCATATTTTTTCCCGGAGAGGCTAAAGAGCAGGCAAAGGAGCTTAGATTGACCATCAGAGAAGTCGATACGGGCGTCGTACATTCCCTCATCATGGGATTCTGATATGAAAAAAATCGCGCCATCCATACTTTCCGCCGATTTCAGCAGGCTCGGGGAAGAGATTTGCGCCGTCGAAGATGCCGGGGCGGATATGATCCACGTCGATGTCATGGACGGGCATTTTGTCCCGAATCTGACCATAGGCCCCCCCGTCGTGGCTTCCATAAGGAAAATCGCGCATCTTCCCCTTGATGTCCACCTGATGATCGAGACCCCCGACCGGCATATCCAGAGCTTCGCGGACGCGGGGAGCAATATCATTACCGTGCACGTCGAAGCGGCTGTCCACCTCCACCGGACAATCCACCTGATCAGAGAGCTGGGGGCACGGGCGGGCGTCTCGCTCAATCCTGCAACCCCTCTTGCCGCCATTGAGGAGATCCTCGGCGATATTGACCTCCTCCTGATCATGACGGTGAATCCCGGGTTCGGGGGGCAGACCTTTATCGAAAGCATGCTGCCCAAGATACGGAAGGCGCGGGGGATGATAGACCGCCTGGCACCCGATGTCATGCTCGAGGTGGATGGGGGAATCACCCTTCAGAACGTAGCGGCCGTAAAGGATGCCGGCGCCGATGTCTTTGTCGCGGGTTCTGCCATCTTCCTCAGCGGGAACTACCAGGAGACGATAGAAAAAATGAAGTCGATTCTGGTCAGGTGATCTGCCCCGAAAGGCATAGCAGGGGGGACGTTTGGAAATGATTACCAGACGTCCCCTTTTTCTTTGGAGGCACGCCATGCACATCATAATAGACGGATATAATCTCATCAGGCAATCGGCTTCCCTGAAGCGCCTCGAACGCTTCAGTCTGGAGAGGGGAAGAAACGAGCTGATAAGGAGGGTCGCCGGGTACAGGAAGCTACGGGATCATAAGATGACGGTGGTCTTCGACGGGTGGATGACCGGTTCCGCAGAGGAGGAACGGCTCCGGGAAGACGGCGTCCATATTATATACTCCAGAGGGGGTGAGACGGCGGATGAGGTCATTAAAAGGATGGCACGAGCTGAAAGGGGCTCAGAGATCATCGTTGTCAGCTCCGACAGGGAGGTGGCGGACTCGGCGATAAGGGCGGGGGGCGTGGCGATATCCTCCCCCGAATTCGAGGAACGGATGGGGAAAGAGGAGACGAAGATGACGCTCTACGGTAATGAGACCCCCGAAGAGGATGACGACATCCCCCCGAGAGCTGAAACGGGAAAGAAGGGCCTCGCACGGAGAAAATCGAAACGAGAACGGCAGGCACAGAGAAGACTGGGCAAGCTGTGACCTCGCACAACCGGAAGGAGGAGGCTATACCTCACCTGCCCGCCTAATGTAACTAGCCGACACATATATCCATAAGCAGTCGTCTAAGCGCGAGACCGGGGTCTATCCCGGAGGATTTCATGGCAAGATCCAGATCGGCAAGGCGGTTCACGTACCTGACAAGCTCCTCACGGGAAAACCGGCCGGCATTTTTGAGGGCGTTGTAGATCACGTAGGGATGCTGGGTTGCAAGCCATGTACCCTTTCGCTTCGCCATGGTCTTTAGCGCGGGATAGACCCCAGCCTGGAACCCCCCGTAATCCATACGGGGCCGGAAGGCAGGAATATTCCCCGATTCCAAGAGGATATGCGCTTGAAGCAGGAACCGAACCTCTCTGGCTATCATCGTCAGGATCAGGATGTGGTTTACACCATGGTCAAGAAGATGCTGAAGGGTCCGAAGCGCCGCGTCGGCATCTTTTTCCACGAGGGCGGAGGTTAGGTCAAAAACCGAATCCTCTGCGGTCTTTTCAACCACCGCATCTATATCATCCCTACCGATAGTGTGCCGATCTCCCACATAGGCGACCAGCTTTTCAATTTCCTGTAGTGAATCCCGAAGCTCGAAACTCGTTTTCTTCCCCAGAGCGATGAGGGCGTCCGGCGCTATGTTCTTTCCCCGCTTAGCGAGGGCCTCCGCAACCCTGTCCAGGAGGAGGTTCTTCCTCCCCGACTCACCCTTGATCCTTGAGAAGGAGAGGACGGCTCCCGTATCGGTTATTCCCTTGAAGAGTCTCTTTCGTTTATCAACGGCGGCGGCCGTCATAACCAGGCAGTTGCCGACGGGGATATCCCCCTTCAGCACATCCTCCAGCCCGTCGGTGTCCTTCAGCTTGCCTCCTCGTGTGATCTTCAGACTGTCGCACAGGTCCAGCACCTTCGGAAGCCATTTCTCCCTGTCCGCCCCGGCCGTGCTCCCGATCGCGCTCCTCCAGTCGTCATCGGAAATCTTCTTCCACTGCCCCTCCTTCAGATCTTCCACAGACCACCCCGCCACATCCAGAAGGGAAAAAAAGGCCCGCACAGCCCTATGAGGATCCTTTTCAAGATGTGCCGTAATTTCCCCTGTCACGTCGGATGATGATGCCTTGGAATGAAAGAGTCTCGTATTCCTTACCACGACGACCTTTCTACCAGGGATAAGAGGGGGGGTGAGCAAGGAGTCGCAAAGGGCGTCTACATCTTCATCTTCCCCCTCCATATGAAAGAGGTTGAGGGCTCGCTGATCCGGGGGAAGGAGGGCGTCTATGATCCGATCCAGCGCATCGGTCACCAGATATTCCTCATCCCCGCAGATGAGATAACAGGGAAGGATTGCGCCCCTGCCGATATCGCTGAGGACTGTCTTTAATGTTCCGTGCATGGCGGAAGTCCAGCTTGGCTACAGTACAACAAACTTCTGTATGTGTTTCACCACCTGGTCGGGGTCATCGATCATCTGGATAAGCTCAAGGTCATCTTCAGAAATCTTCCCCTCCCGGAGCATGGTCTTTTTCATCCAGCCCACAAGTCCCCCCCAGTATTCGCTTCCCATGAGCACCACCGGAAAGCTCCGTATCCTCTTCGTCTGGATAAGGGTGAGGGCTTCAAAGAGTTCATCCATGGTGCCGAATCCCCCGGGAAGGATGACGTAGGCCATGGCATACTTGACGAACATGACCTTACGGATAAAAAAATATTTGTAGGCAATACTGGTAGTGGCATAGGGATTGGGCTTCTGTTCAAAGGGAAGCTGAATGTTCATGCCGACCGACTGGGCGCCTGCCTCGCTGGCACCCCTATTGGCCGCCTCCATGATGCCCGGTCCACCCCCGGTAATCACACCGAAGCCTTTTTTGCCAAGGAGACGGGCAACCTCCCGTGCCTTTTCGTAATAGGAGCCTCCCGGGTCCTCCCTGGCCGATCCAAATATACTCACGGCGCGTCCAATCTTTGAGAGTTCTTCAATAGAATCCACCAACTCCGCCATGATCCTGAAAACACGCCACGATTCATTAACAGACAGGGCATCTACAAGATACTGTTTCTCTTCCATACCTCCCCCAGGAAACGCGCCCACCGATTTGTGGGGGGCGGCCGCAAGGCCGCCTTCCCCATTGAAACTGACATTCGCTAAAAACCCAACCGTCCTACTACCGGGGAGACCACTTTTTCCTTCGCGCGGCCTTGGCTACTCTCCTTCGTGCTTCCAGGGCCTTCCTCTTCTTCTTCACGGACGGCTTCTCGTAAGCCCTGCGCAGTTTGAGCTCTTTAAAAAACCCGCTCTTTGAAAGCTTGTTTTTCAGTATCTTCAGGGCCCTTTCAACATCGTTGTCAAACACTCTTACTTCCAAAGACTGTCACCTCCTCCCGTAGTAAAATAAAACGCACCTTCAGAAAACATGGGGTTGAGACAAAAAAAGGGGGCAGAACGACCCTTGCAACACAGCCGCCTTCCACCCCTTGTCTGTACCTATGCGATTATCACTCTCCCTACAGAACACCCTTGAGGGTCTCTATGAACCCTCTGTTCTCCTCTGTCGTTCCGACCGTCACCCTCATGCAGTTTCTGAGGACGGCCGGAGACATGAAGTTCTTTATCAACACGCCTCTTTCGACTAGTCGCGCATATACATCATCTTTTCCTGTAAAACAACTAAAAAGGATGAAGTTCGCGTCCGATGGGTAAGGGTTGATCCCTTCAATAGCCATCAGTTCGTCCGAAAGCCACTTTCTGTCTGCAATGATTCTGTCCACCAGCTCCATAAATTTCTCGCTGTGTTCAACAAAAAGCCCTCCGACAATCTGTGAGAAGATGTTCACATTATAGGGCAGTCTCACCTTGTTCAACTGATGAACCAGTGGGGGACGCCCGATGAGTATCCCCAGCCTCAGGGCCGCCAGCCCTACCTTGGAGAGGGTTCTCAGTATGACCAGATTATCCCACCGGTCGAGATCGCCCAAAAAGGTCTTTCCCGAGAAATTACCGTAGGCCTCATCAAGCACCACTAGGCCACTGGAGGCCTCCAGAATTTTTTCAATACCCCCCCTGTCGAAGCACCTCCCCGTGGGATTGTTGGGGTAGCTGAGGAATATGAGGGGGGGCTGTGCGTCGGCTATCGCGGCAAGCATGGCGTCTGTATCCAGGTCCAGCCGCTCGTTCAAGGGTACCTCCACAATACGGTATCCCGTGTTCAGGGCACTTATCCCGTACATCGCAAAGGTGGGGGTCGGAAACAGGATGCTGCAGGGGCAAGAGGAGCCGACGGCTGTCATTAATATCTGGATGAGCTCATCCGATCCGTTTCCGATGAGGACCATTTCTTCGTCCACCCCGTAATACCGCGCGAAGGCTGCCCTCAGACCGGGGGAACCGGGCGCCGGATAACGGTTGAGGGACACAGTCTGAAGCCGTTCGAAGATTATGCGCTTCAGTGCGGAGGACAGCGGGTAGGGGTTTTCATTTGCGTCAAGCTTGATCCGGTACGGCCGTTCCTCGGCGGGGTATGCCTCCTGCGAAAGTACCCCCCTTTTTATAATCTTTTCAATATCCACTGCCGGTCCTCCCGCCTTTCAAGTTCCATTCGTCACGCACGTATTTCTCCTCAAGGAGTCTGTCCCTAAGGGCCTCCTCCCCTGGGGACAGTCCCCCCTCTACCAGGCGCATATGCAGGACCTCTTCAAACCCGGCTGCGATGTTCAGACACAGATCGTCTACGCTGACATCCCCCCCTATCATTTCCCGGACGGAGGTAACGGCGGCCTCGATCTCCTGCGCCCCCCCGGCATCCCCTGTCCTCCCCATAGCCGCGCAGACCGCCAGCGGATCAAAATCAATCAAGACGGACCCGTGCTGGAGGAACGCGCCCCGTGTGCGCACCTGGGCACTTCCGCAGATCTTTCTGCCTCCGACGAGGAGCTCATTCTTGTAAGAGGTTGCGAAGCAGAAGCTCCCCGCCGATCCGACCCCGCCCCGGCCTTCCTCGACCATCTGCACGTCAATCCCCGACTTGGCAAGGCCCCGTATGATGCACCCGCTTATTATCCGGTATGTTTCAACAACATCATGGGAGAAGGGGGGGATACTCTCCCCGGCCACGAGAGAATAGGTCAGGTCATCGCCATGAAGAACCGCCTTGCCTCCCGTAGGCCGCCGGACTATATCGATACCCTTGCCCCGGCAGTATGCACAATCGATCTCCTCCTCGGCATCCTGGAAGTACCCGAGGGATACGGCCGGATTTTTCCATCCGTAAAAGCGCACGACAGGAGACTCGCCCCCCCGCTGATGTGTCCTGAATATGGCCTCGTCTATGGCCATATTCTCAAAGGGGTCATGGCGCTTGAAGGGGATTATTCTCCACGTAACCACTCGTCGTCAATCGTCCTCCTCATTTGCCTCAACGTAATCCGTGTATGTCTCGGCATCCATCAGATTGTCCAGTTCCCCAACATCACTCATCTCCACAACAATCATCCACCCCGTGTCATATGCATCACTATTGAGGATACCGACATCATCAGCGAGGTCCTCATTGACGCTGACAATGTCTCCGCTCACGGGAGAAATCAGTTCGGTCGCTCCCTTCACTGATTCTATGACCCCGAACGGCTCGCCCTGTTCAACCGATGAATCTATTGGAAAAAGTTCCACTGACAGGATCTCGTCCAGTTTGTCCTGGGCATAACCCGTTATCCCCACTGTCGCGATGTCTCCATCAACCCTTACCCATGTATGTTCGCTGCTGTAAATCAAATCATTCGGAAACGACATAAGTCAACACCCTCGCAAAGTATATTATAGTATTCTCAAATCCTTGGACATCTTTGTCAGAACTTCGCATCCATCTTTTTCAACCATGACGGTGTCCTCTATCCTCACTCCCCACAGGCCGGGGATATAGATACCAGGTTCTACCGTAATTACCATTCCTTTTTCCAGGAAGTCTTCCGCCCGTCCGGACAACCGGGGGGGCTCATGGACGGCAAGCCCCACACCATGCCCGGTTCCGTGCGAGAAATAGGCGCCGTAACCCGCATCATCAATATGGGTCCTGGCAATGGCGTCGATATCCTTGCAGGAAACCCCCGCCTTCACCGCATCGATCGCCTTATCGTGCGCCCCCTTTACGACAGCGTACACGGCAGCCTGTCTCTCCGTTACGCCTCCCACGGCAAAGGTGCAGGTCTCATCCGAGTGATACCCCCCGCAGACAGTCCCATAATCTATGGTTACAAAATCACCATCCTGTATCTCACGGGCACCGGGGGTCGCGTGGGGAAGGGCCGAGTTGCTGCCGGAGGCCACAATGGTTTCGAAGGACGGCCCTTCGCCCCCGGCCTGTCTCATCTTCATCTCCAGGATCGCGGCGGCGTCCCTTTCGGTGATACCGGGTTCGATGTGCTCCAGCGTCCCCGCAAGCGCACGCGCCGCCATTCCCGCAGCCTCCCGGAGAAGGGCGGCCTCGCCCGTATCCTTTATGATCCGTATGCGCTCTATTTCCCCCGACAAGGGCTTGAGAGAAACCCCGGCCGTCCGGTCCTGTAACGTAAGATAGCTGTCCAGTGTGATGACCGAGGATTCAATCCCCACCCTTTTCAGGCCCAGACCGGAAATTACGCCAACCACCCCTTCCGCCCTGTCCGTGAATTCAACGACATCACAATCCGCCGCTTCCTCCTTCGCCTGGGTTATATACCTCCCATCCACAAGCAGGACGGACCGTTCTCTGCCCACAAAAAGGGTCCCATCACTCCCGGCAAACCCCGTCAGGTAGCGAATATTCGCTTCTCCGAAAAGAAGAATGCCCTCCACATCAAACCCGGGCAGCATCGACCGTACGCGCCGGGTACGGTCGCCCAGCCGGGGAGATTCATGGACTCTTTCTTTTTTGTAACTCCCTGAGCCATCTGTCCAGTTCATCAACAACCGGTTTCCACCCCTTCTCGATCAGCCGGTGCACACGCCCGGCATATTCCCTGGCCTCGCTATTTTCCGGATCTTTTTCCAGCGTCTTGTCAATGACATCCCCCGCCTTCCGGAAGTGTCCCTGTTTCACATACATCCTGGCCAGGGTGACGGTGTGAAAATCATCCGATGTGGCAGGTTCGAAGGCTTCCCCCTCTTTGATGTCAGCATCCTGCAGTGATACTGTCTTTCCGGATACGCGCCCTGCCGCGTCGCTCCCGGCATTCAGCTCCATAAACCTCCTATAGGAGCGGATCGCCTCTTCATCCATCCCCGCCCGATGGTACGCGTCTCCCAAGATCTCGTACGCCTGTGATTGCTCCCGCACGACAGCATCCCACTGTTTAAGAATCTCTTCGGCCTCTGCAGGGTTGCCCATCCGGGCCAGACATGATGCCCTGACAAGATGGGCGTCCATGTCCCCCGGAAGGAGCTTCAGCCTGGCATCCGAGGAGGCAATGGCGGCGTCAAATCGCCCCTTGTCCATATCCGCCACGGCATCCGACAGGAAAAGCCTTCTATCCTCGAGATATGTCTCATCCATAACCTGCCCTCAGTTGGGGTCTTATTACCGGTAATTTCCTGAAAAATCAATTGACATGATTCATGTCGCAGTGATATTCCTCTTACCCCTATTTACAAAACTCTTTCAATAAAAATTTAATATGGCTCAACCAAATATTCAATTCATAAAATACCTTTTTGTATCGTCCCTGCTCCTGGCAAATATCCTGGCGTCCAAGATCATCATGCTGGGAGGATTGGTGCTCCCCGCGGCGATCATCCTGTATCCACTCACCTTTCTCTTCACCGATGTGGTGGCTGAGGTGGAAGGAAAAAGGAGCGCCGACGCCCTTGTCATGACGGGGTTTTACATGTCGCTGTTCATGGTGATTGTGATACTCGCAGGAAAGCTCCTCCCGCCCGCGGGGTTCTGGAAGCACCAGGAGGCATACAATGCCATCCTCGGCTCGACACCCCGGATAGTCCTGGCATCCATGATCGCCTATATCGTATCCCAGCGGCATGACGTCTGGGCCTTTCACTGGTGGAGAGAGAAGACGGCAGGCAGACACCTGTGGCTGCGAAACAATCTTTCGACAATCGCATCCCAGATGATCGACTCCGTCCTGTTCATAGGCATAGCCTTCTGGGACACAGTCCCGCCGGCGACGATCGGCATGATGATTCTCAGCCAGTACATCGTCAAGGTGGGCATCGCCCTTCTTGACACCCCGATCTGTTACATGTTAGTGAGACTGTATGGAAGCGATAGAAAACAGATACAGAGAGCATAATTACGAGGTGCACCTACGATTTCCCGAATTCACCTGTCTCTGCCCGATGACTGCGCAGCCCGACTTCGCGGAGATACTGATCACCTATGTTCCGGGGGAATTTCTGGTTGAACTGAAATCTCTGAAGGTCTATCTGAATTCCTACCGTGACAGGGGAATCTTTCACGAAGAAGCGGTGAACGGAATTCTGAAAGACTTTGTGGAAAAGATACGCCCCAAGAGGGTTGAAGTGACCGGCATCTTCAACGTACGAGGGGGCATCCATACGACCGTCACGGCGAAGCACCCCGATGGTTGCCAAGGGTGAATTCCTCTCCCATCATGTTGGAACAGGGGCACATTCAGGAACAGGTGAGGATTGCGCCCCCGGAATTTTCCCTATTTTTCTCCCATAAATTTACCGTCCGTGAACGGGCCTGTATACTTTCTCCCGTCGGATGTCGTTAGTGTCCCCTGTCCGTTATAGGCGCCGTCCTTGAAATCGCCTGTATAACTCCCGCCGGCCGCACATGTGTAGGTTCCTTTTCCGCAGAGCTCACCTTGCTTAAATTCGCCTTTGTAGACATCCCCGTTCTGGTACGTAAATGTTCCGAACCCGTCATACATGTCGTTTTTGAACTCGCCCTCATACGTGCGCCCGGGAGCCGTCATAGTGCCCTTGCCGGCTATCTTTCCTCCCTTGAACTCCCCGACGTATGTTCTGCCGTCCGATTTTACCAGCGTCCCCTCTCCGTCAAATCTTCCGTTTCTGAATTCGCCGACATATTTGTCGCCGTTGGGAAAGAGCATGGTTCCTCGGCCTTCCATCTCGTTATTCTTAAAATCCCCCGCATACTCTCTGCCATCGGCACCGGTAAACGATCCCTTCCCCTCACAGATGTTATTTTTAAAGGCACCCTCGTAGATACCGTCTGAAGTGGTCAGTATTCCCTTCCCATCGAGCCTGTTTTCCTTGAACTCGCCCACATATCTGTTTCCATTGTTATAGATGAGAGTTCCATTACCGTGCAGGGCGGTATCCCTGAAATGGCCGTCGTACTTCGCGCCATCCGGAAACAGATACACCCCCTGCCCATTCTCACAATCACCCGCTTCACAGCCGGCATACAGATCGAGAGGGCACAGACCAAGGAAGGCGGCGATCAGGAACGTACTTAGAAGAGGGACCATACCCTTCTTTCGCCCATACATACACCGTCTGTCACGGTACCTCCCGTCGGTCGCTCGCATCTTCCCACCATGCATCACGTGTCATGTACCCTGAATTCGGGTGATATCGCCCCTCCATGCAACTCCTCCCGCAGTTCGTCTATCGGAAGAAACCGCTGCCCAGGCCCCCGAATTTTCTCCCTACGGCGTCACCGGCTCCGGCTCCACCGTCACCATCGTCATCATCGTATCCGACTGTCCCAGGTTGTTCGTCACTCTGAGAGAGACAATATAGTTCTCCGCGCCCCCGAATGAAATACTTCCGGGGTTCTGTTCGCTGAGCATGTTAATTACTTCCCCGCCGGCATTCCGAAATACCCACGACCACGAGGTCAGTGTCGTCCCCGTAACCGCCGTTGAGTCATCCGTAAAGAGGACGTGATCACCATCGCCCAGATCGGTCCAGTTGAAGTCGGCCGTCGGCGCCGTCGGCGGCACGGTCTGG